>JAFCZJ010000064.1 GCA_019314375.1 Deltaproteobacteria bacterium | reverse complement strand
AAGCCGCACCCTCCCCCGCCGCGCGCAACATGGACTCAAGAACCGGGTCCAACGCCTGCGCCATCCCCTCATCCGCCCCCTCATCTCCACCCTCAACAATCCCCCCATCGGCCAAGTGGGGGTCAATGACCCGGGGGGGATCCACAACCTGAGGCGGATCCACAACCTGAGGCGGATCCACAACCTGAGGCGGCTCAAGTTCACGCCGGGGACAAGCCAACATGAACAGGGTCAAGAACAAACAAAACAGCCAGCGGAGCATTCGAGCCATGACAACAAAATAGCAGGCCTTGGCCTTCAAGGCGATTGATTCTAAGCCTCGCCGGATCTACGCCAGATCATGCCCACATCGTCGCCATCGTCGAGACCGGCCCCGTTTCAGTCCCTCGGACTTTACCGAAATGTATCCAGGCGCTACACTGATCTGGAACTAAGAAAAACCCACGCCCAGGACGCCATTTGAAAACACAACTTTGCCTGCTAACCCTGATGTTTTCTCTGCCCGCAACGGCCACACCGCCCAGTCGGCCCGATCCTTGGCGGAGTTGGCCGGCCTGGAGCCTGGTAGCCCCCGTCGATCTTGACAGTTGCCGGCTAGTCAATCCCGAAGTAGAAGTGTTTTGCGATAGCGACAACCATTGCGAGATTTCCCAAACCTTTGAAGTCGGTCAGGCCGGTTGCCCGGGTGGATTGGTTTTCTTCCCGCGCGATATAACCCCAAATACAGACAACCATGAAATAGTAATCCGCCTGGCACCGGACGGAATAGAGCTGAAACCAATCAGCTGTTCGAAAAACAGCAAACTCCCACAGGGCGCGGTTTGTTTTCCGAGCCCACCCGGTTCAGCCAAAGTCAGCACGAGTTTCCGAGCCTGGATTTCAGCCTGGAACGGTGATGGTCCTTTCGTGATCCAGGGCCTGAGTGCCAAACACTTGCTGCTCGGTAAAATCGGGGCGAGCGGCTTCGGCGGATTGAACCTGAGAATCCCGCAGGCGGGCAGCCAGCCAGCAGCAATTCCGTTAATTAAAGCGCGAGGCTCTTTCCGATATGACTACCGTTTAACAGTCTGGAACGAGCCAGCTCTACCAGGCCGTAACGAAACACCAGTCGCCGCTGAAAATGATCCCGGGTTCCAGCCGAACCCCGGCCTGCAGGCGGCCTTTGCGGAGGTACACGGCAATCCGGTTAGCTGGAAACCACCCGGCGGGTATCGGCACGCCGGAGTTTTTTTCAAGAAAAGTTCCTTCGGATTCGCCGGGCTGACAACCGAATTCGGCGCTTCCCATGTCGGCACAACCTGGGCGGGATTGGGCCGCATTGGAGCCGACTTCTGGTTGAAACGCTATCTTTATGGGTCTTTAGTTGTCGAAGGTTCTACTATCGGCGACCTGGCCTTTTGCGGCGAGGTCGCCGCGGCTACTCCCAATTTTGTGTTCATAGTACCTTCCTTGGGAGTCGGCTTGGGAGTCGGCGGAGACTTTCTTCCCGAGCGGACTGCCTTTGTTCGCACCCGGGTGAATATACAATGGCCCGTATTCGGCATCTCGATTGGTTTTGACTGGCGAATAACCCCGTCGTTTTCACGCCGTTTTCATATCACTTTGGTTTTTGGAATTTAGTTTATGATTCCACGCATGATATCGGATTTTTCCTATTTCTTGACCGAGTAACCTGCTCAAGGCGATTGATTCGAAGCCTCGCCGGATGTACACCCAGATCATGCCCCGTCCGAACACGAAAACAGCCATCATCATGTGCTTGTGCTTGGCTTGCATCCTGGTGCCGAGACCGAGCTCGGCGCATGTCGAATATCGCCCATTCAGCAGCAATCGCTACCTTGAGATCTCGTTCGACAGACAAGGCCTGCTCTTGTCCTGGTGGCTGACCGTGGGCGACCTGCCCGCCTTGCGGCTTCGCCAACACTTCGATGCCAACGCCGACGGCAGCTTGAGCCAAAAAGAAGTCCTGGCTCTCAAGGCCCATCTCGTCGCTCTTTTCGATGCGGGCTTGCGCCTGGAGTTGGACGGCAAAAAGCAAACCCCTCAGCGGGGTCCCGTGGAACTGGACTTGATGAGCGATCAGGTGGAGATGTATGCACCGCTTCGCCTTCGCTTGCTGGCTCGTCTGCCCTGCCCTGCCGGCCATCACAGCCTGCGCCTTGCCGACCAGAGCCGGCCACAAGAAGCAGGCCAAAGCGAACTCAGCATCCAGGCCGCGAAGGATCTGCAAATCCTGCAGGCCTTCCTGGAGCGCGGCGGACCCGAACCCGCCCTGCGACAAAACGACCAGGGCGGATTCATCCAGCGCCTGGTTTGGGAAAATGGGGAGACGGGCGCGCCTTTGGCCTTGCGATTTTCCTGGAAGCCCGAGATGAAGGAGACGGGGCATGGCCACGCCCATGCGACTCCACTCGAAGACGAGACCCATTCACTGAAAACCGCCCTGGCCAATCGGAACCTGAGTCTGGGCGGGCTGCTCCTGGCGCTCTTGCTCGCCTTTGGCCTCGGTGCCCTCCACGCATTGAGCCCCGGCCACGGTAAGACCCTTGTCGCGGCCTATCTGGTGGGCAGCCGGGGCCGCATGCGCCACGCCGTGCTCTTAGGCGCCGTGGTCACGGTCACCCACGTGACCAGCGTCTTCGCCCTGGGGGCCGTGGCCCTCTGGGCCTCGGAATACGTGCTGCCGGAAAAACTCACGCCCTGGATGTCTTTGGCCGCGGGCATCTTGGTCTTGATCATGGGTGGCTGGATGCTGCAAAGCCGCTTGCGGCACAAAGATCATCATCATGATCATCATCATGATCATCACCATGAACATGATCACGAACACGGTCATGATCATGACCATCCCAAAGAGACTCCGCGCCTGGGCGAACTATTCGGTCTGGGTATCTCCGGCGGCCTGGTGCCCTGCCCCTCGGCCACCGTGGTGCTCTTGCTGGCCATTTACCTGGGTCGCATCGCCATGGGCCTGGGCCTGCTCGTGGCCTTCAGCGCCGGTTTGGCCTTCACCCTCGTGATCATCGGCATCCTGGTGGTGCAAGGGCGCAGAATGCTGGAACGCTTCAGCAAGGGGGCACGCGTGCAACAGCTCTCTCGCTGGCTGCCCGTGCTAAGCGCCCTCATCGTCACCAGCCTGGGGCTTTGGTTGACCCTTGGGGCGCTCTTCCATACCATGAAGTAGGTGAATTCTACCTGAGCAAAAACGTCAACAAATGCATGAGCGCAGGAGCCTTCATGAAAAGCATGAAACGTATGAAAAGCATAACTCGCGAGATTTGGGTCGGTTTTTTCTGCTGCGGCCTCTTGCTGGGCTTTTCCAACAAGGCTTCCGCCGACGATCAGCACTATCAGGACTTCATCGTGGGCGACGAAGCGGTGGGCATGGGCGGTGCCTTCACGGCCTTGTCGGCCGACCCCTCCGGCGGCTGGTACAACCCGGCCGGCATCGTGGACGTGCGCAACACTTCTCTGAGTCTTTCCGCCAACCTTTACGGCATCCAGGACTCCGCCGTGGGGAGCACGGACGAGCTCATGCCCGAAGACGCCCTGGGCAAGCTGACCGTGGTGCCCTCTTCGACCGGCTTCGTCCAGGCCCTGGGCCGCACCGACATGCACGGGCGCCGGCCCTATGCCTTCGGCCTGAGTCTGATGGTGCCCAGCTATCGCAAGTACTCCACCCATGACGAGGGAGAAATCAACGATCCCATCGAGGGCCTGGTGCGCTACGGTTACAACCGCTCCTACGTAGACGAAACCTTGTGGGCCGGGTTGATGGGCGCCATGCGCCTTGGGGGGCGACTCAGCATAGGCGGAGCCGTTTTCCTCGTGCACCGCTCGGTCTCCGACAAAGCGACAAGCTTCGTGGCGGGCGACTTCATAGACGGAGAATTCTCAGCCTTTCACCACGCCACCATGGATCTGGAATTCTTCAACGACAGCCTGCTTGCCGTCTTAGGGGCTAAGTTGAAATTGTCCAACAAGCTGTACGTGGGTGCCATGGTGCGCTCCCCCTCCTTGACCATTTATTCTCGAGGCCAAATGCGTTACGGCAGGGCCCGCTCCGATGGCCTAGGCGACGTCGGCTTCATACCCACCCCCGAAGGCAGCAAAGTCAAAAGCGAATCGCGCATCAACGGCGAAGCCCGCGTGGGCATCGCATATGTCTGGCCCAAGGTCTTCAAAATCGCCGCCGACGTCAGCGCCCACCTGCCGGTCAGTTACACCTTGATCGACGTACAGGATGAGGCCGTCGCCAACGCCCTGCTCATCGCCCCCGAGGTGGAACGCGAGTTCGTCATCAACGGCAACCTGGGCGTCGAATTTCTCTTTCTGGATCGTTTTTCAGTGGCCATGGGCGGCTTCACAAATTTTTCATCCGCGCCAGAAATCCCCGGCAATCAAACCCTGACCGCCCCGGCCCCGGCCCGCGTCCACATGTTCGGCGGCACCTTCGCGGCCGGCTATTCCAGCGAGCACACCCTCACCCGCATCGGCATGCTTTACGCCCGGGGCTCGGGTCACGACGTACAAGCCGTGGACCCAGCCGGCCAACTGGCCAGCCAAGAGCAAACCTTCACCCGGGTCCCCCTGACCCAGAGTTACGTCTACTTCTTCATGTCTAGTACTTTTCGGTATTAGGTGTTCTCAATCCAAGACAACCCGCCCCTCTGGCCCAACGCCAAACGCATCGACCACCCCAGTAGAACACCTTATGCCGCATTCCAAAGGAATGCGGTGTTAGAGGTTCTAACCCAGAGACAACCCGCCCCTTTGACCCAACGCCAACCGCATCGACCACCCCAGCAGAACCTCTTATGCCGCATTCCAAAGGAATGCGGTGTTAGAGGTTCCAATGCAATTCCAAAGGAATGCGGTACTAACCCGAATGTCTTACTGGGGCATCCTCACTCCCGATCGTAAACGGTCATCCGGATCTCCGCGCTATTGCACTTAAGCTCAGGCACATACATAGCGGAACCCATCAAGGGCAGCGCGTGGAAATAGCCCGGCACCTCCGCCCGCAGGTCATAGCGCAACTCCCAGATGCCTTGCTCGAGCTTGTCGACGAACAGCGCCACCTTGCGATCCCTGAGTTCCTGGTGCACCAGATGCGAGCGACCCGTGTAGTCCCTGCGATCGAATCCCGCCGGGCTCAGGGCGAGCGTTCTGGATTTTTTTGTTTTTCCGGCCTTCTCGGCCCCATAGCTTTCATTGACGGTGTTCGCGCGGAGTTCGCGGGCGTAAAGAGGCTTGCCGCTTCGTACGGCGACCGCCTCCAGGCCTGCCGGCTTGAGATCCTCGAACACGAGGTACTCGTAATCGTTCTTGGTCTCGACGGTGACCACGACCTCTACCCGCTCTCCGCTTATCAGGTGATCCTTGTCGTTTAGTGGCTTGCGCTCGTGGACCGTCCCCTTAAGAAGAGATGGCCGGCCAAGCCAGCGATAGTACTGCCGGCGGGCGAAAATCTCGTGCCCGGCAGGGGCGATGGGTTTTTCCAGGCTGAAAAAGTCGGACCGGACCGAGAAATACAGAGCCGCTCCCTTGCGCTTGCGGATGACGATCCGGTTGGCTCCGGTTTTGAGATGCCGGGGATCGACGTCAATATGGCTCGGCCCGGCTATGGCTTCCTTGACCTTGAGCTTGCGCTTGGCCACCACCCGACCGTTGACCTCGAGCGAATACTCCGATCCACTTCCGAGCTCGCCGCTGGCCTTCAAAAAATCGCTCAAGGCCAGCACGGCGATGGCCGTGTCTCGGGTATTGGTCCACTGGGCGCCGCGTCGATTCTTGACCAGCCAGTTGACGGCCGGCTCGACAAGCGGGTGATCGGGATTGAAGGCCACGAGCGCCCTCAGCACGAAAGCGGTCGATTCGACCGGCCCCTCGGAAAAACGCCACCAGAATCCGTCGCTGCCCCAACGCGCGGTCGCCATCGTCTCTTGCTTGCGCTTGTCGTCCGGGCCCCGCATGACCACGGAGCGATCAGGCGCCTCGTCGCGTTTTACGTTGTTCTCCAGGTTCTCCACCAGGATTCCGGCCTTCTCTTTGTAGCCGTAGTTGACCGCGCTCAGGGTGAGCATGGCGAGCGTATAGGCATCGAGCTGCGAGCGGTGATTCCACAGGTTGTCGAAAGCCTTTTGCTGAAAGCCTTGTACTTGTTTGCGGCCTGTCAGGGCGTGGTGGCTTGACAAGGCGTGCAGCATCCAGGCCTGCCGGTCCAGGTGCAACTCTTCTTCGACCAGACCTTGCTCCAGGTAATGAACGCCGCGGTTCATCACCTGCCCATCAAACTTGAGCCCGGCCTGCCGCGCCAGGCTCAGTCCCCAGACCACATAGGCGGACATGAAACGATCGCTGTCGCCTTTTTTCCACCAGCCCCAGCCGCCGTCGCCATGCTGGAAGTCGATCAAGCGCGCCAAACCGACCTTGATCACATCGTCGAGCTCGTTCATGTCACGCTTGCCCTTGGGGTGGGTCTTGCCGGTCTGCTTTGCCTCGATGCCGCCAAAAACCTTATGCATCACGTCTTGTGGAGCAATGCCCAGCTTTTTCAAGCTTCGCGACACGATGACCGCCGGCAAGAATCGGCTCAAGGTCTGCTCGGTGCAGCCGTAAGGGTATTCGATCAAATAAGGAAGGGCGTCCAACATGGTCGCGGCCAGACTTGGGGTGATTTGAATCCGCATGCGGGTCGAGCCCTTGCGGCGCGGAGGCAGATCGACATTGATCCGCGCTCGGTCGCCACGCAACTTGCCTGCCTTGACCAGGGTCTTTTCGATTCCGTGCTCGTGAGCGACGAAGGGCTTCTCCATGGCATCGGCGTGACCCCCTCCTCGAGCCGAGGTGCGCAAAATCACATCGCCGGCCTGTGTCACGCTCACGCGCCAATCCACCCTGGCGTCCGCTCCGGCTGCGACGCGCACGGTGCGAGCGGGCATGCCAAGCAGCCGGACTCCGGATGCGGCCAGTTTGACCTTGGCCCGAACGGCCTTGGCGGTGTTGTTGTTCACCACGGCTGAGATCGTCACCTCGTCGCCGACCACGAAAAAGCGCGGGGCCTGCAGGCGTACGATCAAGGGCTGGCGCGTGCGAATCGAAGAAGTTGCAACGCCGAAGTGATCCTCGGCGCTGGCAGCACGCACGGTCGCCTTCCAACTCGTCAAGCTGTCCGGCATGCGGGCCACGGCCCGGGCCACGCCCGCGGCATTGGTCACCAGGTCGGGCACGAACAGCGCGGTGGCCCGAAAGTCGGTGCGCACGATCACCGAGGCCTCAGCGGCGGCGTCTCCCGGCGGCGCTCCCGGTGGCGGCGCAATCAACTCGGGTGCCGCCAGTTTGGCGCTCTTGCTGGACTCTGCCAAGCGCTTTCTGCCGCGAGAGGAACGAGAGGGGGCCTGCTTGGCCATCGGCATGACTTGCTCGCGATCCATGTCATCGCCGCCGGATATGTCGCGCAATGGCTCTTGCGCCTCCAGGTTCGCTTGGGCCAACTGCTGCTTGACCAGCCGCTCGTCCACCAGGCCTTTGCCCGTGTCCACCATTCGGATGTATTGCTTGAAATTGAATGTGCTTTGGGTCACGACCTGATCACCGCGCTTGCTACCGAAGAAGAATTGCCTGGGATCGGGTGCATAGTCCGACTGGATGTAAAAGATAGACTCGTCGACCAGGCTCAGGGACAATTCGGCCCGAACCGGCTTGCCTTGGTAATCCCGTGCGGAGACTTTCAGTCGGGCCTTCTGGCGCGGCCTGTAAGTCTGACGGTCCGCGCTCACATCGACTTGCAGAAAATGCTTATTGGGCGGGACCACGACTTGCTTGAGCACGCTGTGAAGCTGTTTGTCGTGGACCGAGGCGGCCGCCAGAAACACGTTGGGCACATGCGCGTCGACGACGTCCAGCTCGACCATGCCCACGTTGCCCTTGAGATGCATCAAGCGCAGGTCGTATAGCTGGTCGCCCTCGACGGAAAATAGCACCCAGCGGCCGGGATGAGCTGAGCAGATCAAGGCGCGGGCCTTCTGGCCTACCTGGAAGGTGTCTTTGTCCACCACGATTTCCAGCCCGCCGTGATGGTAGCCAAGATCGGAACTGTTCGAGTCGGCCACCCAGACCGCGGTCTGGGATTCGATGGGCGAACGGCCCTTCTGCGGCGAGCGCCAGAGGATCGAGTAGAAACCCTCCTTTGGGGCCTTGAAGACAAACTCGGCATCGCCCTTGGCGCCGGTGCGGACTTTGCGTTCCAGCACCTTTTCCTGCACGTAGCCACGGGACTTGAAACGCCAGCCCACGGGCGGAAATTGTTTGTGTTGTTTGCGAGCGCCCCGCAAGGCGGCGCCCTCGATCACTCCACCCTTGGCATCAAGCCATACCTCTCGCCAGCGCTTGCGTGTGACGGTCACGGTGCCCTTGGTCTGAACCGGCTGGTCGTTGGCGTCACGAGCACGGAAGTCGACGTGCACAAGGTCTTTGGGCCGGTGAAGCAAATGCTGAGGCTGGGCAAAGAGTCGAAAGGCTTGCCGGGCCACCCGAACCGTTCCCGCGCCGACGACCTCACGGCGGGAGGAATCCGTCACTCGCGCTTCGATTCGGTATTCGAGATCCTGGCGAGCGCCGAGCGGCGTATCGAAATGCACGATCGCCCTGCCGGCCGCGTCCGTCTTGATTTTCTCGCGCTTAATCTGAGAGCTGTAGCCGTAGTGGGTATGGGCCTGCGGATCGATGTCCCCGTAGTACCAGGGATAGTCACGAATCGGCCGCCAAATCGCGTAATAGGGCTTCTGGGTGACGATCACCTCCACCTCGGCGTCTCTCACCGCACCGCCGAAGTAGTAGTCGACCTGAATCTCGGCTTCCACGCGGTCGCCCGTTCGAAAAATTTTGGATCGGCCGGCCTGTTGGGGCACCTGGACCGATACGGAGAACTCGGGCAGTTTGTACTCCTCGAGGCGAAACAAGGTCGCCGAGCCCACATGACGATCTCGCCCCTGGGTCCAAAACGAAATCCGGTATTCTCCAAGCGCCATCTCCGCGTTCAGCTTGAGCTTGTCCCAGGCGCTGCCGAAGGCGTTGAGCTTGGCTTTGCCGGCCGCCTTCTTGGCACCGCGCGGTCCGGTGATCTCCCATTCCACCATCTGGCCCGCGGGCGTCGAGTAGGTCGCTCCGTCGTGGGTACGCGCCATGATTTTCCACTGCACCTCGTCCTTGGGACGATAAGCCGGCCTGTCGGTGAAGGCGTAGATTTTCCACTTGAGTGAAGAGTCCGGCGATCTGGCGTAACCGATTGAGAAGGCCTGCCGGTCGCCCAAGCGGCCCGCGGCGAAGAGCTCGGTGGACGAATTGCTCCCGTCGAGTTGAAATCGGGCCAGACCGTCCGCGCCGGTATTGATTTGCTGGCGCTTCCAGGCCCAGTTTCCCTTGACGTAGTGGCGCTGCCACAAGGCAATCTGGGCGTCGGCGAGCGGCGATCCGTCCAGGGCGTTGCAGAAATACGCAACGGCTTTTTTGCCTGCGCTCTTGATCACCACGGCCGTATCGCTGACCAGAATCAGATCCCGCCGAACGAGGCCTTGGCTTTTGGCTTCGATCACATACGCGCCGGTGGCGAGCTTGCCCTCGTAATGTATGCTCTTGCCGCCGGGCTGATGTTTGCCCAAATCTCCGGTCGACAAGGTCCAACGACGTTCCTTTTTCCCACGGGCGATATCGATCTGTTGCAGCCAGGATCCGGAGCCGTCCCGGGGACGAAAGGCCAGGTCCCGGGTCAGATCCACGCGGTAGACCGAAAGCTCGATGCGATTGATGTTGCGCCAGCCCAGGCTGAGTTGGATCTCCGAGCCGGGCAAAAAGACATGCGAGACCGACAGCGACAGATCCGCGCGCGTGATATTTTTGATGTGCTCTTTCGCCTTCGTGAAGTAGCGCGTCTCGCCTTTCTTGAATTCACGTACAATTCGTCGGTA
Source organism: Deltaproteobacteria bacterium (assembly GCA_019314375.1). Taxonomy (GTDB): domain Bacteria; phylum Myxococcota; class B64-G9; order B64-G9; family B64-G9; genus JAFCZJ01. Next base: position 15,512 of record JAFCZJ010000064.1, on the reverse strand, counting down.
GAGAGCCAGGGCACCCGGGTAGTCAATTTCGGATCGCCATGTGCCGTCTTTGGCCTGCGAAAAACGGCCCTCGCTCTCCAGATGCTGAGCGTAGTGATAAAGCGCGTCGTCGTACCAATCGGTGCCCTTGCCGAAGCGCAGGGCCTTTTCAAAGGCCTCCGGGACGCGGGCGCGTTGCGCGTGGTTGCCACCCTGATAACGCAGGCCCATGGCCTTGAGAAATTGGGCCTGCGCCCGATGTCCCTGGTCTGAGACAATCTGCAGCAGGTTTTCCACGACAGGCAGCGGCAGATAGTTGCCGTGGTAGCCGTAATAATAAGACGACTTCCGCCAGGGAGGCGCGGCGCAGCGAAAAGCCAGGGCGATGTAGCGCTTACGGGCCAACTCGACATCGGCCGCGCCCGCCCACCATTCCAGGGCCTTCTGGTAGTGGCTCCAGGCCGAATACCAGGAGCGTCTGTCCGTCCGCAGCCACTGCAAATCACCCAAGGACTCGTTGGCTTCCGCCCAGACCCGATCCCGTTCGCTCTCTCGTTTGACCTCACGGATCAAGGCGTTCAAAGAGGCGACGGCCTGATTCAGCTTGCTTTGATCCGCCTGTTTTTCGGACTGAAAACGCCACAGCGTGTCGGCAAGCCGAAAATCCACCCAGCGCGCCTTGTGAGGCGACAGCTGTTTGGCGTCCATTTTTTTGTACAGCTCGTGGGCGCGGCGATATGAGCCCCGGGCGTAAAAATGCTCAGCCTGTTGTTCGATGCGCTCATGGCCGGCCTGTGCCCAAATCGTGGCGGGGGTGAGCAGCAATAAGGCGAGCACGAACGAAACATGACGGACCATCGAGACCTCCCAGTCGCAAACGTATTTCCAAAGCGTGTGTAACTCTTTTGTCGCACACTGAAGAAATTGTCACGAAAAACCCCGGGGGTGAACGGCGCATGGGTGCGAGGCCCGGGATGGTTCCTGCCGCAAGAAACGCGGCAGGAACCATCCTGGGCTCCCGTAAAAGTGCCACACGGAGGGTAGCTGTCGGATAAACCGGCAGCGTAAAGGTGCCAAAGATTCCACAAGAGGGTGCCATAAGGACCGGGTTGTGCCGGCGGTTTCTGACGGCACGTTCCGGCCGCACATAAGAGCCCCGAAAGGTTCTCGAGCCGACAGGCGATGAGGTTCTTCCGGGGTGGACGCTGAATACCTATCAGCCGTTCTTCTTGGCGTACTCGTCCATGAAATCGCTCAAAGCCTTGGCGCCTTCCATGGGCATGGCGTTGTAGATCGAAGCGCGGCAACCGCCGACGGAGCGATGACCCTTCAAGCCGCTCATGCCCTGAGCCAAAGCCTCGGCCACGAACTGCTTCTCCAGATCCTCGGTGGGCATGCGGAAGACCACGTTCATCTTGGAGCGGCAATGCTCAGGCACCGGGCACTTGTAGAAGTCCGGATGTTTGGCGATGGCGTCGTAGACGATGCCGCTGCGCTCGGTGGCCATTTTCTCGGCCGCGGCCAAACCGCCCTGCTCCTTGAGCCATTCCATGACCAACTTGAGCATCCAAATGGCGAAGACCGGCGGGGTGTTGTACATCGAGTCCTTGTCCCAATGGGTCTTGTAGTTCAAGTAGGCAGGCAGGTTTTCAGGGCAACGCTCAAGCAGGTCTTCACGAAGGATGACGATGCCCACGCCCGCTGGACCCGCGTTCTTCTGCGCACCGGCATAAATCATGCCGAACTTCTCTACCGGCACAGGCCGGCTGACGAAGTCGGAAGACATGTCGCAGATGATAGGCACCTTGCCCGCATCCGGGAAGTCCTGCCATTGGATGCCGCCGATGGTTTCATTGGAGGTCATGTGCAGGTAGGCCGCATTGGAGTCCAACTTCAGGCCTTTGGGATCCGGCAGGTTCAAATAATTATCTTCCTTGCCGTCCCAAACCACGTTGACCTTGCCCAGCTTCTTCGTATCAGCGTAAGCCTTCTTGGCCCAGGAACCGGTCACCGTGAAATCACAGCTTTGGCCCTCGCCCAAAAAGTTCATGGGGATCATGGCGAACTGCAAGGTGGCACCGCCCTGGACGAAGAGCACCTTGTAGTTGTCCGGCAAGCCGTAAAGCTCTTTGACGAGCTGCATGGCTTCATTGTGCACGGCGTCGTATTGCTTGCCCCGGTGACTCATCTCCACCAGGCTCATGCCAGCGCCCTTATAGTCCACGAAGTCGGCCTGTGCTTTTTCCAAGACGCTCAGAGGCATATTGGAAGGACCGGCTGCAAAATTGAAAATTCGGCTCATCACTTGTCTCCCTTCAAGAAACCGTCGATGATTTGAACCACTTCTTCACCAATGCGAAGCAGGTTCTCTTTTGAAGAGGCACCGAGGTGGGGCAGCATGACCACGTTCGGGGCCTTGAGAATGGGGTAGTCGTCTTTGGGCGGATCGCTGGGCCAGACGTCGGTGGCATAAGCACCCAGTTTGCCGCTCTCTAAGGCGGCGACCACGGCATCGGCATCCACGGTGGCACCGCGGCCCGAGTTGACCAACACGGCACCGTCGGCCATGGCGTCGATGACTTCTTTGTTGATGAGGTTGGTCGTGGCTTCGGTCTTGGGCAGATGCAAAGACACGTACTGACAGCCGGCGACTGCTTCTTTCAGATCCTTTTTCACCAGCGCGTGCTCGTAGGGCTTGTCCGACTGACGGTAGGCCGTAAGCTCCATGCCAAAGGCCTTGGCGCGAATGGCCACCTCGGTGGCGATGTTGCCGACGCCCACCAGACAAAGTTTCTTGCCATAGAGCTCGGTGCGCTTGAGCTCTTTCTTGATCCACTTGCCTTCCTTCATGCTGTTGTGACCCTCGATGAGCCGATTCGGCACGGCCAGCATCAGGGCGAAGGCCAATTCACCGACGGCGATGGAGGAGGCCTTGGGCGTGTTGTGCACCACGATGCCCTTTTCCTTGGCGTGGACCTTGTCGATGTTGTCGGTGCCCACACCGCCTCGGATGATGAGCTTCAGCTTGGGCGCGGCGTCGATGTACTCTTTGGTGGCTTTGGTCTTGGAGCGAATCAGAATCACCTCGGCCTCGGCCTGGCGGTCCTTATCCGTTGTGACCTCGCCGAAGCGCTTGAGCTTCTCGGCCAGGCTTGCGTCGAATGCGTCTGAGATCAGGATCAACATGGTCTAACTCCTTTTCCTATTTATGAGATTTTCAGTCACTTATTTTACGCACGACCAAGCCGGAACGCAGCTTGGGTTCAAACCAGGTGGACTTGGGCGGCATGACCGCGTCTGCATCGGCGATGGCCATGAGCTGGGCCACACTCACCGGGTACAAAGCGAAGGCCACTTGCATGTCCTCGCCGCAACGTTTCTCCAGTTCCTTGGCACCCCGGATGCCGCCCACGAAATCAATGCGCTCGTCCGAGCGGGGGTCGGCCACGCCCAAAACCGGCGCCAGCAGGTTTTCTTGCAGGATGGCCGCGTCCAGGGATCTCACCGGATCGTCGGCCGGGAAGCTCCCTTCCTTGGCGACCAAGCCGTACCAGCTTCCTTCCAAAAACATAGCAAAATGGCCGCCACCCACAGGCTCCGCCGAAGCATCTTCACGCAGGTCGAACTTCTCGCTCACCCGATCCAAGAATGCTTGCTTGTCCAAGCCGTTCAGATCCCTGACAACGCGGTTGTAACCCATGATCTGCAGCTCGTCGTCGGGGAAAACAACAGCCAGGAAATGATTGTAGGCCTCGTCGCCCGTGTGTTTTGGATTCTTGTCGCGCATGATGTTGCGCACCCGAAAGGCCGAGGCCGTGCGGTGGTGGCCGTCTGCCACATAGAGCGCTTTCACCTCTGCAAAAGCCTTCTGGATTTCAGCGATGGTCGCGGCCTCATCCACCACCCAAAGGCTGTGCACCACGCCATCGGCAGCCTCGAAGTCATAGGTCGCATCGCCGGCCCGGCAAATCCCGGCCACCAGGTCTCGCACCCGATCACTGGCCTTGTAAGTAAAGAGCACGGGCCCGGCGTTGGCCTGCAAGACCTCCACATGTCGGGCTCGATCATCTTCCTTGGCCCGCCGGGTGAATTCGTGTTTCTTGATGAGCCCCTTCTCGTATTCATCTACGCTTGCGCCCACCACCAGGCCATGCTGCACATGCTCGCCCATCTTCAGCCGGTAGACGTAAAAACAGGGTTTGCTGTCTTGAATCAACACACCCTCATCGATGAGCTTGTGCAGATTTTCAGCGCTCTTGGTGTAAACCGCCTCGCCGTGTAAGTCGGCGTCTTCCGGCAAATCGATCTCGGCCTTGACCACATGCAGAAAGCTCAGGGGGTTTTCGGCCGCCATCTGCCGCGCTTCGGTTGAGTTCAATACGTCGTATGGCGGGCTGGCCACCTGAGCCGCAACATCCGGTCGAGGGCGAAGTCCGGGAAAGGGTCGAATGTCCGACATGCTGTACCTCCATCATTTTGCGGAATCGAATTGTGCTATCCTGGCAGATATATCCGCCGACTCGGCGAATGCAAGGAATATCGTAACACGACAAGAATTGTCTTCTATTGCCCCGGGAGGGCTGGTTTTGGACGACATGAACGACGACATGAAAGACGGCAAGCAAAACGACATCGATGGTGACATCGAAACCGTTGAAATCCCCATCGACGGCACCCTCGATTTGCATACTTTCCACCCCCGTGAACTCAAGGGATTGCTGCCCAACTACCTGCAAGCATGCCGCGAAAAGGACATCCTGCAGGTGCGGGTGGTGCATGGAAAGGGCACGGGCGCACTCAGGCGCTCGGTGCACGCCATCTTGGACCGCTTGTCCGAAGTCGAAAGCTACAAATTGGCGGATGGTGCCGGGGGGGCCTGGGGGGCCACCCTGGTCACGCTAAAAAAATAGTCAGTCTTTCTGACAGGGACTGGCGGCTTTGACGGACCGGGGCTGAGCGCGACGCATGGCCGCATAGTCCGCATCGGCATCACCATTGGCCAACATGGCCTCGGGCATGGACACGACCCGGCGCTTATCCAAATGAAACATAACGAAGGTCATGCGCATGTGGCTGGCCACCGCGCCATCGGCCTTAATCATCTCCTGGCAGACAAAGCCCTTCAGGCCTTCGTTGCCGTCGACCCAAGTCCGAACGGTAATGGTCTCATGCATGACGAGCTCTTTGAAAAAGGACAAATCCACATGCAAAACAGCCGGACCGATGCGTTTTTCCTTTGCCTGAGCCTCAAGCCCCATGCCGAAATCCTCGGCCCATTCCCATCGCGCCCACTCATAGATCTCCAAGTAGGCGGCATTGTTCAAATGACCAAAGGAGTCCACTTGGGTTGAGCGAATTTTAAACTGAGTTTCATGCATTGCTTCGCGCTCCCAAAAAGCCCCGCTTGACGATCACCGGGGCGGTTTTCCTCTCAAGGAGGGAATTCGAACACAGGGCCTCTCTTGGCAGGCCGGATGGGTCAGATCTGCCCAACGAGCATGAAGAGATTGCTCGGGATGCCTTGCATAGTACGCACAGACGCGACGGGCGTTTTCGTCGAAGCGATCGCCACGACGTAGCGCAATGACGGTCATTTCATCCTGGTAGGCCAGCACCCAACGATTTGGATCTGGCGGGAGAACCCTGGACCAGACCTCGACGGGTTGGACAATAAAATCGATGCCATACTTGTCGGCCAGAGACTCCATATTCGGCTCGTGAGTCATCATGGCAACCATATCTTTGAAGGCCTCACGCCCAACCATCAACCAGCGCCCGTCGATGAATGTTTTGTATCGCGGATGCAGATAGTAGGCCAAGAAACCACCCCAATAGTCGATGTTGACCATGCGCCCCTGAATTTGGGCATCCTGCAGAAAGGCCACGCCCTTTTCGGCCACACATCCCGGAGCGAAGGGTCCAGGCTCCAAGGGGCCGGGCCGCCGCTCAAACGACCACGCCAAGACCGAGATCACCACCAGACCGGCCAGCAGGGGTATTAACCAGCGACGCTTCAGCAGGCCCTGCCAGGTATCGCGCCTGGACAGAAACCAGGCATGCGCCTCCCGAAGCACCAGGTGGATGGGGATATACGTCAAAAAAAGCATGCGCCGGGTGCTGAAGGCAAAAAAGAGAGCAGCCAAGGCAGGCAAAACCAGAGGGAAAGCATCGCCAGGCTCTTTGCGTCGGTAGCTCAGAAAAGAAGCGAGGAGGGTTGAAGCACTCAGCATGACAAAAAAAGTAATCAGATGCGAATTGCCCTGCCAAACATCCAGCCTGAACAAAGGAAGCCATTCCCTACTCGCGACGTTGTTCAGGGCCTGGGTCTCCATAACATAAAATGCCAGATCAAGGCCGGCAGGTTGCAAGAGCACGGCGGCACCGCTGAGCGCACCCATGCGAATCCAATGCCAAAGCAAATCAGAATTCCGACGCCGTAAAACCATCATCCGGATCAAAACTTCCGCCGCGGCCAAAGCACATAGACCGGGCACAATGACAGCGCTTGAATGAATGTTCACCCATGCCACCAGCCAGAAGACAAAGCCAAACCAGCGCAGCTTGCGCCAAGGCCCTTGCACCGACAAAAACAGGTAATAGCCGATCGCCAAAAGCAACCAGCCCATCAGGTGGGGTCGCATAGAAGAAAAGGGCTCGATGAGCAACCAGTATAGCGCCAGTCCCATCACCACCGCACCGGCCCGCGGGCAACGGCGCCAAAAGGCCAAGGCCAAGAATGCCAGGGTAAACCCGACCAAGAGGCCCCGCAAAATTCGCAAGCCCCACCATCCACCCAAGCGATGAACCGCCGCCAGCATCAATTGGGCACCCCATTCATGCTGGGTCCAAGCTTTGCCCTCGGCATTGAAGGTCAATGGGTCCTGGGAAAGAAGCCCCCCCGCATCCATCATCAACTCACCGATGCGAAGATGCCAAAAGAGATCACCATTCTCAAGCGAAAATGTCTGCTGAACCGACACGCCCAATATGAAAAGACCGACAAACAACAAAACGCCAGTCATCTTCGGCTTCTGGGGGATCTCTTGTTCTTGGTCCAGGTGCATGGGGTTTCCCTAATCGTCTGAGCCGACCTTAGCAGAGCGTGGGCCGCGGTCAAGTCAGTGTCCACTCAACAGGAGCTGGATCTTGCCTGCCAAAGCCCTGACGACTACAATCGAAGCATCACACGCTTTTTTGGAGGATCCATGACAAGGCGACTCATCCCCATCGTCACCCTGTTGCTCTCGCTTTCCTTTATCTGCTTTCCCGTACCCACCAGGGCCCAGGATGAAAAGATCCCGATCGTCGTCATGGATTTCGCCTCCAAGGGGGGCGTAAGCCAGGAGCAAATGGACGCCTTGAGTGATCTGCTCTCGGCGCAGATCGCCTCGATGGGTCCTTTCAAAGTCATCGGAAAAAACGACATCAAATCCGCCCTGCAACTGGAAAACCAACGTTCGCTCTTGGGCTGTGACGACACCTCCTGTGTTGCCGAATTGGGCGGGGCCCTGGGAGCCCGCTGGATTGTGGTGGGCAACGCCGGCCGCTTCGACAAGAGCTTTCTGATGAACCTGAAAATCTTAGACGCCGAGCAGGTCAAGGTGGTCGCCGCAGTGGCTCGCATGGTCCGGGGCGATCAATCGGCCCTGATCGATATCCTGGGTGAGACAGTCCACGAACTGATGACCAAGGCCGCCCCGGCCACGGGACACAAACCCGCCGAGCGAAAAACCAAGCCCATGCATCCCTACGTGTTATGGGGCCATGTCGCCCTCTGGAGCGGCGTGGGCTGCCTGGCTGTCGGCGGCATAGGCGCGGGCCTTGCCGGCAAATACGGCAACGATTACGAGAATGGTGACCTGGAAGCCGAAAGCAAGAGCGAAACCATGGCGGGCGTCATGTGGACCGGCTTCGGCCTGGGCGCGGCCCTGGTGACCACGGGTCTCATACTCTGGGCCATGGAGCCCGAGGACACGAGCCTGCTGGTGAGTGCAGCCCCAACGCAAGACGGCGGCTTCGTCTTCGGTCTCAGTGGGAGGTGGTGAAATGAAACGACCACTTTCAACACTGGGCATCGTGCTCTTTCTTTTCCTCCTTTCAAGCTGCGACGTTTTCCTGCCAGAAAAAGGAGACCTGAACCAACCCTGCCTGGGCAACGCCTCATCCGGCTGGAAATGCAAGCCGGGCCTGGCCTGCATCGAATCCATGAACCCGCCCACCTGCGTGCTGGTCACCGATGGAGGCCAAGAGGACGCCGGACTCGACGCGGGTGAGGACGGCGGCGCAGACGCGGGGCTTGATGCCGCCGAAGATGCCGGGGTGGACGCAGGAGGCGACCAAGAAATTACCTGCTTCGTGAATGGCATTCTGAACACCGACGAGATCTGCGACCCCCAAGGGCCGGTCTATTCGGAAAACCGAAACTCTTGTGAAGATTGGGGTTTTGTGGGCGGATCTTTGGATTGCACTCAAGACTGCCAAATCGACAGCTCCGGATGCCACAACTGCGGTGACTTAATCATCGGCGAAGATGAACTCTGCGACTTCAGCGCCACCCCGCCCGTACCGACAGATTATTATTGCTCAAATGAAGGCTTCTTTGATGGCATTTTGGGATGCACGGCAGCATGCGAGCTCGACTTGTCGGGCTGCCACAACTGCGGCAACGGGAGCACCAACGAAGATGAGGAATGCGACGACCAGGACATGCCCTACACCGATTGCCAGGGTTACGACCCCGACTACATCAGCGGCTCGCTGAGCTGCAATGCCGACTGCAGCCTCGATCTTCAAGACTGCTACGCCTGCGGCAACGAACAGATCAACCCCGAACTGAACGAGGTTTGTGAAGATGCGCTCTACAACGAAGTCACCTGCGAATCCTCGGGCTTCGACGGGGGACAGATCGCTTGCGCCGCCGACTGCTTGAGTTTTGATTTCAGCGACTGCATAGGCTGCGGCAACGGGCGGATGGATGGCGACGAGGAATGTGAAAGCGGGGTGGCTCCACTGACCAAAAGCTGCGCCGATTTGGGCTTCCCCGCCGAGGTCTTGGATGCCTCCTGCTCGCTTGATTGCACCTGGAACCGGGCCGAATGCAACACCATCTATCGGGCCATCGAGATGGACACCGGCTGCGCCGGCCCCATTCACCTGAACTGGGCCCCGGCAAATGGTGGACTGGATTACTTGCTTGTCGCCTGCGCCTCCGGTCGCGTCGGGGTTTGGAGCATGGCCCAGTCGGATCATCTGGCACCGCTCACCCAACTTCGGGAGGTCCCGGATCTGGACCCGAGTGCCCTCGGCCTCACCTTGTTCGGGGTCTGCCTGATGGATGGCCTGGATCGGCTCGTGGTACTCATGGATGAAGACGGGTCCAGATATCTGAGCGACCTGACCTGGACGACAGGCAATTGGACCGATGGCAGCCTCATCGAAATGTACGCCGGACAAGTCCCGGACCGCCTGCGCTGCGCCGTCATCGACGGCCATTTCCTGGCGGCTGTCATCCAAACCGGTGACGACTACGGGAAGATCTATGACATTGACGAAAACTCAGCCCGGCTTGTCACCCCGCTTGGCAACGCCACGGATCTGGTCCTGAGCGACAGCTTGGATTCAACCAACCTCGGGCACTTGGCCATCTCGACCGATGGCGCTGCCAGCAAAGCCGGGGTTGAAATATGGAACCTTCAGGATCCTATCGGGGACACCCTAGCAGCCGGGGACTTTCTTAACGACACCCATGTCCACGCAACAGCCCTATGTCCAGATGGAAGCTACTTAGCGGCGGCACACGAAGAAGATATGGACTACCAAGACACTTTCACTGTTTGGCCATGGGTGGAAGAAGAGGGCAACAGCGGCTGGTGGGAACCAAGCACTGCATCCGGAGACAGCCTCTACGGCGACCTGGCCTGTCGGCCGAACGGAATCCACGATTTCTTCGCCATCGATTGCACGGCAAACGGCAGAAGCGAAATCCGCCTTCACCCCGAATTCGGCTTTGAATACACCGGCGCTCGGGACTGCGGGCCCGAGGCTAACAGGGTCCGCATGGAGTTCTCGCCCAACGGCAACTGGTTGGCCACCTGGGTCGACGGGGACCTGAGCCTGGCGGGCGGCCCGCAGGTTCGCATCTGGCATGTAGACACCTTACGAAGCGAACTCAGCAACTAAAAACCTGAATGCAGGAACTCAATTGACGCATCTCGCTCAACTGCAGAATTAGCCTTCCCCCTTGCCCATCTGCCACATCCCGTCTAAAATCGACCGCATACTTTACCCAGGAGAATCAATGCGCCTTGTGAGCCTCTTTGCAATTCTCGTGATGGTCTTATCCTTGTCTCCCAATCTGGCCTTGGCCGACGATCCGGTGGCCGTGGCGGTCATGGATTTCGCTTCCAAGGGCGGTGTGACGCAAGAGCAAATGGATGCTTTGGGCGACATGCTGGCTAACAACATCCGCGCCAGCGGCAACTACAAGGTCATCGGCAAAAGCGATATCCGGGCCGCCCTGAACATGGAAACGCAGAAACAGCTACTGGGCTGCAACGACGAATCCTGCATCGCCGAGATTGGCGGGGCCTTGGGCGTGCGCTGGGTGGTCCTGGGCAACATCAGTCAGTTCGGCGATCTCTTTCTTTTGAATCTGAAGCTCCTGGATGTGGACAAGGTCACGGTGCTCCAGGGCGTAAGCAAAAAAATCGAAGGCGGCCAAGCGGCCCTCATCGATGCCCTGCCCGTGGCGGCGGCCGAATTGATGAAGGCGGCCGAAAAATCCATGGGCATGGTCGCGAAGACCACACCAGTGGACAAGCCCAAAGACACAACCGTGGACAAACCCAAGGACACGACCGTGGACAAACCCAAGGACACGACCGTGGACAAACCCAAGGACACGACCGTGGACAAACCCAAGGACACGGTCAACCTGGGTTCAGGCAGCATGACCGAAGTGGGCACGACGGCACCGGCCCGGGAGCGCTTTAATTACAACCTCTGGGGCCACGTCACGCTCTGGAGCGGCGTGGCAGCACTAGGTGCCTCCGGCGCCTTCTTCGCGGTGTCGAAGAAAAAGGCAAACGACTATTTCGATGGGGGCATCTTGGAAGCCGCCGAGGCCAGCCGACGATGGGCCGGCATGGCCTGGGGAGCCCTGAGTTTAGGCGTGGCCCTGGCCGCCACGGGCGTAACCCTCTGGATGCTGGAGCCGGACGAACCCGGCATCGCCGCCACCCTCAGCCCCACGCCGGACGGCGGGGCCATGCTGGGCATCGGCGGGAGGTGGTGAGATGAAAGCCTTGCTCAAAGCCAGTTTCTTGTTGGCAACTCTGACCATGCTCCTGTCTGCTTGCAGCATTTTTTTGGATGGAGAGGGTGGAGACGGAGCCCCATGCAACGCCGATGAGGACTGCAACGACGGTCTGGAATGCGTTAGGCTTGAAGATGAAGACGGTCCCTGGTTTGAATGCCATGGGGGCCCACCCAACTGCGGAGATGGCATTCTTCAGGAAAACGAGGGAGAGGAATGCGACCCCGGCCAAGCGACCTTCCCCAGCTGCCAGGACATGGGCTACGACCATGGAGGCTCTACAGAACTGCCATGCGACGAGACAACCTGCCGCATCATCATCGAGGATTGTTTCTGCTGCACAGACAACCCCGAATTTCTTTCCTTTGAGGGCAGGGTCTTGCAATGTGACCCATTGGCTGGGATGCAATCCTTCATCGCGCAGGGTGTGGTCGAAATCATCCCAATCGATCAGGTTGAGAATCTCAATGAAGGGCAGCCTGCTTTTGGTGAAGAGTTTAACCAGTCAGACCTGGATGACCATTTCAAATCCGATTGTAAACAACTGAATCCCCATCAGGTAGCAGTCCTTAATCTGGTCGAATTGAAGGAAGGCGAAGTCACTCTGCCTTTCATCCATTCAGTCAGTATTCAGTACCCCATGACCCCGGGCATGCCCCACCGCTGTATTCACCAAGGCAATCTCTGGGCTATCACAGATGGGGAGTCGGCCATGTTCCACGATTCTCTCGTCATCTTTGACGGATTGGTTGCAGGGATAGTAATGAATGAAGAGGGTTTACCCGTGGGGGGTGTTCGTGTGGCAGCCTTCCTTGACGAAAACGCACAAAACGTAATCTACGCCAAAGGCTCTTCGACTAACTGTGATTTCAACGTCCTTGAGGACTCTACCTCCAGCGATGGAGTCTTCTTATTCAGCAGAACAGACTGGAACGGCGACTACCTGTCAAGGCGCCTGGTGGTGTTAAACGGGGAAACCGAACTTCCCAGCAACGACATCCACACCGTTTTCCTCCCAGAAACAATCAACTTTGTCACGATTCGGATCTACAACCACCAATAGAAATAACTCTGCCGATGATCCAACGGTCAAACATTGAATTTGGCCTGGGCTACCACACTTTGCCCAGCGCTGGTTGCCCGTCAACGGGAAGCCGTGTTAGATTGTAGAAGTGATGGTGAGTTCAAGTTGAATTTCCCGGGAGGCATGACATGAGGCGTTTAGCGTGGTTGATGACGGCGGTTGCCATGGTGGCATTGGGCCTGGGTGTGGCTTGGGCGCAGGATGCTGGTGGATTTAAGGCCAAGTTTGCGAAGTTGGCTAAGAATAAGGCCAATCTATTTAAGGTGACGGCTCAGGCGGGTGAGGAAGTGCCCGAGGCCACTTTGAATCTGGCCTTTGGGCCGGGCTCTACCATTTCTGTTTCCAGAGGCAATTCGAAGCCCATCGACATGCTGGAAGAAACCGACATCATCTCGGTGGTCAACCGCAACCTGCGCTCGGTCAAATTTTGCTACTGCAAAGCGCTCAAGGCCGATCCGGAGTTCGAAGGCCAGGCCATCGTCGAAATGCAGATTAAAACCAATGGCAAAGTGAAACAGGTGGACATCCTGCCCGAAGACATGGCCGACCACAAATTCGGCAAATGCCTGGGACCTCGAGTGGCCAAATGGAAGTTCCCCAAGTTCTCGGGCAAAAAAGAAGACGGCATGAAGGTCAAGTCCATCGGTTATGAATTCCCCCTGGAGTTCAATCAGGCCGAGTAGTCCCCGCCTATCCCATCGACATGTCCCCGACTTTTCAAAGCGATCTCCAGATCGAAGGCGACACCGAAAGCCTGCTTCTGCATGGCGACGACGGTGCCCCCATCGGGCCCGACAGTCCAGGCCTGATGCATATCCGGGAATTTGAAGGCAAAGTCAAAGGAGCCCTGCTGGTCGGCGTGTTGGATCACTACGAAGACATACAGCCGGGATTTCGAAAGCGCCTGCGGGAACACCTGGTCCCTGCTTACAACACCATGCTGGACGAAGCCCTGCTGCCCAGCGCCTGGCTGCCCGAACAGCTCTTCGTGGCGGTCCTGCGCGCCAGCCTGCGCCTCTTGCCTTTTTCGTCACTAGAAGATGAAACCCAACAGGCCCGAATCGTTTTCGAACGCACGAGCCGTCGTTACCACTCCGTCTTCTTTCGCTTCATGGGACCCAGGCGGATCATTAAGGGCGCGGGTCGACTCTGGGGCCTCTACCACACCATCGGCGAACTCAAAGTAGACACTCATGGCAAGGGATTCGCAGAAGGTCGCCTGATCGGCAACCCGGCCTTGCTCTGCCCTCGTTATCCGGAGGGCCTGATTGGGGCGCTCTGGGGCGCATTGTGCCTGGCGGGTGCAAGGGAAATCCGAGTCCGTTACGAACGACAGCCCCCCGACGTAATCTTGTTGCGCTTCGATTGGGCATAAAAAAACCGCCAGCCCCATCTGGGACCGGCGGTTTATTTTGCCCTCTGAATGCTTGCGTTATTCCGTTGTGGCTTCGGCTTTGGCTTCGGCCTTGGCGCCGCCCTCAGCGCCAGCCTCTGTGCTTGCCTCGCCGGAGAAAGTCACGCTGACTTCCACGGTGAAGCTGACGTTCTTGTCGACACAGGTGGGTACCTTGGCAAACAAGTCGGCCAGACCCGTCAACTCAGCAGCAATCTCAGCGGCCTTGGCGGGATTTTTGATGTCGTTCTTGGCGCTTTCGGCCAAGCTCTTGGCCTTCTTGATCAGGTCCGGGGTCTTCACGGCCAGGGCCTTCAATTTGGTGGCGCTGCCGACCAAACGCTCGATGGTGGTCTTGGCCGCGTCGAAAAGTTGTTGGATGCCCGGGGGCACTTCCACGCCGCCGGACAACTTGAGGGTCACGACCACGGCTGCGCCGGCCGAGGCACCACCGGTGCCGGCCGAGGCACCCACTCCACCCTGGATGTCGATTTCGACCTTGCCGCCGACCTTGAAATATTTCTCGGCCAAACGCATGGCGATCGCATCTTTGACTTCTTGCCAGCTCGCGCCGACTTCCAGACCCACTTTTTCCGCCAGGACCTTCGGCGTCTCTTCGATGTACTTCTTGGCTTCTTCCACGTCGGTCTTGTACTGCTTGCACTCGTTGATGAAACTCGTGTACTTGGCCGGCACGCTGGTGTCCAAAGCACCCCCGCCCACCTTATTGGCACCGAGCGTCTCACAAGCCATCAAACCAAAAACCATCAAACCAGCCAAAGCCACCAAAGTGATCTTTTTCAACATCCGACCCTCCTCATTCGTTAAGGTAAATACTCTTCAATTTGTAGTGCATGTCGTATATCGAAAAAGGGGAATAGAAGCAAACTCAAGACGACGACAGGCCCGAAAAAGTCGCCTCGGCTTCGGCTTCCAGCTCCTCGAAGCGCCCCTCGTACTTGGGCGAGAAATGAAAAACCACCAAACGCTTGGCTCCTGCAGCCCTGGCCAAATGACCGGCCTGTCCGGCGGTCATATGCGCCGTTTGATCGGCCCGGGCTCGATCCGCCTCCAGAAAGGCCCCCTCGCAGTATAGCAGGTCAACTTCCTGCATCAGGGCCTTGGCCTTGAGCAGATTTTCCGGGCTTGCCGCCGAGTCGGCGATGTATCCGATGGTGCGACCCGGGGTGTGGATCAGCAAGTCCCCGGCCAGCGCCTCGGCGTCGTGAATCTGACCGTCGATTTCCAGCTCTGCGCCCCGGGCCTGGTTTGTGCGAACCAATTTTTTAAGATGATTCAACCAAGACCCTGGTTTGAGTCCGGAGGCATCCAAGCGAAGGGGATTGACGTTGAAGAAATCCCGCTCGGTAACCGTGTAGGCCATTGAAGGGGTGTGATGGTCCAATTCCGTCCATCGAACGCGCACCATGTCGTCTTCGAAAAGCAAATCCCCGGCTGGACGCAGGGTTACTCGCGGATGACGAAAGCGGCGTCGACAGGCGAATTCGCTGACCTGCATCTCATCGCCTCGGGCTTCGTACACCTCAAAAACCAGCCGCTGGTGCTTGACCAGGTTCCAGGTATAGCCCTGCAGTTTTCCGTTCACGCACTGCGTAATGCCTGGCGGTCCAAAAACCCGGACCCGTCGACCGCGCCCCAAATGCAAACGCAGCAGGTGATCGAATCCGACAAAGTGGTCAATATGCATATGAGAAACGAAAACATCGCTGATTCGCAACAGC
>JAFCZJ010000063.1 GCA_019314375.1 Deltaproteobacteria bacterium | reverse complement strand
TCACTTCGTGATTACCTTTTTTGCCGCCATGAAGTTGGGTGCCATCATCACGGCGAACAATCCTTTGTACAAGGCGGCCGAGGTCGAGCATCAGTTTTGCGATTCAGGCGCTAAGATTTTGGTCGTTATGGATCTGGTTTACGAAGAAGCGGGCCGCGCTTTGCCCAAGACCCCGATCAAGACGGTCATTGGTTGCAACATCGCCGACTTCCTGCCTGGCTTCAAGCGGGTCTTAGGCAAGCTATTGGGCAAGGTGCCTTCGGCCCCCATGCCCGCCAATGCCCTTCGTTTTATGGATTTATTGAAGGTCTCGCCTGACGTGCCCAAGGTAGAGTTCGACACCGCCGAGGACCTGGCTGTGCTGCAGTACACCGGTGGCACCACCGGTCTGCCCAAGGGCGCCATGTTGACCCATATGAATCTGATGGCCAACGCCCAGCAGGTCAAATCTTGGGATCCCAAGAGCCAGCCCGGCCAGGATGTCGTCGGCGGTGTGTTGCCCCTGTTCCATATCTACGCCATGACCACGGTCATGAACATGGCCATGATCACCGGCTCGGCCATGTTGCTTTTCCCGAAGCCGCCCGAGGATTGGGGCGACTTGTTGGGCGCCATTCAGAAGTACAAGGTGACTCTTTTCCCGGGCGTGGCGGCGCTTTACAACGCCATCAACAACTACCCGCGGGTCAAGGAGTACGACTTGAGTTCCCTTCGGGCTTGTATGTCCGGCGCGGGTCCTTTGCCCGAAGACATCCAGATCAAGTTCGAGGAATTGAGCGGCTCGCGGGTGGTGGAGGGCTACGGCCTGACCGAATCTTCCCCCGTGGTCCACGCGAATCCCCTGTATGGCAGGCGGAAGATTGGCACCATCGGCTTGCCCTCTTCCCCCGTGGTCCACGCGAATCCCCTGTATGGCAGGCGGAAGATTGGCACCATCGGCTTGCCCGTGCCCAACACCTTGGCCAAGATTATGGACGCGGAGAAGGGCGAAAAAGAGATGGGGCCAAACGAGGTGGGCGAAGTCTGCGTCAAGGGTCCTCAGATCATGAAGGGCTATTATCGCACGGAAGAAAACAAGGATGTGATCCGGAACGGCTGGCTGTACACCGGTGATCTCGGCATGATTGACGATGAGGGCTACTTCATCATCGTGGACCGCAAAAAGGATCTGATCAAACGCAGCGGCTACTCGGTTTTCCCAAAAGAAATTGAAGAGTACATGTACAAGAACGAACATGTGCTGGAATGTGCCGTCATCGGCCTCCCGAGTGACAAGGTCGGCGAAGAGATTAAGGTTTTTATCGCTCTGAAGCCGGCCTCCAAGGGCAAGGTCACGGAGAAGGAAATCGTCGAATGGGCCAAGAACAACATGGCGGCCTACAAGTATCCGCGATTGGTGGAGTTCCGTGATGAGATCCCCAAAGGCACGGCCGGCAAGATCCTGCGTCGTGTTTTGAAAGAAGAAGAGATGGCCAAGAAAGAGAACCAGGAGGGGGGGGACTGAGCGCGCCGGGGGGTAAGCGCCCAGGACGCCACCCGGGTTGACGGGGTCCCTTTTGGGGCCCCGTTTTTTTAGATGCCCTTTCTAAATCCCCTAAAGTTACTCAGTAGGGCATCTTATGCTGCGCAGAATGCGCAGTATCAAAGCGTGCGCCGGTCATGCTGCGCAGAATGCGCAGTATCAAAGCGTGCGCCGGTCATGCTGCGCAGAATGCGCAGTATCAAAGCGTGCGCCGGTCATGCTGCGCAGAATGCGCAGTATTAAGGCTTGCGCATGAGCGGTTTTTTTGTTCCCATGGCGGCCTCTTTGGAAGGAGAAAATCATGCGCTTGGGTTTGGTTTTTGCTTTGCTTTTGTCGATGTCGGCGGTTTTTGCTTCTCAGGCCCAGGCGGATCCCGCGAAAGAATTGACCATTCTTTTCACCACGGATCTTTACGGTCGCTTCAGTGAAGTGAACTGCACAAAGACGCCTGAGCATAACTTCGGGCATTTGGTGGGTGCCATCGACGCAGTCCGCAAAGAGTTGGCGGCCGCGGGTCGCAGCGCCCCCCTGGTGTTCAACGGTGGTGACAACATTGGCCCGCGAGCCATGGCCCGCTTTATCTTGTCAGAAGGCGATGCCGGTGGGGATCTCATCGCCAAGTGGTTCGTCAAGGCCGGCTACGACTTCGTGGCCCTGGGCAACCAGGACTTTTTCGCCATTCTCAATCGTCTGCGCGCCTATTTGCAACAAGGGCACAAGGCCGGTTTGACCTTTGCTGTCGCCAACCTCGATTGTGCCGAGGCCGATAAGGGCCTATGTCCTTTTTTGATGAAGGAGCGCTTTAAGATCTTCGAGCGCGGGGGTCTGAAGATTGCGGTTTTTTCCCTCATTCACGGCGATTTGACCGATGAAGTAGCGCCCAATCGCCTGGAGGGCATGCAGGTGGCGGATCCCATCAAGCGGGCTGTCGAGGTCACGGCCGCGGCTCGGGCCGCCGGCGCGGATCTGGTCATTGCCTTGTCGCATCTGGATCACTCCGAGAGCGCGCCGAAGGGCGCACTGAAGTTGGCCCGCGCTGTTCCTGATTTGGATTTGATCGTGGCCAATGCCTTTGGCAAGGTCGGGGGCAAGCGCAGCATAGACACCATCCGCTTCGCCGATGGGGCCACGCCCGTCATCGGCTGCGATCTTTTTGGCGATCACCTTTGCCGCAGCGACCTCCAGTTGGCGAACAAGGACGGACGCTGGCGCATTCAGGACTTCGCCACCCAGGAGGTGGACCCAAAAGAGATAGCGCCCGATGCCGAGGTGCATGCCCAGGTGACCGAGCAGGCGGAGGGCTATTGTCGGCTATGGGATAAGCCCGTGGGCAAGGGCAAGCTGGCAAAGCCCATGGATGAGACGACCTTCCGGGATTACCTGATGGAGACCATGCGGCATTCGACCGGCAGTGAGTTGGCTTTCGTCAACAGAGGACTGGTCAACGCCAGGGCTGTCTTTCCCCTGGAGGGCTCCATTTCGCGCCATGATTTCTTCGCGGGCCTGCCGCATCGCAACAAGCTTTACACCTTCACCATGAAGGGCAAAGAGATCGTCAAGTTTTGCGCGCGCATCATGAAGGAAGAGTCCTTGGGGAAATTACGCCTGGAGAATTTGGGTTTAAAATGCACCTTGAAAAAGACCTTTGTTAACGGGCGAGTGGTCGATCCGGCGGGCAAGTACAAGGCGGTCACCATCGAATACATGGCTCGCGGCATGTTGGGATATCTGGGGCCGTGGAAGAAGGGTATGCAAGTTTATCATCCCGCATCGGAAGAGGATCCGCCCATTTTGGGCCATGTGGCCCGCGAATACCTGCGCCGGCCCGAGTTCGCAGGCCAGGCCATCGACCTGAAGACCAACTTTCCTGATTTGGCTCGACAGTTGCGGTGGACTTTTAACGGGGGTTTGAGCTTCAGCGTCAGTGACACCAGCATTTCCAACATCGACACCACGCCCTATACCGAGAGTCAGCTGGCCCGGGACGAGTTCGTGGCCTTGAAGGGCGAATTGCGAGGGGGCGTGGACGCTTCGTCCACCTTGCACGGCTTTGGGGCCAACCTGCGCATGAAGTATGCCCGCAGCTCGATCGCCGGCGGAGATTGGATCGAGAGTGAGGATCTGACCAAGCTGAATGCTCTTTACAAGTTGAAGGCGCTTCGGGACGCGGACAGCGGTTGGTATGTGCCCATGCCCTACGTCGAGCTGGCCTCCGAACTGGAGCTCACGCGGCCTGAAGATGATCCGCTCACGACGGAGGTTGACGAGGACCGGGGATACCACCACTTGGAAGTGACCGGTACCTTGGGTGCTCGATTCAAGATTTTCACTCCCCTGGAGGTCAAGGTCGGCTTTGGTTTGCGTCAGGAAATCTTCGATGACGCGGCTGATCCGGTCTACGGTTTTGACGTGGGCTATAAGCTCAAGAAAACAGCTCTATTCACCCTCTTGGGCAGTCCCTTTCGGTGGGAGTCGGAGGCCAGCGCTTTTTTCGGCGACACGGGTCGTTCCAATACCCTGAAGGGCTCCATGTCCAACCGCATTTATTTTTCCCTGGTGGGGCCCATCTTTTTCATCATCACCCACGACCTTTTCGTCTACAGATACAGTGACTGGGGCTATGGGGTGGCGTCGGATTTGACCTTCGGTTTGAGCTACAACGCACAGACCTCGGTACAAACTTTTTAAGCCCTTGTGAAACGGAGAATTACATGAACTTGGATTTTGTTTCCGATTTGGCGGTCGAAGCGAAGAGCAAGGTGGTCTTGGTGGTATTGGATGGGGTGGGCGGGTTGCCCGGGCCAGAGGGAAAGACTTCCCTGGAAGCGGCCAAGACGCCCAATTTGGATGACTTCGCCCGGCGGGGCGTTTCCGGGTTTCACGATCCGGTGGCCACGGGCATCACCCCGGGCTCGGGCCCCGCGCATATCGGTCTGTTCGGCTATGATCCCATTGAGATGGTCATCGGCCGGGGCGTGCTGGATACGGCGGGCACGAGTTTTGAGTTCAGGGCCGGGGATTTGGCCTCCCGGTTGAATTTCGCCACCCTGGCCGCCGACGGCACGGTGGCGGATCGACGGGCGGGTCGCATCCCCGACGAAGAGGGCAAGCGTGTGCTGGCCAAGCTGGCAGCGGAGATCAAGGAAATCGATGGGGTCGAGGTGCTTTGGCAGCATGTCAAAGAGTACCGGGCGGCGGCCATCTTCCGTGGCAAGAAACTGGATGGTCGGCTTTTGGATTCGGACCCACAGAAAGTGGGCAAGAAGCCATTGGAAGTTGTTCCCGCTGAAGACGAGCCCAGTCCCGAGGCCATCAAGGCCGCTGGTCTGGCCAACAAGCTCATCGCCCAGGCCAGAGAAGTGCTGTCAGATGAGCCCAAGGCCAACTTCATCATGATGCGAGGCTTCGATGTCTACGAGCCCCTGCCCAATTTTTGCGAGCTGTATAAGTGGCGGGCTTTGGCCGTGGCCGCTTACCCCATGTACAAGGGCGTATCCAAGCTTTGCGGCATGCGGGTCATCGAAGAAGGCCAAAGCAGTCTGGAAGACGAGTTCGCCATCGCGGAACGCGAGTTTGCCAACACGGACTTTATGTTTTTTCATGTGAAGAAGACCGACTCGGCCGGTGAGGATGGCAACTTCGAGGCCAAAGTGAAAGTCATCGAGCACTTTGACGCGCTGCTGCCTCGTCTGGAGGCCTTGAAGCCGGAGGTGTTGCTCATCACCGGCGACCATTCCACCCCTTGCTCCATGAAAGCCCATTCCTGGCATCCGGTGCCGGTATGCCTGGTGGCCGACACGGCCAGGGTGGACGCCGTGGCCAGCTTTGGCGAGACCGCTTTTATCGCCGGGGGGCTGGGTCGGGTACATTCCACGGAGTTGATGCCATTGATGCTGGCCCACGCCGGCCGCCTTCGGAAGTTCGGGGCTTGAGGGGGAGACGTGATGCGAGCTCTATTGATTATCACAGGCGCGCTTGTTTGTTTGTCCGGGTGTTCCGACGATGGCGGGTGTACCACGGATTCTGATTGCGATACCGGTTTTGTCTGCGAGGACAACATCTGTGTGCAGGAAATCGATGATGTGACCATGGCGGAGATTGCCGCGGCCCCCTTCATGATGGGTTGCAATGAGGCCGAGGACACCGCTTGTGATCCGGATGAACTGCCCTACCATGAGGTCACGCTGTCGGCTTACGAGATTGACGTGCGAGAGGTGACCCAGGCGCGCTATCAGGCCTGTGTCGACGTAGGCGGTTGTTCCGCGCCCGGCACGGACGCGAGTTGCAATTGGGATCCCGTTGGCCGGGCCGACCACCCGGTGGGCTGCGTCTCCTGGGACCAGGCCAACGTGTACTGCACCTATGTGGGCAAGAGACTGCCTTCGGAGGCGGAGTGGGAGAAAGCCGCCCGCGGAGCGACCGGCTCGGTTTACCCCTGGGGCAACGCAGCCCCGGATTGCTTGAGAGCGAACTACGGAGATTGTCTCGGCGACAGCGCACCGGTGGGTAGTCATACTGAAGGAAACAGCCCATACGGTGTCGAGGACATGGCCGGCAATCTTTACGAATGGGTCAACGACTACTACGCCGCTGCTTATTACGAAAACAGCCCCACGGATGATCCCGCGGGGCCTACCAGTGGAGACAACCGGGTCATGCGCGGCGGTGCCTTTGGGTACGAAATACAGTACATGCGCGCATCCAACCGCGGTGCCAACCCGCAGACGGCCTCCTTCTCTCCGCTGGGCTTCCGCTGCGCCAGATAGACTTAGACCTTCACGGGCAATAGGGGTAGGGGATGTCCGGAAAGTTCAACCCCAGGTTCTGATCGATTCCTCGTGCGGCGAAGACGTCTTTGACGAGGTCCTCGTTCGCGCCCCCGTTTAATTCCTGATCCGTCTCGATTAATAGTTGCATCAGGTTCCCGGTGTCGGCCGCGGTGATTCGGTGTATGGCCAAGAACAAGGCAGGCAGGAAATCGGCCTCGCCGATCGCGGCGCGCAACTCCCAGAAGGCCCCGCTGAGGATCATGCTGGCCCAATGCTGCTCCGGCTCCTGTGGGTCTTGATCGCGGCAGTCCGAAAAGGTCTGTGCCAATTGCGGGTAAACCAGATCGATGGCATCCGCCTCCATGCGGCCCAACAAGATCTCGCAATACTCGCCCTTGGTGATGATGTCTTCCGGCGCGCGATTGCTGTTTTGCAGGTCGCGGTCGAAGCCAGGCCATTCGCTGGGTTCGATCACGCTGTCGGCGGTGAAGCAGGCCGCCAGAAAGTCGGCCATGGCTTCGTGGATCTGGCTGTTGGCGATGTTGCGGTTCAGCGAGAAGACCAAGTGGTGGCCGAACTCGTGCATGGCCACGTCCATGTTTATCAAGTTGCCCGAGAAACCCTGCATGCCCAGTTCGAGCGAGTAGCACAGTTGCTTGCTCTCAATATCCGCCCGGTCGTAGTTGAGCTTCACCTCGTTGGAGCGGATCATCTCAATCGTTGTGCCGTATTCATCCTCCGGCAAAAGAAAGCCCATCATCCAATTGGCCATATGACTAACTGCGTAATACGCCTCCACCTGACTCAGGCGCTCGTCTTCCAGATCATAAAAAAATTGATTCTCATCCGAAAAAGCCGCCTCGCCCCGAGAGGTCGTAACCGAAACAAGAAAGTAACCGCTCAAGGATCCATCACCATCCAAACAAGGTATGTCCCGTTCGGAAAGTTCTCCCGGATTCGAACCACGCCAAACCAAGCCCCGCCCAGTAACATACTCACCCGGACAAAGCAGAGGCCCCTCATCCTGCAACCGCCCACTGGAATCCGACCCACCATCACAACCCAAAGCCAAAAGGCCGAAAATCACAAAAAGGAGCATGTTCATCTTTTTGACCATGAAGAAAAACAAACAGGATCTACAAGAAAGGTCAAGAGTCAAAGGCAGGGATCAGGGTCCCCCTCCTACATTCACGCGTCCGAGCGGTTGCATTCTGGCTGGTACTGTTGTAGCTTTTTTCAACACTTAGGCCTCAAGGTGCCAATTTTATGACTTCTACTTTTGAGGAATACGACCAGCTGGATATCCCGGAAGATTTGCCTGTCTTGCCTGTGCGGGACATGGTGGTCTTTCCCGATATGATTGCGCCTTTGTTTGTGGGGCGTGAGCTTTCCCTTGCCGCCGTGGAGAAGGCCTTGAGCGGTCAGCGGCTGGTTATGTTGGTTACCCAGCGCCATATCACCGCCGAGAACCCGCGGGCTGAAGACCTCTTTGATGTGGGCACGGTGGGATTGGTGGTGCGCATGCGCCGCCTGCCCGACGATCGTTTGAAGATTTTGGTGCAGGGTTTGCGCAAGGCCCGCATCGACAGCATGGTGCAAGAGCGGCCTTATTTTTCGGCCCGGGTGCGTCCCATCGTGGACCTGCCTTTGGACGAATTGAGCGTCGAGACCGAAGCGCTCATGCGCTCTTTGAAGGACAAGTTGCACGATTATAGCGCCACCAGCGAGCAGTTCGGCCCGGATGTGATTCGGGCACTGGAGGGGCTGAAGGATCCGGGGCGTTTGGCTGATTTGACCGCCGCCAACCTGGCTTTGCCGGTGGCGGCCGGGCAGGAGGTGCTTGAACTGCCGGATCCGGTCAAGCGTCTGCGTAGGGTCATTGACCACCTGATGCACGAAATGGAAGTCAACACCACCCGGTCGCGCATCGAAACGCGGGTTAAGGATTCTATGGGCGAAGCCCGCCGCGAGTTCTACCTTCGCGAGCAGATGAAGCAAATTCGCAGTGAGTTGGGCGAGGTGGCCGAGGACGACACGGCTGAGTTGGAGCGTCACCTTCGGCAGGCAGGCCTGCCCGAGGCGGTGCAAGCCGAGGCGGACAAGCAACTCAAGCGCTTGCTGCGCATGAGCCCGGAGAGTTCCGAGGCGGCCACCCTGCGGACTTACCTCGAGTGGCTGGGCGATATGCCCTGGAAAGCACCGCCGGTGGACAAGGTTGATTTGGCCCGCTCCATGGCCATTTTGGACAAGGACCACCTGGGGCTGGAGCAGGCCAAGGACCGGGTCATCGAGCACCTGGCCGTGCGCAAGCTTAACCCGGATAGCCCGGCACCGATTCTTTGTTTCGTCGGACCGCCCGGCGTGGGCAAGACTTCTCTTGGCCAATCCATCGCCCGGGCGCTGGACCGGCCCTTCGGTCGCATCGCACTGGGTGGCGTACGAGACGAGGCAGAGATCCGTGGCCATCGGCGTACCTATGTGGGTGCCATGCCGGGTCGCATCGCCCAGGCCATTAAGCAGGCGGGCGCCGTCAACCCGGTCCTGGTGCTGGACGAAGTGGATAAGATAGGCCGCGACATGCGTGGAGATCCCACGGCGGCCCTATTGGAGGTATTGGACCCCGAGCAAAACCATGCCTTTGTTGATCACTATTTGAATGTGCCGATCGATTTGAGCAAGGTGCTCTTCGTCACGACGGCCAACCGGGTGGACACCATCCCGCCGGCCTTGCTGGATCGGATGGAGGTCATCGAACTGCCCGGCTACACGCCGGAAGAGAAGAAGGCCATCGCCGAACGCTTTCTCTTGCCTCGGCAGCGAGCACGCTGCGGGCTTGAAGAAGCCCAGGTGGAGCTCAGCCCGGAGACTTTGAACTGGCTTGTCGAACGCTACACCCAGGAGGCAGGCCTGAGGCAGCTTGAGCAGGTTTTGGGGCGGATTTGCCGCAAGGTTGCGCGACAGGTGGGCGAAGGCAAGGATGTGGGTCAATTTGAGGCCGCAAGCTTGGCTGAGCTTTTGGGCCCGACCATGCACCGGCCCTTGGAGTGCCTGAAAGAAGATGTCGTTGGGGTCGTTCATGGTCTGGCCTGGACACCGGCCGGTGGACAGGTGCTTCAGGTGGAAGCCGCGCGCATGCAGGGCTCCGGTCGCTTGATATTGACCGGTCAATTGGGTGATGTGATGAAAGAGTCGGCCCAGACCGCCTTGAGCCATGTTCGCTCTTTGGAGGATCGGCTCGATTTTTTGCCTGCCTTCTTCGAATCGGCCGACCTGCATATTCACGTGCCGGCCGGTGCCATCCCCAAGGATGGACCCTCGGCCGGCCTGGCCATGGGCGTGGCCCTTGTGTCTTTGGCCTTGGAACGGCCTGTGCGACGCCGGGTGGCCATGACCGGAGAGATTACTTTGCGCGGACGGATCTTGCCGGTGGGCGGTGTGCGTGAGAAGATTCTCGCGGCCAATCGGGCAGGATTGACAGAGGTGGTTCTGCCCGAACAGAACGCTGAGGATCTGAGTCTCTTGCCTGCGGCCATACGTGAGGGAATTCAGATTCATCTGGTGGCGACCCTGGAACAGGCCCTGGAATTGGCCCTTGAGAAAGGGAGTGCCTGAGCACATGGTTCAGATCAACTTGGAACATCGCGAAATCACGCTCAAGATTGTCTATTACGGACCCGCCTTGTCGGGCAAGACCACCAATCTGCAGGCTGTGCATGAATTGATGAAAAAGGAGGCGCGGGGCCGTCTGATGGTGCTGGACACGGCCAACGACAGGACTCTATTTTTCGATCTCATGCCGGTGTTTTTCAAGAGCCGCTCAGGGTTTACGGTCAAGGTCAAGCTCTTCACCGTGCCGGGGCAGGTCATGCACAACTCGACCCGCCGAATCGTTTTGCAGGGTGCCGACGGGGTGGCCTTCATCGCCGATTCTCAACTCGATCAAACAAAAAACAACAACGACTCCTGGCGCGATTTGCTCGAAAACATGAAGATCAACGGGCTGGATCCGGAGCGGATTCCGGTCGTGATCCAGTTTAATAAGCGGGATCTGGAGAAAGTACGCTCTGACGAGGAGTTGGATGCTGTGTCCAAGCGGGGCGGAGAGCCTGTCTACAAGGCCTCGGCCATTCGTGGCGAGGGCGTTTTGGAGACATTGGAAGGCTTGCTGCGTTTGAGTTGGCGTAATTTGGACAATCTATACAAGTTGGGAGAGAAGCTGGATTTGGAGGAGGACGAGTTCATCAACAACTTGTTGCACAAGGGCAGTGGAGGTGAGTCATGACCGCCCCGAGCCCGGCCGAATTGGCCACCTCCGTTTTGCAGCGTTCCTTCGGTTTGTCCGAGCTTCTGGACTTGGCCAGCTTCAAGGATGTTTGCGAGAGTTACGCCGACTTGTTCCACATTGGGCTGAAGGTTTTCGACGGCAGTCGTGAGTTGCTCATCGACGTGCGTGGCAGTTCCACCGACTTTTGCTCCTACGCATTTTCTTTCCCAGAGGGCAAGGCCCGGTGCATGTACGAGGTGCAGGAGATTCGCCACAAGGATGTGGAGGGGGTGGGGCCGGAGATTCACAATTGCTTTACCGGGTTGCGTTACTTGATTGTGCCCATCCGTCACGAGGGCGATGTGCTTGGTCATCTTGTGTATGGACCTTACCGGCCGTCGGAAAAGGAAGCCACGGACCTGAGTGGGCTGGGCGAGAAATACAACCCCGAAGTCGGCAATCGCCTGCTTGGGCAAGTCAGGGCTGTTCCCCACGACGTCGCCTTGCAGGTGGTTCGGCATCTCGTGCAGGTTATCGAGGTGGCCTTGTTTACGGGTTACAAGCAGTTGCTGACATCGCGCATGCACGTTGAGGCGGTCACGGCAAGTTATACCGAGTTGCAGAACAAGAATTCCAAGCTCAGGGAGTCCTTTGATCGGCTCAAGGAGTTGGATCGCTTGAAAAGCAGCTTTTTGGCCACGGTTTCCCATGAACTCCGGACTCCTTTGACCAGCGTCATCGGATACAGCGAGATGCTGATAGAGGGTCTGGCAGGAGAGATGAACGAGGAACAGCACGAGTACGTCAAGACCATCATGGAGAAGGGTGAAAATCTTTTGGCTTTGATTTCCGGTATTTTGGATTTCTCCAAGGTGGAGTCAGGCAACTTGCGTTTGAACAAAAAGCCCACCTATTTGACCGAGATTTTCAAAGATGCCCTCAGTACCGTGATTCCTTTGGTCCACAAGCAGGGGCTTAGTCTCGAACAACAACTGCCGGATCAGCTTCCGCAACTTAATTTGGATGGGGACAAAATTCGTCAATCCCTGGTCAACCTCCTGAGCAACGCCGTCAAGTTCAATCGAGAAGGCGGCAAGGTCGGCTTGATGGTGGATAACTGTGAGCGGGTTTTGTCGTCGGCGGATGATCTGCCGGCCGCCTTGGCTCCCGTGGGCGAGGCTTGTCTGCGTATTCGTATTTCGGATACAGGCATTGGCATTCCGCCGGAGAAACTGGACCGGGTTTTTGACTCCTTCTACCAGGTCGACGGTTCTTCTACCCGAGAGTATGGCGGCACCGGTTTGGGACTGGCGATTTCCCGTTCTTTCATCGAAGCCCACGGCGGCACCCTGGAGGTTGAAAGCGAGATGGGCAAAGGGTCTGTTTTCACAATCATATTGCCCTTGGACGCGTTGGGGGTGGAGCCATGAAGCGCATCCTGGTGGTGGATGACGATCCAGATATTTTGACGCTGGAGCGCAAGATTTTGGAAAAAGCCGGTTACGATGTGGCGACCGCCATGGATGGCCGAAGCGCCGTGGGGTTGGCCTGCGTGGCGGATTTCGATCTGATTTTGCTGGACGTCATGATGCCGGGCATGGACGGTTTCGAAGTCAGCCGCGAATTGCTAGACAAGAAGGGCGGCGCCCTGCCGATTGTCTTCGTGACGGCTCGGGATGATTCCGAATCCATGCGCGAGGGCTTCCGCTCGGGCGGTTCGGTCTTTTTGTCCAAGCCTTTCACTGCCACTCAGCTGATTCGAATCGTCGGGGACATGTTGGGAAACCGCGCGTGAAGTTGTTTCGAAAAATTTTGCTTAGTTACTTGTTGATTCTGGCACCGGTCTTGTTGGCGGTGGTGGCCCTGGGTGTGCTTTTTCCGCCGGCATGGTGGCATGCACCCGCGGTGGCCTTTGTGGCATTGACCGCCAGCGGGATGGCGGTCCTGTGGGCCAGGTCGGTGGGGAGACGACTGCACCGGCTGCAAAAGCAGGCCGAGCGTATTGCTGATGGTGACTTGGCCGAGGGGGTGGTTATTCGACATGCCCCTCGTTTTCCCGATGAGAGCGATGAACTCGGGACCGCCATCGAGCAAATGCGGTCCGACCAGGTGGATAATATTAAGGCCCTGCAGGTGGCCAGCGTTCGGGCCAGCGTGGCGTCGGTTACTTTGACGGGTCTGGCCAAGCAAATCAATGTCGCGGCGGGTGAGATCGTCAACTCCATGGAGCAAATTTCCAGCGGAGCGGGTTTGCAAACGGATTTGGTGGATCAAACCTCGGCGCTGATGCGGGAAGTAGCCCGAAGCATCCAGCGCACCTCCAGTTCGGCCGAAGACGCTGTCCGTTCTTCGACCGAAGCAAGCACGGTGGCCCAGTCCGGCAGCCAATTGGCCGGACAGGCCGTGGATCAGATGCGAGCGGTTTTTCAGGCCATCGAGCAGACCTCCACGCAGGTTTTTGCTTTTGGCGAGCGCACCAAGGAGATCGGTGCCATCGTGCGTGTGATCACCGAGGTGGCCCAGCAGACCCACTTGTTGGCCATCAACGCCACCATCGAGGCAGCTCGGGCCGGAGAGGCCGGCCGTGGTTTTGCGGTGGTGGCGGAAGAGATTCGTTTGCTTGCCGAGAACACCTCCCGTTCGGCTGAGCGCATCGGCGGTATCGTGGAAGAAGTGACCCAGGGAAGCCTGGAAGCAGTGGGGGCGGTTCGCTCCAGTACACAGCAGCTTAACACCGGCCGTGACCAGCTCAACGCCATCATCGAGGCGCTAAAAAACATCGTGGCCGCTGTGACCTCGGGCAGCGACCGGGTACAAATTATCAGCAGGCTGGCCAAGGAGCAGATAGCGGGTGCCGAGCAAACGGCTTCGGCCATCGAGAACATTTCCCGTGTGGCCGAGCAGAACGCTTCTTCCACGGAGTTGGTTCGCCGGGCCGCCGAGGCGCAGAGCGAGAGCTTGCTGGAAGTGACCAAGCTGGCCGCGGAGATCGTGACCTTGGCGGGAAGCGTGGACGCCCGGGTCGGTGGTTTCAGGCTGGAGGTCGGTGGAGAAGATGTCGACGAAAGAAACAAAAACAAGCTCTGAGCAGGAAGACTCGGCACGCAGCCTGTTGTTCCTCTTGGCCGGGGAACAATACGGCTTGGATCTCGCTTGGGTAGAGGAGGTCTTTGATTTGGCTGATGGTTTGGTTCCTGTACTTGGGGCACCGTTCTGGATGGGTGGGGTGGTTAATCACCATGGCCAGGTGCTGCCCGTTTTGGACGCGGCTCGCCTCTTGGGTCTCAATCTGAAGGAGAGAGCCCAGCAGGCCTTGTTGTTGACAGTGAGTGGCCAGCGTATGGCCCTGGCTGTGGAGCAGGTGACGGGAGTGGAAGTGGTGAGTGGGAGTTCCCGCGGCCCCAGGGGCACCCTGAGGGCCTGGCACCGTGGTCGGATCTTGACATTATTGCGCCCCGAAGCCATTGAGAAAGCGATTGAAAGTCGCTTGACGCAGCGTCGGCCCGCGTAGTATGAAAGAAAATCTGGTTTCGTGTTTGCGGCAGTAGGAGGACATGATGGCCTCGAAGGTTTTGATCGTCGACGATGCGGTATTTATGCGTAATACCTTGAAAGAAATTTTTTCAAGCCATGAGTTCGAGGTGGCGGGTGAAGCTTCCAACGGCGTAGAGGCCGTTGAGAAGTACAAGGACTTAAAGCCCGATATCACAACCATGGACATCGTCATGCCTTTCAAAAACGGCATCCAGGCCACGAGAGAGATTTTGGCCGAGGATCCGGAGGCCACCATCGTTATTTGTAGCGCCCTGGGGCAAGAATCCCTGGTAACCGAGGCCATTGAGGCCGGTGCCACCGATTTCATCGTCAAACCCTTCCGGGCTGAGAACGTTATGCAGGTGGTCAAGAAGGCCATGGCCACTCGCAAGTAGCCCATCCCCGTTCCCTCGCTTATTTGCCATGGATATGACGAAATACAAACCGCTCTTTTTGAGTGAGGCGGTTGAGCATTTCGACGCGATGGAGGGCGAGTTGCTCGGTCTTGAGCAAGAGCCCGACAGTGCAGATCGGATCCAGGAGCTCTTTCGGCATTTGCATTCCTTGAAGAGCATGGCTGCCTCCATGGGTTATGATCCCTTGAGCAAGTTGGCACATCGATTGGAAGATTTCGTCTCACCTCACCGGGACCAGGGTCACGCCTTGGAGACCGGGGAGACGGATATTTTGATCGAGGGTTTGGACTTCATGAGAAAGCAAGTGGAGGCCGTGGTCGCCGAGCAAGACGTGCCCGAAATGGACGTTGAATTTTTTGCTCGCTTGACGCCTTGGTTGCGGGCCGATGCCCCGACCCGGGCAACCGTCAATGAGGTGGTCAGGGCGGCCAAGCCGGCGCCCAGGCCGGCAGTGCATCAGCCTCTGCCCGAAGGTTATCGAGGTGCGCGTGTCTTGGTGCGGGTAGACCCTCAATGCGGTTTGCCCTCGGTTCGGGCTCTGCTGGTGCTTAAGCGCTTGAGTACCCTGGGGCGGGTGCTTGCAAGCGAACCCTCAGAGCAGGAGTTGAGAGCGGCTCGTTTGCCCGATGGCTTGCTGTGGATCAATCTGGAAACCGAGATCGGCATGGATGAAATTCGCCGAGCCCTGGAGGATGTGCCCGAATTGGTGCAGGTGGACGTGGAACCGGAGACCTCGCCTGCGCCGGAATCGAAGGCGAAACCCGTTTCTTCCAACACGGGGGCGGAGTCGCTTCAAGCCAACCCCCTGGGTGACACCGTTCGAGTGCGCACCGAACTTTTGGACTTCGTGGTGGATTCCATCGGCGAGTTGATCACCCTGCGTTCGTACTTTGAAAACCTGTCGGAGGAGCTGGAGCAACCCGGCTTGCGGGAAGGGGTTCGGCGCATGAGCGCCGTGGTGCGCAGGTTGCAGGATCGAATCATGGATGTGCGCATGGTGCCGGCTTCCATGTTGACTGGACGCTTGCCCCGGGTTTGCAGAGATCTGGCCCGAGCCCGAGGCAAGCAGGTTCGTTTTGAGGTCGAAGGCGACAAGGTAGAATTGGATCGGGCCTTGGTGGAAGAGTTGGATACGCCCTTGCTTCACCTGCTGCGCAACGCTGTGGATCATGGCCTTGAGGGCTCGGAAGAACGTCGGGCCGCGGGCAAGGATGTCGAGGGTTTGATTCGACTCAGCATTCGCCGCCAGCAGGATCGCATCATCATTGAACTGATCGACGATGGGCGCGGGTTGGACCCGCAGGATTTGATAGAGCGAGGCCAGAAGGCGGGCTGGCTTCAGCCCGGTCAACAGGTGAGCGATCAGGAGGCCCTCGACTGGATCTTCCGGCCAGGTTTCTCCACCGCCGAAACCGTTAGCGATACCTCGGGGCGAGGCGTGGGCCTGGATGCCGTGCGCAGTACCCTGGACAGGCTCAATGGGCGGGTGGAAGTTCATTCTCGTCCGGGCCAGGGAGCCACATTTGTGCTCGATTTGCCATTGACCCTGGCTATCGTGCAAGTGCTTCTGGTGGAAGTGGCCGGGCATGTGCTGGCCATCCCCGCGTCTCGGGTGCTTCGGGCCATGGCTTTGAGTCTGGATCTTGTGGCTGAAGGCGAGGGCGGATTGTGGATGGAGGCGGAGGGGCGGCGTTTGCCCTTGGTGGATTTGGAAACTCTGCTGGAGGGCGGGCAGGTTGGGGCTGAGCGTCGGGAGTTGGTTTGGCTGGGGCGGGGGGACGAGCCGCAAATCGCCATGGGTTTTGATCGCCTCACCGGACATCGAGAGGTCGTGCTGAAGTCCATCGGTCCGTTGTTGCGGTCGATTGGCCCCTTTTCGGGCACTACGGTTTTGGGGGATGGGCGGCCCGTGCTTATTTTGGATGTGGACGCCGTCATCTCCATGCATCAACGAGGGCGGCAGGAGCCAGGCGCATGAAGACTGAGCAAATACGAAAGCTACTCGAATTGGTGGCCGAGGGAAACATGGGGACGGACGATGCCTTCGAGTCCCTGAAACACTTGCCTTTTGAGAACCTGGGCTTTGCACATGTAGACACCCATCGTTCTTTGCGCACGGGCCTGCCCGAGGTCATTTTCGCCGAGAGCAAGATCCCAACACAGATAGTGGAAATCGCCGAGCGTATCGTGGCGGCGGGAGGCCCCCTTCTGGCCACCCGATGCAAGCCGGAAGGTGCCGCAGCCTTGAAGCAGCGTTTCCCCAAGGGCGTCCATGATCCCCTTTGTCGGACTTTCCATTTCGAGGAAGAGCCGGCGGTCGATAAGGGGCAAGGTTTGATCCTCGTGATTTCAGCCGGCACCTCGGACATTCCGGTTGCCGGAGAGGCTGCCTTGACCGCGCGCCTGATGGGCAACCGGGTTGAGACGCTTTACGATGTGGGCGTGGCCGGGGTGCATCGTTTGTTGGAGCATCGAGCTCTGATGCAGAGCGCCCGCGTGATCGTGGTCGTGGCAGGTATGGAGGGTGCCTTGCCTTCGGTGGTTGGCGGCCTGGTGGCCTGTCCCATCGTGGCCGTGCCCACCAGTGTGGGCTATGGCGCAAGCTTTCATGGTTTGTCTGCTTTATTGGGCATGCTTAACTCCTGCGCCCCCGGGGTCAGCGTGGTGAACATCGATAACGGCTTTGGCGCGGGCGTGGTGGCCGGACTCATCAACAGGGAACAGAGCTCTGAACATGGCTAGGCATCTGCACCTGGACATGCCCAGCGGCGCGGGCGGTGACATGCTGCTGGCCGCATTTTGCGATTTGGGTTTTTCACTGGAGCCCCTGCGCGATGCCCTGGCGGCCATGGGCCTGGGGGAAGTGGACCTGTCCACGGAGACCGTGGAGGCAGAGGCCATTCGGGCTTTGCGTTTTCGAGTCAAGACCGGGCGGGAGAATGGGCATGGACAGCACCGCGCCTGGCGTGACATCCGCGCCGGGCTCGCCCGAGCAGATCTGACCCCGGCGGTTCTGGCTCGGGTTGAGGCCATGTTCACCAAGTTGGCCGAGGCCGAAGGCTCGGTGCACGGTGTGCCACCCGAGCAAGTTTATTTCCATGAGGTAGGCGCGGTGGACTCCATCGCTGATTTGCTGGGCTTGTCCATGGCCTTAGAGGAGCTGCGCGTGGAGTCGGTCAGCGCCACGACGCCCCTGCTCGGGCAGGGCCTGGTCCAGAGCCAACATGGGCCCTTGCCCCTGCCTGCGCCAGCTACTTTGGCTTGCCTCGTGGGTTTGCCCGTCAAGCGATTGGCCCTGGAGGCGGAGTTGACCACGCCCACGGCAGCCTGTTTTTTGGCCACCCAGGTCCAAACCTTTGGGCCACCGCCGGTCATGCGTCTTGTGGCCGTCGGCTATGGCGCGGGTAGTCGCAGATTGCCCGACCGGCCCAACGTGCTCAGGGCCTGGCTGGGGGAGAACGAGCAATCGGATGACGAGCAAGTTTGGCAAGTTGAGGTCAACATCGACGACATGACGGGTGAGCAATTGGCATACTTGATGGAGCGACTGCTTGATGCGAGGGCCTTGGATGTGTGGTTCGTTCCCTTGACCATGAAGAAATCGCGTCCTGCCGTGAGCCTGGGTCTGCTCTGTGCTGAATCTGATCGTGCGGCCCTGGAAGATTTGTTGTTGGAAGAGAGTAGCAGTTTCGGCTTGCGTCGCTGGCGAGTCGAGCGCCGAAAGTTATCGCGACGCATCGTTCGGGTGGTCACGGATTATGGCATGGTGCGGGTCAAGCTGGGCGGGGAGGCGGGACCGGCTCAGACGGTGGCGCCCGAGTTTGAGGACTGCAAACGCCTGGCACTGGCGGCCGGCCTGCCCATCAAGGAAGTTTTCGCCGCGACCCATCAAGCCTTTCGTCAAGGAAGGCTGGAGCCTGGGGAAGAAGGATCGTAGGCTTGCCTCTTAGGAGGACGCACATGAAGAGCACGCAGAATTTACTCATCGCCGATGTCGATCCTGGATTGATCGATTCCTTGCTGACCCACGCTTGCGCGGCACCACACGACTTCCTGGGCATCCACCCGATGCGTATCAAAGGGCGGAACGGCGCGGTGATCCGCGCATACCATCCGGACGCCAAAGAAGCCCAGGTTCTTTTGGCGGATGGTCGTGAGTTGGAGGCCGAAGTCATCAAGCCCGGTCTCTTTGCCCTTTTTGTGCCTGGCGCCAAGCCGGGCAAGCAGGCTTATCGGCTTCGCTTCGTTTTTTCCAAAGGCGAAACCTATGAGCGGGAAGATCCTTATCGCTTCATGCCCACCATGGGTGACTTGGATTTGCACCTGGCGGGTGAGGGGCGCCACCTGAGGCTTTATGAAAAACTGGGTGCGCATTTGTTGCAGGTCGACGGTGTGGACGGGGTCAGTTTTTCGGTTTGGGCCCCGAATGCGGCCCGGGTGAGTCTGGTGGGCAACTTCAATAACTGGGACGGTCGGTTGCTGCCCATGCGGCGTCTGGTGGGCACCGGTTTGTGGGAGATCTTCGTGCCGGGCTTGGGGCGAGGTGACTTGTATAAGTATGAGATCAAGACCCAGGATGGAGCCTTGCGGATTAAGACCGATCCCTTGGCTTTCGCCATGGAGCTTCGCCCGAAGACCAGCTCGGTCATTTGGGGTCTGCCGCAATACACCTGGGGGGATGAAGAGTGGATGGCCCGGCGGGCTGAGAAGGATTGGCGGAGAAGCCCCATGGCCATCTACGAGGTGCATTTGGGCAGTTGGATGCGGGCACCCGAAGACGACAATCGTTGGCTGACCTATCGTGAGATGGCCGATCGGCTTGTGGATCATGTGAAAAGCCACGGTTTCAACTTCGTCGAATTTTTGCCCGTGGCCGAGCATGCCTACGATCCATCATGGGGTTACCAGATCACGGGTTTTTTCGCACCCACCTGCCGCTTCGGTACGCCCGAGGATTTGTGCTTCCTCATCGATCGTTTGCACCAGGCCGGCATCGGCGTGATCATGGACTGGGTGCCTGGGCATTTCCCCAAGGACGATTTTGCGTTGCGGCGCTTCGACGGCACGGCCCTTTACGAGCATGAGGATCCGCGCCAGGGCGAGCATATGGATTGGGGTACCCTGATTTTCAATTATGGGCGCAACGAGGTGCGTAATTTTCTTTTGGCCAACGCGCTGTACTGGTTGGACCGATTCCATGTGGATTCGTTGAGGGTGGACGCCGTGGCCAGCATGGTCTACCTGGATTACAGCCGCGAGCCGGGGCAGTGGGTACCCAACAAGTATGGTGGCAACGAGAATTTGGAAGCCATCGACTTTCTGCGCGAGTTCAACAAGGAGGTCTACGGCAATTTCCCCGGCGCTTTCACCGTGGCCGAAGAGTCCACCGCCTTCGCCGGCGTGACTCGCCCGGCGCATTTGGGCGGGCTGGGTTTCGGCTTCAAGTGGGATATGGGCTGGATGAACGACACCCTGCGCTACTTCAGCAAGGATCCCATCCATCGCCGTTACCACCACAACGACTTGACCTTCGGCATGCTCTATCATTACACGGAGAACTTCGTTTTGCCCTTGAGCCACGATGAAGTGGCCCAGGGCAAGGGTTCGCTCTACGACAAGATGCCTGGCGATCACTGGCAGCGCCTGGCCAACCTGCGCCTTTTGTACACTTATATGTACACGCATCCGGGCAAGAAGCTCTTGTTCCAGGGAGCTGAGTACGGGCAGGGGCGAGAGTGGAATTTCGACCGCAGTTTGGACTGGCACGAGGCGGCCGAGCCCGAGCGAGGGGGCCTGCAGCGCTTCTTCCGGGATCTGGGTCAGCTTTATCAAAACGAGCCGGCCCTTTTCGCCCGCGAATTGGATCCGGAAGGATTCTACTGGATCGACTGCAACGACGCGGACGCCGGGGCGGTCAGCTTCATGCGCTGGGGCGACGGGCATGAGGTGCTGGTCGTCTTGAACCTGACCCCCGTGGTGCGCAAGGGCTATCGGGTGGGCGCGCCCAGGCCCGGCTGGTATCGAGAAGTCTTAAACTCCGACGCCTCCATCTACGGCGGCAGCAACGCAGGCAACGGCGGCGGCGTTCAAAGCCAAGACATCCCCCACCACGGTCAACCCTTCAGTCTCGAGCTGACCCTCCCCCCCCTGGCCGGCCTGATCCTGAAATCGGGGTGATGCTAAACAAGTCGGCTTGGCTTGTGCCCTTTTCGGGGGCGTGGTAAATTCCGGGCGTGTTAGGTGATTCCAGAAAGACCCATGCCCGGGTGTTGGTCATCGACGACAACCCGGATACGCGCGAATACTTGGAGGCCTGTTTGAGTCCGGCCTACGAGGTTTTGCATGCGGCCACTGGTGAAGACGGATTGGCCCAGGCCCAGCGGCATGACCCGGATGCGGTGCTTTTGGATCTGAACCTGCCGGGTGTGGATGGCTTAACTGTTTGCGAGTCCTTGAAGGCCGATCCGGTCACTTCCCATACTGCTGTTTTGGTCATGACCGTGGATCCGGATCCGGGCAAGGTGCGTGAGGCTTTTGCCGCCGGGGCGGATGACTTTGTGTCCAAGCCTTTTGACCGCACGGCCTTGATGGCAAGATTGGCCGCGCGTTTGCGCCGGGTGCCCATGACCGGGGAGCCGGAAGAGCAGGTGGCTTTATTGGAGCTGACCCGGCTCTTGGCCTCTTCGCTGGATTTGCCAGAATTGCTGCATTTGGTTGCGGTGCGTACGGCCGAGGTGCTCAGGGTGGATCGTTGCGCCGTGGTGCTTTTTCCCACAGGCGACGATCAGGCCCGGGTGGTGGCCGCCAGCGAAGACTCGTCCATTCATGACCTGCGCGTACCCATCGAAAACTACCCCGAGTTCAAAGAGGTCATGGCCAGCCGCAAGCCTTTGGTGGTCAGCCGGGTGGAAGAGCATGCATCGCTGCAGAGCATCCTGCCCACCCTGGTCGAGAAGGGCATCGGCTCCATCGCGTTGTTCCCGATGATGCACAACGATAAAGTGGACGGACTTTTGTTCCTGCGCTCGGATCGTTTCGATCGTTCCTTGACGCGGAGAGATATTTTCTTTGCCAACGCGGTGACGGCCTCAGTGGCTTTGGCCTTGCGGAACGTGCGTGTGGCCAACGAGTTGCGCCACACCAAGCAGTTTATGGAGAGCGTCATCGACTCGTCGGTGGATGCCATCGTGGCCGCGGATCGTCATGGCACCATCATCCTGTTCAACAAGGGCGCTGAGCGTATCTGGGGTTTTGATGCAGAGGATGTGCTGGGGCGCATGCATGTGGCCAAGCTCTACCCGGATGGGGTGGCTCGAGAGATTCGAACCATGCTTTTGAGTGAGGGCAGTGGGGGGCACGGCACACTCAACACGACTCGCAAAGAAGTGGTGGCGGCAAATGGGGAGATCATCCCCATACATCTCGCGGCTTGGATTGTATACGAGGACGGGCGGGAGGTGGCCACCGCGGGCATCCTGACCGATCTCAGGGCGCGCTTGCAGATCGAACAGAAACTGAGCCAGGCCCAGGAACAGCTCATGGTAACCGAACAACAGGCGCTCATCGCCGAGCTGGCTGGAGCCACGGCCCATGAGTTGAACCAGCCCTTGACCTCGATTATGGGATACGCGGAAATGGCACGCCGCAAGTTGGGTGATGTCGAGGCGACGGCACGCATCATCGACATCGTTATTTCGGAAACCGAGCGCATGGCGGATATCGTTCGCAAAATTGGGCGCATCACCAGATACGAAACGAAGTCCTATGTGGGGGGACAACGCATCGTCGATCTCGATCGTTCATCGGAACCGGAATGACCGAGCGAATACAGCGACAGGGCAGGTGAGCATGGTCGACGAGATGGAACAGAGCTACGATCCCATCGATGAAGCCAACGAGCGTCTTCGCGACGCCTTGGCCCAGTTGAAATACGCGAGGCAAGTGCAGCGGGTTTTCATGGGCTTGGGCAAGGCTTTGAATTTGGGCACCAGTCAGGAAGAGATCTTGGGGATCATCGTGGATTCCATCAAGAGCCTCTTTCCCGAGGTTTACTACCTGGTGCAGCTGATGGACCCCAAGAGCCTGGTGACCACCATGGTGGATTATCGGGGGCCCATCAATCCAGGTGCGGTCAGCCGCATCCATTTGACGCGTAAGGCCTTGGTCAAGACCCGGCTGGATCCGGCCGTAGAGCAGGCTCATCTGGTGGAAATGGTGGACGAAGCGCAGCAGCTTTTCGAGGGCAGTCTGCACTCTATTCATGTGCCTTTGGTTGCGGACAACCAGCTCTTTGGGGCCGTGCAACTGGAGAGCCCTGAAGGGGTCGGGCTTGGAGATGACGACGAAGTGCTGCTTATCTCTTTGGCCAATCAGTTGGCCATGGCCATGCGCAATCAGCGCTTGTTGGAGGAAACGGCCTACCTGAAAGACTATCTTTCCGACATCCTCGAACAGGCCAACGCCTTGTTTGTCGTCACCGATACCAATCGACAAATTTTGGTATTCAACCGAGCCATGGAGAACCTGTTGGGCTTCGCCAAGGATCAAGTCCTGGGCACCGATTTGTTCCAGTGGCTTTTGGATGAAGATCAGGAGCGCATCGCTGAGGTCATCTCGCGAACCATTTCGGGCAAATCTTCCACTGCCGGGGTGGAGACCCGCATGCGCAATCGGGACGGGGAGATGGTGCAGATGATTTTCTACTTGTCCAGTCTGAAGGATCGGGACGGCGACATCGACAGCCTGATCCTTGTGGGCCAGGACATGACCATGATGCGCTCCTTGGAAACCCAGGTCATTGAGGCCGAGAAGATGGCCACCTTGGGCAAGTTGGCCGCCGGCGTGGTCCATGAGTTGAATAACCCCCTGACTTCCATTTCGGTTTATGGCGAATACCTGCAGAAGAAGATGCAGTCTGCGGGGACGGATAGCGGGGATTTGGCCAAGGTGGAGAAGATTGTCGAAGGTGCCGGGCGTATCCAGAAGCTGACGCGGGACTTGGTCAGCTACGGTCGGCCATCGGCGGAGGAACCCGAGCCTTTGGCCATCAACGATTTGGTGGCTCAGGGTTTGAGTTTTTGCGAGCACACCATCCGCAAACATGACGTGTTGGTCAACCGAGAGTTGGCCGATGCACTTCCTGTTTTGACGGCCAACCGAACCCAGATTTTGCAACTCATCATCAATCTGGTGACCAACGCCTGTCAGGCCATGGATGGAGGCGGCGAGCTTTCCTTGAGCACCCGGGCCTTGAGCCCAAACGAGGTGGAGTTGCTTGTCTCGGACACCGGCAGCGGCA
Source organism: Deltaproteobacteria bacterium (assembly GCA_019314375.1). Classification (GTDB taxonomy): domain Bacteria; phylum Myxococcota; class B64-G9; order B64-G9; family B64-G9; genus JAFCZJ01. Next base: position 2,615 of record JAFCZJ010000063.1, on the reverse strand, counting down.
TTCAGTCCAAGGATATCGATCGCGTATTTGAGCCCTTTTTTACCACCAAGTCGGCGGGGCAGGGTACGGGCCTGGGCTTGAGTATTGTCTCACGCATTGTGGAGCACCACCGAGGCGAGATTAGCCTGGAAAGCACCCCGGGCGTGGGCACCACTTTCACCATTCACCTGCCGGCTGGCAAGAAATCAAAAGGGGCCAAGAAGCCTGTGGTGGTGGACGTCGGGCACCGAGCCCCTGATCCCGACGCCCGTGTCGACGACTGATTTGTACGACTTATCTGTATGAGGGGAGGGTTTTTGCCTCGCAATGAACCAGAACAGGCTTTACAGAAAGCCCGGCCGGGACGTTCGCTTTATTGGAAGGTGTTGGCTGCATTTTTCATCCTGAGCGTGGTGCCCCTGGGTGCGGTTGAGATCTATGTCAGCGCTCAGTTGGATTCGGTGAGGGAGTTGGCCGATGAAACCAGCCGGACCTATGAGCGAAGAGCCGAGCGTGTCGCCCATCGGGTGGCCGGTTTTTTGCATCACTGCGAGGACCTGTTAGGCCAGTTGGCCCAACAACCTCGCAGCCCAGAGGCCTTTGCCGCCTTTGCCAAACAGCACAAACGGGCGGTCTGGGTACGCGCTGGAAGCAACGAGGCCATGGTTGACGAGCGTGGCGAAGCCCTGTTGTTCAAGGAAGTGTCCTTCATTGGGCCAGACGGCAAAGAGCGTATCCGGATTCATCGGGGACAGGTGGTCGCGGGCAAGGGCATGCGCCAGGTCAGCGACCCGGCCAAGACCACTTATCGTTCGGAGGTGTACTTCCAGGAGGCATGGAAGGCCGAAGCTGGAAAGATCTACGTCTCGCACCTGAACGGTTTTCATGTCAATCGCATCGAACAGCTTGGTATCGAGAAAATTATCGCCGGCTTAGAGCACCGGGATGCCGAGGCCAAGAACCTGTATCGATACTTGCTCTATGAGATGCTAAGGGCGGCCGGTGATGTGGAGTTTGTCAATAGCTTCCGGGCGGAAGACGGGACCATGCTTGTCTACCGTGGGCCACACCAGTCGGGTCACATTCTTGTGGAGGCCCCGGGGGAAGTCAGTCCGGAGCAGCTTCAGGCTCGCGAATTGGAGCTTCGGCAGATCGTCGACAGCGTCGCGCCGGAGGACGTAGTCGAAGGGCGGCGCTATGATGGTGTTATTCGATTTGCCACCAAGGTTCTGGATGAGGAGGGGCGTGCCGCCGGGGTGGTGACTCTGGCCTTAGACCATCTGCACCTGATGCAATTTACCCAGCACATCAAGGCCATGGAGGAGAAAGCCACCGTTTTCGCCGGGTACCGGGATGCGGATTATACCTACCTCTTTGATGATGAGGGTTGGATCATCACCCATCCCAAGTTTTGGAATATCCGGGGCTTGGATGCCTCGGGGCAAATGGTCTCCGCCCTTGGTCCCGATACGACTTCCAGTCAGGCGTTGGTGGGGCATAGCCCGATTAATTTGTTGAAGCTGGATTGGAAGATGGGTGAAGGATATCACATGGTGGTGTTGGAGACTCGCGCCAGGCGTACCGGCATCGCCACCAGCATCAACCTGTCTGGTGTCTTGCGCACGAGGGTATACAGTCCCATCCCATACAGCACCGGGGCTTATGCCAAGCACGGCGTCTTCGGCGGGGTGATGATGGGAACCCGGGTGGACAAGTTCATCGGTTTGTTACGCCAGATGAACGAGCGTGTCGGGGCCGAGACGCGACGCGTGCAGCGTATTTTATTCTGGCCTCTGTTCGGTGGCATGCTGCTGGTTTTGGGCTTGGCTGTTTTGGTGGCCCATGGATTGATGCGACCTATCCGTGCGCTGAGCCGAGCAGCCCGGCTCATCGGCCAGGGACAACTTGATACGCATATTCCTGTTGGGCGTTCTGATGAGTTGGGGGACATGGCGCAGGCATTCAGGGATATGATCGAGAGCTTGAAGGATCACATCGCTCGACTTGAGTTGAGCAACGTGGAGCTCAAGCAAGTCCAGGGCAAATTGCTTCAAGCCGAGAAAGAAAAGCGGCGGGAGCTGCAGCAGGAAGTGGATCAACTTCAGAAGGAGATCGCGAGGGCTTCCTTCGCCAACATGATCGGTCGAAGCGAAGGCATGCGTCAGGTGAAGGAGGAAATCACCCGCGTGGCCGACTCCTCCGCCACCATCATGATCCTGGGCGAGAACGGGACGGGCAAAGAGCTGGTGGCCGAGGCCGTTCATCGAAATAGCAATCGTCGGGACCGGCCTTTTATTAAGGTCAACTGCGCGGCCTTTAACGAGAATCTCTTAGAGAGTGAGTTGTTCGGACACCTTAAGGGCTCCTTCACCGGCGCGGACAAGGCCCGTAAGGGCGTATTCGAGACGGCGGATGGGGGCACCCTCTTGCTGGATGAAGTGGGTGACATGAGTCTGGACATGCAGAAGAAATTGTTGCGGACCTTGCAGGAAGGCGAGGTGATCCCCTTGGGGGCTTCCAAGGTGGTCAAGGTGGACGTGCGGATTTTGGCTGCTACGAATCAGGATCTGCAGGTCTTGATGCGAGAGGGTAGGTTTCGCGAAGACCTGTACCATCGCCTGCAAGTGATTTCCATC
>JAFCZJ010000290.1 GCA_019314375.1 Deltaproteobacteria bacterium | reverse complement strand
GACGCCCGCATAGGGCAAGACTCGTTCTACTACCGCGGGCGGAAATCGTTGCAAGTGGTTTAAGTCGGCTTGCGTTGGTTCTTCGGCTTCCAGGGCCGCGAGGATGGATTCTTTCTTGCGTTTTGTTTGCTTGGCTATCCAGCCACTCAGCTCCCCTGTGTCTTTGGACTCCAACTCGCTTACTTCCATGGCCGCTTCACCAGCACCCCGAAGCTTGATCACGGGCACGTCGCCAGCTTTTGCGCAGCGGTGGTCTAAGAGGCCTTCGTAGACATAGCCGATTTGCTCGACGTCTACGGCCCAATAGCCCACCCGCTGAGGCTCGCCACCCTTGCGCTGCTTTGCAAAGAGCAGTCGGTAAAGCACCTCGTACATGACCTTGTTGCTGACGCGCATGGCGGGGTTTTCCAAGACCGGGAAACGAGCGGGGTCGAATAGGCTGCCGCCGTAGGCCATGAGGTTAAGGTCCGGATGCCGGCAGCCGCCGTGGACCAGGCGACAAGTGGCCATGAGCCGATCCCAAGCGTCCAGGCTTTGCTCCATGCGACCGGCGTCTTCCCGCTTTTGCCGAAGCAGACGATGCCAAAGCCAGGTCAGCCCATAGCCCTTATCGTAAAGCACCTCTCCATGAGGCAAAAGATGCCGCTCCTCGGCATACAACAGAAAGACAAGGCGCATCATGGTGACCAGGCCCATTTCGTAAATACTCGCCTCGTCCATGTCGGCCAACAGCGCCCCCTCGCTGCCGCGGTCCGCTTCGTCCCATGCCCAGAGCAGTCGCTCCAGTCCATCTCGCACCTGCTTGCCCAACTGGTCGGCCACTTCCACCTGCCGGTCCTGGCTCAGTCGGCACAGATCGGCAAGGTTCAGGGCGTCTTTATTCTGTGGTGTTAGGCAGTCCGGACCCAGCAGGCTGAGGAAGGCGTCCAATGTGGCCTTTTCCTCGGTGAGCAAGCGGGTGCTCCAGGTGAGTTGCCCGCCGTTTAGTCCGGATGGGGCGTAGAGAAGGCGGAAGAATTCGCCATTGGTCAGCAAGCCCAAGGGATGCCCGGTCTCACGCATTAGCCGCTCTAAGCGCGTGGCCGGCGAGGCCTTCCAGCGGCCCGGGGTTTTGTCCTTGCGATCAAGGCCCTGATCTGGCGGCACGGTGAAGACCAGCAGGCGGGGTTTTCCTTCGTGCATGAGCACGCGGTCGGCTTTTAGCTCCTGGTCGAACTCTTGTAAGAAACAGCGGCAATCATCGGGAACGGCGCTGGCTTTCAGCCAGTGCTCGGGGGGTTGTTCCAAGACCTGTTCCAATAAATGATTTATCCAGCGCTTTGCGCCCAAGTCTCGCTTTTCGGCCTTGTCCGCGCGATGCGCGACTCGATGGCGCTCGGCTTCCCGGCGAAACCAGTAATGTTGGCCTTTGGCCAGACTGTTGAGTCCATTTGGAAAATGCTCTTGCAAGATGGGCTCGCTGACCACCAGCCCTTCGCGCTCGACCAAGAAAAGCCAATCGGTGGAAGAGGCCATCTACTTGCCCCCTTTGAGCAAATGGTCGGGGATCAGATAGAGCAGAGCAAGCGGGAAGGCCTGGGGTTTATCCCGCAGGGTATAGCGCTTGGCGATGGCTTCAGGTTCTCGGTCGCGTTCGGCCTTGAGCTCTTCTTGCCTGGCGCGCAGCCAGACGAGATCGCGTTGGTGTTGTTCTTTTTCCAGCAGGTCGAACATTTGCACTTGCTTGGAAAGCTGTTCTTTTTCCATTTCCTTAATGCGCTTTGCGATTTCCCGCTGGCGCTGATTAATGAGTTTTCGCACGCCCGCGGTCTCTTCTTTTTTGATCCTGGCGAGCTCTTCTTCGACCCACTTGGCTTGATCGTCTGCTTGTTGCCGCATGCTTTGGCGAAGCTGCTGCTCATGGCCAGGGAAGTATCGCCTCAGGGCTTGCGCCACATCGCTCGGCAGGGGTGGATGCTCGCCCGAGCGATTCAATAGGTTTTGGAGCGTTTCGCGGTCTTTGTGCAGGATGTCTTGTTTTTGGATTTCTCCGCCACAGTACAAGAAGTCCTCGTGCAGCTTTTGTCCAAGGCTGTTTACGGCCACCAGGCGAGCCACCAGCAAGATAACCGGCTGATCCAGGACTTTTCTGGGCAGCACTCGGTATGAGCAGCGATGTAATTTGTGGGATTCGTGCAGGCCCACGGACCAGAGGTTGGCCCGAAAGACGGCAAGGGCTCTTTTGAGCAGGGGGTGGTCTAAGTGCAGGAGGCGAACGCCTTTTCGGCCCATGACGAGCTCTTGATCAAAGACCAGCTTGACCAGGCGGCCTTGGGCGTCCTGTATGGATTGTCGGCATTCGTTCCAGGCCGCGGGCAAGTGCCTGAGTATCCAGTGATGGTCTTCGGCCTCGTCGGCGGAAAGACCTGGATGTCCGACCAGGCGCAGGGCTTCGTGCAAGACCATGCGCAGGGTGTCCGGATCCAGATGCCATTCATCCCGGGCCCGGCTGACCTGCTCCCGCAGTTCGCGAATGCGCTCTCGGGTGATTTTGTCGCTTGTCAGTTCCTGCTTCATGCGCAGGCTTCGATCTTCGGGGGTCGTGATGGTTTTTCGCTCTCCGCGAAGGGCTTCTTCTACCTGGGCCGCGATGACGTCGCCCACGCTGCCCAGATCGGCTCGTTGGGTGCGCACCTTGTCCACGACGACATTCAAGAAGCGTTGGTCTTCCCAATTGGCAAACACGAAGTGTCGGCAAAAGACTTCGTCGGCTTTTTGTCCATGGCGGTCAATGCGCCCGTTGCGTTGTTCCATGCGATTGGGATTCCAGGGGATTTCCCAGTGAATCAAGTGCCGGCAGTGTCGTTGCAGGTTGAGTCCCTCGGCGGCGGCGTCGGTGGCCACGAGAATCCGCACGGCTTCTTCGGCGGGGTCTGTTTGAAAGGCCTCCTTGACGGCTTCTCGGTTTTTGCTCTCCATGCCGCCGTAAAGCGTTTTGATGGCGTCGGACCAGCCCTGCTTTTCCATCTCTCGAAGCAGGTACTGCATGGTGTGGCGGTATTCGGTAAAGAGAATCAGGCGCTCTTGATTCCAGCCCTTTTCGTTCCGCATGTTTTTTTCTATCCAGTCTTTGAGAATGCGGAACTTGCTGTCCGAGCCTTCGGCCACGGCGGAAGCAGAGGAGACCATTTCTTCGACCAGCAGCCGTTCTTCATCCGTTGCGTCGAAGAAGAACGCGGTTTCGGCAAGGGCCGTGTCTTCCGTGTGATCCTTTTCTTCGTCATCGGAAAAGTCTTCGCTCAGCCGCTGTTGCAGGCTGGCGACCACGGCTTGCAAAAGACGCGGGGCAGGACAAGAGGCGTTTTCGCAAGAGGGTCAGGGCGAAGCGAATCGCCAAGCGGTCCTTTTTGACCATTCTGTCCGAGCGACTTTGTTCGTAAGTTTTGAGTTTGTCGAAGAGTGCTTGTTCTTCCTTGCCGAGTTCGACTTCGGGCAGGGCCTCGACAATGCGTTTGGCGAAGCGGCGTCGGCCCAGGGCGTCTTCGATCTCGTCTTTGACATGACGAACCATGACGGCCTTGAGGTGGGCTTTATCCAAGACGGGCCCTCGGGAAAAGCGCAGGGGGTCGAGCATTTCCAAAAGGGCTGTGAAGGATTCGGTGTAGCCGTTGTGGGGCGTGGCGGTCAAAAAGAGACGGTGTTCGAAATGGTGCAGGATTTGCCGCACCATGTGGGTGCGATCGCTGTCTCGAATGTAGCTTTTTCGGCCGGAGGGGGCGACGTTGTGGGCTTCGTCGATGACCAGCATGTCCCAGTCGCGCAGGGCGCCGGACTTGTCCTTGCGCAAGGAGGCCAAAAAGGAGGCCAAGGGGCGTTCTTGTTTGAGAAAGTCCATGGAGGTGATGAGTCGAGGGTAGCTTGACCAGGGGTTGACGTGGTGTCCGTATTCGCGGCGAAGAAGCTGCGCGTATTTGCGATCCACGATTTCAAAGCGCAGGGCGAACTTGGTCCATAGTTCCTCTGCCCATTGGCGTTGCAGACTGGCCGGGCAGATCACCATGATTTTCCGAATGCGCTGGCGGGCGAGCATCTCCTGGATGACCATGGCGGCTTCGATGGTCTTGCCCAGGCCCACGTCGTCGGCGATCAGCAGGTTGACTCGGGGCATGCGCATGCTGCGCACGACGGGTTCGAGCTGATAGTCCTCGATTTGTATGGCGCCCCGAAAGGGTGCTTGCAAGGGAAGACCCGCAAGGACGGAACTTAAAGACCAGCGGGTGGCCAGCAAAAAGGCTTCAAAGCGCCCCAAGGGATCCCATTGATCAGGCTTGGGCAAGGTAAGCGCATCGTGGATTTGCGGATTGATCTCGTGTTCCCAGATGACCTCGAGCTCGTCGCCCAAATTGTCGTCGTCTAGGGCCTCGAGTTTGAGTTTGTGCTGGGGTGGCGCCTTGGGGGCGGTGGTTTTTGCGTCCACGTCGCGGACGATAAAGTGACGATGACGAATTTTGACCAATTGGCCTTGTTCGGGGATGCGGCCTTGAGTATGGATATGCATTTCGAACCCCTATTCGGACCTATCGCGTCCGCCCATCGTCCCCTTCTCTCGACAGATGGTGTCTTATTGAAATGCCAGTGTCCCGCGATGCCTGGGATCTGTCAATCG
>JAFCZJ010000171.1 GCA_019314375.1 Deltaproteobacteria bacterium | reverse complement strand
CTTCTTCTTTGCGACCTTCTTCTTTGCGACCTTCTTCTTTGCGACCTTCTTCTTCGCTACCTTCTTCTTTGCGACCTTCTTCTTTGCGACCTTCTTCTTTGCGACCTTCTTCTTCGCGACCTTCTTCTTCGCGACCTTCTTCTTCGCGACCTTCTTCTTCGCGACCTTCTTCTTCGCTACCTTCTTAGCCTTCTTTGTTACTTTGCGAGTCGTCGTCTTCGCTCTCTTCGTCTTCTTCGGAGACGGCTTCTTCTTCGCGACCTTTTTCTCAGCGACCTTTTTCTCAGCTTTTTCGGCCAAAGCCGCCTGTGCCGCGGCCAGTCTGGCGATGGGCACGCGGAAAGGTGAGCAGGAGACGTAGTCCAATCCGCTCTTCTGGCAGAACATGATGCTGGCGGGATCGCCGCCGTGTTCGCCGCAAATACCGACTTTCAGGTTCTTGCGTGTCGAGCGACCTTTTTCAACACCCATGGTCACCAATTGGCCCACGCCCTCGACGTCGATGGTCTGGAATGGGTCGGCTTCCATGATGTCCATATCATAGTAGGTGCCCAGAAACTTGCCCGCGTCATCGCGGCTCAAGCCCAGGGTGGTTTGGGTGAGATCGTTGGTGCCGAAGGAGAAAAATTCGGCCACTTCCGCCACTTGATCCGCGGTCAATGCCGCTCTCGGCAACTCGATCATGGTGCCAACCAGATAAGGCAGCCTCATGCCCTTCTCGGCAAACACTTTTTCCACTTCGTCCCGCACCACTTTGTCCTGGTGGGCCAATTCACGTACGTTGCCCACGAATGGAATCATGATCTCAGGGAAGGGCTTGACGCCGGTCTCCTGGGCCACTTCACAAGCGGCTTCCAAGATGGCCCTTGCCTGCATGGCCGTGATGGCGGGCTGCGAGATGCCCAGACGACATCCGCGATGGCCAAGCATGGGATTGAGTTCATGCAGAGATTCCACTTTTGCCTTGAGACGATCCGAGCTGACGCCCATCTGACGGGCGAGGTCTTCGATGTCCTTGTCCGTATGGGGCAAAAACTCATGCAGGGGCGGGTCTAAGGTGCGGATGGTCACCGGCCGCTGTTCCATGGCCGCAAAAATTCCCTTAAAATCCTCTCGCTGGAATGGAAGGAGCTTCTCCAAAGCGCGTTTGCGGGCGATCGAATTCGAGGCCAGAATCATCTCCCGCATGAGGCCAATCTTCTCCTCACCAAAGAACATGTGCTCGGTGCGACAGAGGCCAATACCCTCTGCGCCGAAAGCGATCGCGCCCTGGGCCTGGTCCGGCTGATCCGCGTTGGTGCGAATTTTCATACTCCGTCGCTCATCGGCCCAGACCATGAGCTTTTCAAATTGCTGATAAACCACCGACTCCTCGGGTGCCATGGTCTTGTCCTTGAGGACCTGCACCACTTCGCTGGGACGCGTCTGAATGCGCCCCTCGATGACTTCACCGGTGGTTCCATCGATGCTCAACCAGTCGCCTTCCTGGACGGTGTGGCTGCCCACGCGCATGTTTCGAGCCCGATAGTCGATTTCCAATTCGCCACAACCGGCCACACAAACCTTGCCCATCTGACGGGCCACCAGGGCGGCGTGGGAGGTCATGCCGCCTCTGGCTGTCAGGATGCCTTTTGCCGCATCCATGCCGCGGATGTCTTCAGGCGAGGTCTCTATCCGGACCAGGATGACCGCATCACCGCGCGAGGCCCAGGAGACGGCGTCTTCCGCGTTGAAGACCACGCGCCCGGAGGCCGCGCCGGGACCGGCGTTGAGGCCCTTGGCCAGCAGTCGACCTGACAAGAGAGCCTGTTTCTTGACCTCGTCATCAAAAATCGGCTGCAAAAGCTGATTTAAGCCGTCAGCCGGGATTCGACGAATGGCTTCATCTGCGTCGATCAGGCCTTCGCCGACCATGTCCACGGCGATGCGCACGGCCGCGAAACCAGTGCACTTGCCATTACGCGTCTGCAACATCCACAGTTTGCCACGCTGGATCGTGAACTCCATGTCCTGCATGTCATGGTAATGCCGCTCCAGCTTTTTGGAGATGTCCCAGACTTCCTGGTACTGCTCAGGCATGATCTGGCGGAGTTCGTCGATGGGGCGTGGTGTCCGGGTACCCGCCACCACGTCTTCACCCTGGGCATTGACCAAAAATTCACCGTAGAACTTGTTCTCGCCCGTGGAGGGGTCGCGGCTGAACAAGACGCCGGTTGCCGAGTCGTCGCCCATGTTGCCGAAGACCATGGCCTGGACGTTCACGGCCGTACCCCAATCGCCTGGGATGCTGTTCAAACGCCGGTATGCGATGGCGCGTTCGTTGTGCCAGGAGCCAAACACGGCCCCGATGGCACCCCAAAGCTGAGCTTCCGGATCCTCGGGGAATTCCTTCCCGGTCCCTGTCAGGATGGCCGCTTTGAAACGCATGACCAGATCCTTGAGGGCATCGGTATCCAAATCCGTGTCGAATTCCACGCCCAGCTCATGCTTCTTGGCTTCCAGGATGGCCTCGAAGGGGTCTATGTCATCTTTGCCCTTGGGCTTCATATCCAAAACTACGTCACCATACATTTGTACGAATCGGCGGTAGCTATCCCAGGCAAAACGTTCATTGCCCGTTTGCTTGGCGATGCCGCGGACCGTCACGTCGTTCAAACCCAGATTGAGCACCGTGTCCATCATGCCGGGCATGGAAACCCGAGCACCGGAGCGCACCGACAAAAGCAGGGGGTTTTCGGTGTCGCCAAAGACAGCACCCATGGCCCTGTCGACTCGCTTCATGGCCATTTTGACTTCGGCCACCAGCCCGGTTGGAATCTGGAAATCGTTTTCGTAATACGCTTCACAAACTTCGGTGGTTATCGAAAAACCCGCGGGCACAGGAATTTTCACCCTGTTCATCTCCGCCAGACCGGCACCTTTGCCGCCCAGCAGGTTGCGCATGCTTCCGTCGCCTTCCGCAGTTCCGTCACCGAAGAAATAGACCCTCTTCTGGCTTGCCATGTGTTCTGCCTCCAGTTTCTTAAACGGATGGTCCGGAATCCGTATCCCGGACGTTCAAACGAGTGAAGTCAGCGATTTGGCCGAACATACCCGCCAGACCAGCCAAAAGGGCCTTGCGATTGGTCTGCCTGGGTAAATCGTCTGCATCGTTGACCAGTACATTCTCAAAAAAAGCATCCACCGGTCCGCGCAGTTCGGCGGCCAGTAGTTGCAAAGCTTGATCGAATCGGCCCTCTTTCAGTAACGCATCAAAGCGAGGTTTGATTTCAACAAAAACCGAGTAAAGCTGCTTTTCTTCTTTTTCTTTCAGCAGGGCTTCATCGACTTCGGCACCCTTAAAATCCTTGATGATGTTGACGACCCGCTTGAAAGCCACACCCAAATCGGTGAAAGCCGGCTGGGCCACAAACGCGGCCAATGCCTGAGCACGAATCTGGGCCTCATGCATATCGTCCATGCCTGCTTCCAGGACCGCGTCTACCACGTCAAGCGGGATCTGATCCGCCAGGCGTCCACGCAATCTCCCGCTGAAAAACTGAAGCAAATCTTTCAGCAGTTTCTCTGCGAAGGGCTCGACGCTGCTCGGCAATACGGCTTCAATCTTCTTGCGGGCTGCGGCTTTGCGGGCCTTGTTTTGAGCTTTGGCCAGCATGGCGGCCTCGACCTTGTCTTCCACACCCCGGACCGCCTCGGAAAGAATCTTGCTCAATGACAAGCGATAGCCTTTGCTCAAAATGATGGCGATGACACCCAGGCATTGACGACGTAAGGCATAGGGATCGGCACCACTGCTCGGGCGCAGGCCCACGCCAAAGCCACCTGCCAGGGTGTCCAATCGGTCAGCCAGGCTCAACATGGCGCCTTCGTCGGATTCGGGGATGCTGTCGCCGGCATGCCGTGGAAGGTATTGCTCGAGCACGGCATCCGCCACCGCGGGATTCTCTCCCGCCTTGCGCGCATAGATGCCCCCCATCTCTCCTTGCAGTTCCGGAAATTCCCCCACCATTTCGGTCAAGAGATCGGTTTTGGCCAGCAAGGCCGCCCGCGCCACCCGCCAACTGAATTTATCCTTTGGGCTCATCCCTTCCGTTTTCATGCTCAGCGTTTCGACCACGCGTGGCACCCGGTCCCAAGCGCCAAGATTAACCTGGTTGGCAAGACTAACCGCCAGGTTGGCCGTTCGCACGGACTTTTCGTAATAGGAACCCAGGTCCGCCTGGAAAATCATCTCCTGCAGCTTGGCCAGGAGGTCCACCGGCACGGTTTTCAAGTCTTCTTCGAAGAAGAATCGGGCGTCTTCCAATCGTGCTGTCAGCACACGTTCATAGCCATGCCTAACCAAATCCGGGTCTTCCACCGGCGTGTTGCCGACGGCCACGAAAGCGTTGAGCAGCTTGCCCTGATCGTCCTCAATGGAAAAATATCGCTGATGATTGCGCATGGCCGCCACGAGTACGTTGCGCGGCAAACTCAAGAACTTCTCTTGCACCCGGCCCAAAAGCGGCACGGGGCATTCGATGAGGTGCACAACCTCGTCCACCAGGCTTGAGTCTTCTACGAGCTTCCCGCCGGCTTCGGCCGCCAGCTCGTGGGCCCGGTCCATGAGCGCCTTGCGCCGCAGCGGGGCCTCCACCCAAACGTCGCGCTCCTTCAAGGCCGCGACAAAGTCACCGGCGGATTTGAGCTCGAATGCATCAGGATGGCTGAAGCGATGGCCCCTGCTCAGGCGACCACTGGTCACGCCGGCGAAATCGAAGGACAAGACTTCAGTGTCCAGTAGCGCCACGATCCAGTGAACGGGCCTGACAAAAGCATGCTCGCCATCCGCCCAACGCATGGTCTTGGGAAAGCCGAGTTTCTTTAATGCCGCTTGCGCAAGCGCGCCCAGAACTTCTGCCGTGGGCTGACCCTTGATTTGACGGCGCACCGCCACCACTTGCCCTTTGTCCGTTTCCACTTTTCTCAGGTCGGCCACATCCACTTTTCTGGAGCGGGCAAAGCCCAGGCAGGCCTTGGTGGGTTGGCCAGATTCGTCGTAGGCGACTTCCACTTTGGGCCCCAGGATTTCTTCGTCCAAATCTTCTTGTCGCTCGGGCAGGCCCTTGACCAACAAACACAAACGTCTCGGTGTGCCCAGGCTGGTTATGCCCAGATCCTTCGAGTCCAATCGTCCCTCTTTAATGCCTTCGGAGAGGTGTTTAGACAATTCTTCAAGTGCCGGCGGCACAAACCGAGCCGGGATCTCTTCGCAGCCAACTTCGAGCAAAAATTCCATGCGTTTTCCTGTCAGGGCTCGAATTTGCCCATCTGGTCCTTGGGCTTGGAGCAGCCCGCGCCTTCTTCCTGGAAGGACTTGATCTCCTGGGGCTCATCACCCGTATCTGCTTCAAAAAGGGTGTCACAACGGAACATGAGGATCAGCAAAGCCACCGCCATTAAGACGATACCACCCAGAAATATGCCCTTTTCGGCCACCGAAGGATCTTCTTCGTCCAGCCTGCCCCGCTTGATCACACGCGAAACAATGATCAGACCCAAGGCCACGGCAGCTACAGTAAGCAGTTTTTGCCAGCTATCCATGATGCCCTTTCTTTATCCAAGCATCGGCCAACCCAGCCGTTCCCGTTCCGCAAGATAAGCCTTCGCGCTGTCTCTGGCCAATACACGCACCCGCCCGATGAAAGCCTGCCTTTCGGTGACGCTGATGGCCCCTCTTGAATCAAGAATATTGAAAACATGTGAGCTTTTGAGACAGTAATCATAAGCGGGCAAGGCCTGACTGGGCTTGCCCTGTTCAGCCGCCACGCAAAGCCTGCCGCATTCGGCCTGATACATCTCAAAGAGCTTGAGCAACATCGCCGTGTCGGCCTGATTGAAGTTGTAGTCGGAGTACTCCACCTCTGCCTGATGATGCACCTGCCCGTATTTGATCTTGTCGTTCCACTGCAGATCGTAAACGCTGCCCACATCTTGTAAGAGCATGGACAATCGCTCCAGACCATAGGTCAGTTCCACCGAGATGGGTTTCAGATCCAAGCCGCCCGCCTGCTGAAAATAAGTGAACTGGGTGACCTCCATGCCATCGATCCAGACTTCCCAGCCCAGGCCCCAAGCACCCAGGGTGGGCGATTCCCAGTCGTCCTCCACGAAGCGCACGTCGTGTTTTTCCACCGGAATTCCAATGGCTCTCAGGCTGTCGAGATACAGATCCTGCACATCGCTGGGCGATGGTTTGAGCAGAACCTGGAACTGGTAGTAATGCTGCAAACGATTTGGATTATCCCCGTAACGTCCGTCGTTGGGCCGTCGGCAGGGCTCCACATAGGCCACCTGCCAAGGCTCCGGCCCCAGGCAACGCAAAAAAGTGGCCGGATGAAACGTACCGGCACCCTTTTCCATGTCGTAAGGCTGCTGAATCAGACATCCGTAATCAGCCCAATAGGCCTGCAATTTGAGAATCACTTGCTGAAAATTCACGCTCACGCTCCTGACTCAATCGCGGCGCAAACTACCATTGGAAAAAGGGATTGTCAACAGAAGCCAAGCCGATCCGGTAGCTGCACCTCACCCGTCCATGATTGTTCCCTCCCCTGGAGGGAGGGAAGGGCCGAAGGCCGAGGGAGGGGGCAAACGCCAACTCGTGGCCGAATGTGCTAGTCTCGTCAAATCGACGAAAAGGAGGGCTTAAACGTGAAAAAGACCTGCCTTGCCCTATATATCTTGCCTTTTTTGCTTTCAGCATGCAGCGACGGGGCCCCTGAAGATCCTGGCGGCGAATGCGGCGATCCCACGCTGCCGGGATCCATTCAGTTCGAAGTCGCCAACCTGGGGGTGGACGAAGACGCGGGCAGCGCCGATCTGGTCGTGACTCGCAAGGTGGGTTGCGCGGGCGAAGTCGAGGTCAGCTACGCCGTGCTCGGCGGCACGGCCATCGAGGGCGAGGACTACCGCCTCGAAGCAGGCCGGCTGAGCTGGGCGGACGGAGGCGCCAAGAACCAGATCATCCATGTGGACATTCTGGATGACGACATCATCGAAGGCGACAAGTCGCTCGAGATCCAACTCTTCATCGAGAGCGGCGACGACGAATTGGGCGAGCCCCACAGCCTCTTTTTGACCATCTTAGAAGACGACATCAGCGGCCCGCCCCCCTTTCTCGTGGCCGACATCAACAATTCCGGCACCGACGCCTCCCACCCCGGCTGGTACGAGGGCCCGGCCCTGCTGAACGGGGTGGCCTACTTCGCCGCCGACGACGGCTTGCATGGGGTCGAGCTCTGGAAATCCGACGGCACGGCCGAAGGCACGCGGATGGTCGTCGATCTCTTCGTCGGCCCCACCGGGTCCGGGCCGGAGAGCCTTCTGGTGGCATTCGACAAGCTTTACTTTCAGGCCGAGGACAGCGAAGGCAGTCCCTGGTGGCGAAGCGACGGCAGCGAAGCCGGCACCGTGCCGATCGATCCCGAAAGCGAGCCGGCCAGCCTCTTCGGGGCCAACCTGAGCATCGGTGGGCGGCGCTACTGGATCAAAAACACCCAACTCTGGACCAGCGACGACAGCGGCGGAAGCGCCGAGATGCTGCGCGAGTTCGCCGCCGAGCCTTCGGAACTCACCGCTCTGGGCACCACTCTGGTTTTTGCAGCCGACGACGGCACGACGGGAGCCGAGCTCTGGCAAAGCGACGGCAGCGCCGGGGGCACCCAATTGCTCATCGATCTGGCCCCGGACGAAGCCTCTTCAAACCCCCAGCGCCTGGTGGTCATCAACGATCTGCTGCTCTTCAACGCCGATGACGGCAACGGCCTTAGGGCCTACCGCTGCGACGGCACGGCAGGAGGCACCGAGCTCATCAACGCCCCGAGTCATGGCGACATCCGGATCTCCGAAAGAACCGCCACCGTAGGCGCCACCCTTTATTTCACCTACGGCGTCTTTTCAAGCTACACGGAGCTATGGAAAACCGACGGCCAGGATGAAAACACGGCCGTGGTCAAGGAAATCGGTCCGACCACGCAGGGCTCCTTCCCCCATGAACTCACCCCCTGGGGCGACCTCCTCTTTTTCAGCGCCACCGACCACGAACACGGTTACGAGCTCTGGAAGACCGACGGCACGGAAGCAGGCACGCAGATGGTGGCGGACATCAATCCCAACGGGAACGCCGGCCCTTCCGGCCTGTTGGTGGTGGGCGAATCCCTGCTCTTCTCCGCGCAGGACGAGGTCAACGTCTCGGCCCTGTGGAAGACCGACGGCACGGAGGCCGGGACGCAGAAAATAGTTGAAATCAGGCTGTTCACCAAAAAGACCCTGCTCATCAACAACGCCATGCTCATGACGGCCGACGACGGCGTACACGGCGTGGAGCTCTGGCAAAGCGACGGCAGCAGCGAAGGGACGAAGATGCTCTCAGACATCAACGCCGTCCCCCGCGGTTCGCAACCCACCCCCGCGGCCGTGATGGGCTCCACCCTCTTCTTCGGCGCCACGGAAGGCCACGATTATCAGGCCCTGTGGGCAAGCGACGGCACGGAACAGGGCACCCGCCTGATCCACACCCCTTATTACGGCGACAGGGTCGCGCCCGTCGTGGTCGGAACCCAGGTTTTCTTCACATCCTGGATCGACGAAACAGGCATGGAGCTCTTCGTCAGCGACGGCAGCACGGCCGGCACCCACCTGGTCTTAGACATCAACCCCGATCCCGCCCGGGGCGCGGCTCCAAGCTTTCTGACCGCCATGGGCGGTCTGCTTTACTTCTCCGCCGACGACGACGTAATCAACGACGCACGCTTGGGCCGAGAACTCTGGGTCAGCGACGGCAGCGAGGCCGGCACCCACATCGTCGCCGATTTGAATCCCGGAAGCGCCAGCAGCTATCCCACCGAAATAACCCTGCTCGAAAACACCCTCTTCATGTCCGCCCGCGGACCCAACGGCGGAGAGCTTTACAAAAGCGACGGCAGCGAGGCCGGCAGCGTGGAAGTCATCGACCTCATGCCCGGCATCTCAAGCTCCGATCCCAGCCTCTTGACCCCGATGGGCACCAAGCTCGCCTTTTTGGCCGAAGACGAAAGCGGCACCGGCATCTGGATATGCGACGGCAGCCCGGGAGGCACCGTCCGCGTTTACCAGGGCGAAACCGATAAAATGGCATCCGCGGGCGACAAGCTCTATTTCATCGTGGGCGGCAGTCTCTATGTAAGCGCCGGTCAACCCGACGACGGAAGCGAACTTTTCACCCTGCCTGATTGGGGCGACGTAGCCTCCATGATGCCCCTCGCCGATCAGCTCCTCTTCATCACCCGAGGCAGCGACGTCGCAATCTGGCGAACCGACGGCAGCACCGAGGGCACGATCCAGCTAAAACAAATCCGCCCCAACTACGGGAACGACCTGGCCGATCAATTCAAGGTCATGGACAACATACTCTACTTCGCCGCAAACGACGGCGCGCTGGGAACGGAACTCTGGCGAAGCGACGGCAGCCCCGAGGGCACCTACCGCCTGGCCGACATCAGCCCAGGCCCAACTTCGTCCTCGCCGGGTGACTTTGTGGTCATGGAAAACACACTATACTTCAGCGCGCATTCACTGGAATTCGGGCGGGAACTATGGGGCTACAAGCCCTAAAAGGACCCCAAAAAAAGACAAAAAAATGGCCTCCAAACGTCCCAGCGCTGGGACTACCGCGTCAGGATCCGGTTGCACGAAGGGTGGATTCTCGGTCGATCGGGGGGATGTGGGCGGTTTCGAGCGGAGGGATTCGGGCGGTTTCGAGCGGAGGGATTCGGGCGGTTTCGAGCGGAGGGATTCGGGCGGTTTCGAGCGGAGGGATTCGGGCGGTTTCGAGCGGAGGGATTCGGGCGGCTTCGGGCGGAGGGATTCGGGTGGCTTCGAACGGAGGGAGGCGGGCGGTTTCGGGCGGAGGCGCTTGGTCGAGCCGTTTCTGCACGAGGCGGTGGAGGCGTGAGTCGCGATGGTCTCGGGTGAGGCGAACCTTGGCGACATTGGCGCGGTCAAGGCGGGAGAAGGCGTTGGGTAAGTTGTCGATGGAGCCGCAAAGAACCTGGACGTAGTCTGGGCGGCGGAGATTGGCTGCGAGCGCGGCCTGGGCAGGCTGTTGCTGCAGGTCGCGGCTGAGGTTCGCCCGACCGAGGCGGCGGCGGAGTTGCTGCTTGCTCCTTCCGAAGAAGTGTTCAGGCGGGTTGTTTGTACGATCGACGACGACGATGACTTGCCCGTCGCCGTCTCGGATGACGGGGTGTCCGAAGAGGTGGGCCCGGTGGCACTCGAGATACTTTAAGACGATGGCCTCGGGTTTGCTGGGTCGCTTCTTCTTGGCTTCGTCGCCGGCCCGCTGGCGCAGGTCGTTCTCGTACTGGCGGACGGCCGCCCGGATGTCGTGCAGCCGTAGCAACTCGGCGGCCGCGATGGGAAGCTGCCGGGCGCGTTGGCCACCAGGCAACGCGGAGTCGTCGAGGCGCAGAACCGCCCGCAATTCACAGAACACTCGCCAGCTGTCCTGCAGTTCTGCAATGGTTTGTGCCAGGCGTCGGTCCTTGTGCAGCTTGCGCAGCAGGCTGTCGAGCGTCCGCATGGCGCGTCGTTCGCGCACACTCCAGGGACGAGGCACCCAGCTATTGGCCACATCGGTGG
>JAFCZJ010000289.1 GCA_019314375.1 Deltaproteobacteria bacterium | reverse complement strand
GTCAAATGATTACAAAGAATTCAAGGTAGAGGACGGTTGTATCCGATGTGGTGCCTGTGCCGAGATCGCGGAAGGTCTGTACCGGCTGACGGCTGATAACCAGGCTTACGAGGTAAGCCGACAGCCATCCAGCGAGGAGGAAGCGCAGGCGATGCAAGAGGCCTTGGAGAATTGCCCCGTGGGCGTCATCACGGCCGGGGAGACCTCGGAGCCATCTACGGATTCGGTAGCATCCACGGATTTCGACGGTCCCGAGGTGATCACGGGCTGATGAAGGTCATGGTCGGCATGGATCCCATTTTTCGTCGCCTGCAAAACAAGGTCCTCTGGAACACGGTGGCTCGATATGCCTCTTTCCGCGACGCCGCTCGCATTTCTAAGGTATCGGTCTGCGAAATTCTTCATGTGCTGAACAGAGCCAACGGTACGCTGGAGGAGATGGCGAAATCCTGTCCGGAATGCATCGAGGGGCAGGCCAAAGAGCCTGAATTGAAGCAAGTGGCGGGTTGGGACGTGACGGGTGCCGAGGAGATGGATTTGCGCGACAGGGAGGCTGCCTGGTTGGTGCAGGCGGTCAACACCCTGCAAGGCATGAGCGCTGGACAAAAATTATTGGTTCGCACCCGTATGCCCTTGCAACCCCTTATCGATCGGGCGGAAGAACTGGGCATTCGGGCCGCCTTGGTGCAGGGGGACGGTGAAGTACATCACTCCTTTTTTTGCGAGCAGGGCGGGGATTGGCGCGATGAGGCCAAGGATTACGAAAAACTGGATGTGCGAGGCATGGTCAGCGATCCCTTCGATGTGATCATGAAGAAAGCCTATTCGATAGAGGAAGGAGGCGGCTTCATCTTGATCCAGACCTTCGAGCCCGCGCCCTTGATCAACATGTTGAGCGCCATGGACTTCGAAGCGGAGGTCGAGAAAAAAGGGGAGGCGGAGACCTGGGTGACCTTTCACAAGAAAGCCTCCGCCACGGCCCCGCAGAGTCGATCGGACCGAGTGCCGGTGGTCATTCAGTCGGCTACGCCTGTCGGCTATCCGGTTATCATGCGTCTTCTGCAATCCAAGGCCCTGCAGGAAAAAGTCGAGATCAAGGAGCTCAAAGTCTGGGAAGAGACGGAGAAGCACTTGGGTTGGATCGTGAACGGCAAGGCGGATATCAGTTTTACGGCCGTCATCACGGCGACCAAGCTTGCCAAGATGGACGTGAAAATGCCGGCTGTGTTCGTCTGGGATAACTTTCACCTGCTCACCCGGGGCTATGAAGCCAAGGGCTTAGAGGACTTGCGAGGCAAGACCATCCATGCGCCCTTGTTCCGGGAAGCACCGCCCACGGCCATCACGCGTTACTTAATCCGTAAGCATGGTCTGGACGAGGCGGACTTCAAGTTCACCTACGGCACACCCTTCGGCCGGCCAGAACGAATTTTGCGTGATTTTTTGCAAGGCAAGAGCGACACGGTCTTGCTGCGGGAGCCCGAGGCCAGTTTTGCGATAGCCGGCCTGGATCCCGAGGTGCCGAGTTCGGTCCTTTCTTTCCACGATCTCTGGAACAAGGTGAATCCGGGCTACGGCAGTTTTCCCAACGCCGGTGTGCTCCTCAAGGGCGAGTTCATCCGCAAGCATCCCGAGATAGCCAAATTGGTGATGCAAGAACTCGAAGACGCCATCGAATGGGTCAACGCCCATCGGGACGATGCCGCCCGCCTGTCCTTCGACATGATGCGCAACAAACAAAGCGACGTGCGCCTCTTTCTCGACCGGGTGCACTTCCGCGCCGTCTCGGGACCCGAACTCCAGGATCAGACCCTGCGCTATCTTCAGTTCTTGCGCGACGAGGAAATCATCACCGTCGATCTGCCAGAGGATTTCGGCAAGATGTTTGAGCTTGGCATCTAGCACACCTGACCCTCCTGCCTTGCAGGAAAAACACCGAGTCGTTAGATTAGTAGCATAGCGCTTGCTTGGGTGGCTTTTTTGGCGAGGAAGGACAGGTGCAATGAGAATGCGAGCATGGATGTGTCTTTTGGCCGTGGGCTTGTTTGCGTGGTCCTGCGGTTCGAGTGTGAATAGCGGGAATGACGCGGGAATTGATGCTGGGCATGATGCCGGGCCGGGTGGAGACGACGAGGTCGTTGATGCCGGCGAGGATGCGGGTGGTGGTGACGTGGCCCAGGACGCTGGTGGTGGCGATGTGGCCCAGGACGCTGGTGGTGCTGATGTGGCCCAGGACGCTGGTGCTGGCGATGCGGGTGAGGACGGGGGCGGGGGCGGCGATTCGGGTTTGGATGCGGGCGGTGATCTCGGGGCTGACGGTGGCGACGCGGGTGGGGATTTCCCCCCGCTTTCGCGGGCCTGGCAGTGGATTCGCACCAATCCCATGTTCATCAGCGGCTTGACGGTCTCGGCGGGTACGCCGCCTGCGCAGTTTGTCAACGAGTACTTCGATGATTTCGGGGCCAACGCCGTACATCTATGGCAAGACGGCCTGCCCACCGAGATGGACGCGTGGGCCGCCGTGGGCAACCCTGCTTTCCGCTGGGTGTCCTGGACGCTCCCCGGTGGCGGGAGCGGCGACGGTGGACAACTCGCCGGAGGGTACCCGCCCAACTCCCCGGGGCGCATCGGCTACCAGATTTCCGACGAGCCGCGCACCTGGGAGGAGCTGATGGACATGCAGGTGGGGCTGGCTGCTCTGCGGGCTCACGATCCGGACGCCTTGCTCATCTTGAACTTCATGTTCGGCAACGACGATCTCGAGGAGATGCTCGATACCTACGCGACCCAGTTCGAGGGTGACATCATCAGCTACGACAACTACGTTCGCTCCAATAATTCCTATACTCGGATGGCTATTTACCGCGACGCCGGGCTGCGACACGGCATGCCCTATTGGCGTTACATGGATACCTACATGGACGAGGACTTTGAGAACGAGCACGATGAGTCCGATCTGCGGTGGGACGCCTTCTCGGGCTTGGTCATGGGTTTCACGGGGCACACTTGGTTCATCTATCAGATCGATGAGAACCACAGTGTTTACCCTGTCTTGTTCGAACACCAAAACGACTTCGCCGCGGCGAAGACCGAGCGCTGGCATATCGCGGCGCAGATCAATCGGGAGATGGCCAACCTCGGACGGGCCATTACCCAATTGATCAGTACGGATGTGCGCTATGTCCCCACCGTGGATCTCTACCTGCCCCAGGGGATCCTGAAGTGGGAGCCCGGAGCCGGCGGCGATCCATACCTTGTCGCTTGCGAACGAGAGGAGTCGGACTGGGGCTTTGAGATCCTGGTCGGTTTTTTCCGGGACGACGCCGGTGAGATTTACGTCATGGTCCAGAATGTCAGCCACGAACACGGGGATTTCCCGACGAACAATTCGGATGCCGGTGTTGTTCATCTCGCCTTCGACTTCAGCGACGCCCCGGCCGGGTTCGATCCAACGTCTGTTCTGAACCTGAACAAGCTCAACGGTCAGGTGGAAACGGTGTCCCTGTCCCCGGAACAAGATGGTCAACGCACGCTGGACATCACCCTGGCCGCCGGTGACCCCTTCCTCTTCAAGTACAACACCGGCACAACCTTCGCGCTCGGTCTCTAGCCCGAGGCTTTCTGTTCATTGGTCATCGAGGACCGCGCGGATTTTTCTCGTCAGCGAATTCGCCGTAAAGGGCTTCTGTACGAAGTGCATGCCCTTGTCGAGTACGCCGTGGTGTACGATGGAGTTGTCGGTGTAGCCTGACATGAAGACCACCTTCAGCTT
>JAFCZJ010000062.1 GCA_019314375.1 Deltaproteobacteria bacterium | reverse complement strand
CGTCAGCGAATTCGCCGTAAAGGGCTTCTGTACGAAGTGCATGCCCTTGTCGAGTACGCCGTGGTGTACGATGGAGTTGTCGGTGTAGCCTGACATGAAGACCACCTTCAGCTTCGGCCGCTTGGCCAAGAGCTTCTCGGCCATTTCTTTGCCGCTGGCTTTCGGCATCACCACGTCGGTCAACAGGAGCTGGATCGGCCCATCGTGTGCGTCGGCCACGGCCTGTCCCTCCAGCCCGTTTCCGGCCTGCAGTACCTTGTAGCCCTTTCGTTCGAGCGCACGCACTGCGAGTTTCAGGACCGCCGCTTCATCTTCCACCACCAGGACGGTTTCATTGCCGCCCGAGTCTTTGTTCGCGTGGCTGTTCTTTTGAGCCTGAGCCTCGGTGGCGCCAGTTTTCGGCAGGTAGACTTTGAAAATCGCCCCCTTGCCGGGCTCGCTGTAGACCCAGATATTGCCCTTGTGCTGCTTGACGATGCCGTAGACTGTGGAAAGACCAAGCCCGGTTCCCCGGTCTTTTTCCTTGGTGGTAAAAAAAGGCTCAAAGATTTGGCCCATCGTCTCGGCGTCCATGCCGCAGCCTGTGTCACTTACCGCCAACATCACATGAGGCCCTGGCGTGACGTCGACGTGATCTCGCGCATAGGTCTCGTCCAGTTCGACGTTTGCGGTCTCGAGGGTCAGCTTGCCCCCGGTCGGCATGGCGTCACGGGCGTTGACCACCAGATTCATTACGATTTGTTCGATTTGCCCGGGATCCGCCTCGACCTTCCAGATTTTGTTGTCCAGCTTTGTTGCAATGTCGATGTCTTCGCCGATCAGCCGCCTCAGCATTTTGTCCAGGTCCTCTAGTGTTTTGTTTAGGTCGATCGCCTCGACCTGGAGCATCTGTCGACGGCTGAATGCGAGGAGCTGTCGAGTCAAGGACACGGCACGCTTGGCGGCGTCGTCGATTTGGCGCAGGTCCTCAATCAGCGGATCGCCCATCCGCAGTTCTTCGATAATGAACGAGCAGGACGACAGAATGACCGTCAGCAGGTTGTTGAAATCATGCGCCACGCCCCCGGCCAGGCGACCCACCGACTCGAGTCTCTGCGAACTGATGAGTTGCACCTCAAGCTTCTTGCGCGCTGCCTCGATTTCCAGATTGTGCAGAGCGAAGGCGATGTCGTCGGCGGCCTCTCTGAAAATCGATCGCTCCTCTTCATCCTGGGCCAGGCCTTGCGGCACGGAGATCGTGATCAGGCCATGAATCTTGCCTTCGTGCTCCAGCCGAACCGAGACGCTTGTTCTTCCTTCGTACTTCGATGCAAGCGGGCAGTCGGCACATTCCATGATCGGGTTTTTGATGATCGACTCCTTGAGATTCAGCACCTCCTTTACACAATGGGTCAGCTCACCCCGTCTGAGCTGCTTGGCCATAGGCTCGAAGTCTTCGGCCAGGCCGGACTGAGCCGTGGCGGTCACCTTTTTGTTGTCGTCCAAGAGCGCGATCCAGGCGGTGGCGTAGCCTCGATCCTTGGTGAGGATATCGCAGACGCCCTGGAGTAGTCGATTCTGGTCCTTCTCCTTGGTGATCAATTGGCTGACGTTGCGTACGGCGCGCAGCACGAGGTTGAGTCGATCTATCTGCTTTTCTGCCTGCTTGAGCTTCGTTATCTCAAGACCGGAGTCGATTTTTTGCAAAGCCTGCATCGCCAGAACCGAAAAACGATGCGCCAGCGTCACGTGCTGTTGAGAAAAATGAGCCCGTTCGGGATGTGTGCAGACAAACAGCGCCCTTGGTTCGCATGTGTGTATTGCGAAGTGGAGTGCTGAGCGGGCCATTTTCTTAACCGGGTCGGGCTGTGCGCGCCATTCGTCGATGATCTCGATGTCGTAGGCCGCGGCGGGTTGGCCCGAAAAGACGCGCTCGAACATGGCCCGCGGTTGCCAAACTGTCTCTGCGAAGGCGGGATCCGAACTTGCGATTGTTTTCAGGCTGCCGTCGCGACTCTCCCTCAGGACGAAGGCGGCTTCGAAGCCGAGCGGTTCGCGCAAGACGTCGAGAAGTCGGTGGAAGATGTCATCGGGATTCTTGCCCATGACGATGGCGTGAAGGCCAGCGAGAAGCATCTCGGAGGTCTTGCGCTGCTGCCGTTCGCGATTTCTGGATTCATCGAGGTCCAGCAGGGCTTCGCGTAGTTTTTCCGAGTTGTCCATGGTCATACTCTGTCGACGGGGCCGAAAGTAAGTGCGGCGATCATGAGATTGCCGTGTTTGTTTTCACCCTTGATGAAGCATCCTTGTTCACCCAGCGTGAAGGCGCAGAGGAATGGGCTATGAACGAGGGCGTCATTGAGACTTGCGACGACCTCCGGCATGCGGTCCTGGATTGCGAGCATGCATCCGGTGCAGTAAAAGATGAGGGCACCTTCAAGCGCGCTCGCGTCGAAAGGTGCCGCCTTCAGGGCCTGCGTGGCGACTCTTCCCGCGCGGGTGGCGAGGCTGTCGGCCGTGCCTGTCATCAAGACGATCTCCTTGCCCTCAGAGATCTCTGCGAAGAGCTGAAGACCTCCGTCTTTCAGGGCCCCGACGGGATATGAGAGTCGGTAATAGGGAATTCCAGCGACTCTTTCAATGGGGGAGCCCAGCGGCGAAAACGGAGTGACCGGTACGAGATCGCCACCCTCGGACAAAAAGTCGGCAATAAGCCCGCCGGTCCATTCGTTGTATACCTGAGCCGCGGGCCGACCGTCGATTTCGTGAACGGTCCTTTTCGTGGCGCGCGTGACCCGACCGCGGTGAGCGGTGGGTTCGAAACCGCTGTGAAAGGCGAAGCCGAGGCCGCCGGAAGGAAAGAGGGTCGCGATGGAAATCGCTTCGTCATGCACGTTGCCGTTGGCGAACTGCTGCCACTGCCCGCGCATGGCGTTGTTGGCAGAGGTCCCCCCGATGATGGGTATATTTCGCCCGAGGTGCCGCTCGATAGCCCGAATCATGAGCTCTTCATCCCCGGGGTACACGGTCACGATCACGGCAGCGGGCATTTCTCCCGCGCGGCCTGCCTGTGCAAGGGCCTGTTCCAGGGCGGCAAGGGTTGCGGCCTCCGGATCGCCTCTCGATTCGGCGATTCCCGCGCCGTAAGCGCCCTTTGGGTCGAAGATCCCCAGGAGGCCGAGACCCAATTCTTCCTTGGAATGAAAACCCGTATGTGTCGCCACCCCATAACAAGAGGTGCCGCCCTGAAGGGGAACGCCTGGCGCCAGTGCCTCCAGTCGCTTGATCAGCGCCTCGTTGTCGTAGTCACAGGAGCTGTGCACCAGCAGGAGTTGCGGAGTCCCTCCCATTTTTTCCAACAAAGCAGCATAGCTTTCCGAGGCGGCCTGTTCCGGATCGGGATGGGTCGATGCTGCGACGGCGATTTTCATGGCGGTCCCCTTTGTGTTTCTCTCGACGGAGATGCGTCTTCTTGCTGAGGGCTATCTCATTCCCCGAGATTTTTGACCCTGCATCGAGTGTGGATCGGATAGCCGACTGGAAAATTCTAGTCTTTGTTCCAGGGGTCGTCAAGGCGGGGGAGGCCACCGGGCCTGCTTGAAGATTGTCAGAAATCGCTACAGCGCGGATCGCTCCTGTGATTCAGGTAGGCCCTTTGATTCACAGACGCTGGGTGATCTGGTCCGCGGCCTTGCGCTCACGGGGCTTGTCTTCCGCGCCTTTGTAATGTTCCGGCAGGTGGGCCTCGTCGTCGGAGGGGTGGCCGATGGCTAGCATGATCAGGGGCTCGTCTTCATTGTCCAGCCCGAAGAGCTCGCGGGCTGTCTCCGGGCTGAATCCGGCCATGGGACGGGCCACCAGATCGTGTTCGGTCGCGGCCAGCATGATGTTCATCACGCTCAGGCCCAGATCGAACTGGTGATAAGATCGACCTGGTAAGACACAATCGTCTTTTTCGCGCGTGGTGCCGATGATGAGTAGCGGCGCGCGGCTCGCCCAGGGCTTGTTGGCATCGGCCAGGGCCTTGATGCCCTTTTGTCTGGCTTCTTCGCTTTCCAAAAAGAGATAGCGCCAGGGTTGTTTGTTGTAGCAGGAGGGCGTAAGCCGCGCCGCCTCCAGGATGTCTGAGATGACGGATTCTTCCAGTGTTTTCGTGTCGATAGATCGGGTTGCGTATCGTTTTTGTAAAAGTCGAACAATTTGACCTTGCTCACTCATGACGGGTTTCCTCTCCTTTTGCAGAAGTGCATTGTGTCTGCATGAGTTGGGCGTCCAAAAGGGCAAAACCCTTTCAGAATAATTACTCAATTTGAAACAAAGTTGAATTCTGGCAGAGCGTTCGAGGCGGGTTACTGCGTTTTGGTGATGGGGCGAGGTCTGCGCCAAATCATCTTTTTGGTGCAGTGGTCGATCCTTTTGCCTTTCTGCGAGAAGGAGACGCAGATCGAGTCGATGCATTGAGCGGGGCCTGTTCCTTTGCTGCTGCATCCATCTTTGCATGAACCGAGGCCGAGTCGGTTTTTCTTGTACCAGTCTCCGTTGATCGCACCCTGGAAGCAGGTGGTGATGCAGTCCTCATTGCGGCTGCAGGCGTAGGCCTCCCTGATAAAGCCTCCCTGAGAAACAACTTTTTTGAGTTTCAAATCGACCTTAAAATGGTCTTTGCTCTCGTTGGTGATGAGGAGAATTCCGCCCTGAACCTTCATGGAGGAGATGAAGACCTCCTGTTTGTCTCGTTCTATATCGGGATCGATCTGAAGTTCGTAAATCGCCAGGTTCCAGAGCAGTTTTCCTGATTTGGCGTCACGGGCTTCGATGGTCTTTCTGTTGTCATCACCGAAGTGCAGGGCAAGGTACTTGACGCCTTCGTGAACAAGATTGACCGGAACCGGGGCCGTGCGCTTGGACCAGGCCATGGTTGAGGTGAAGCTCAGGGCGACGATGATTCCGATAAAGACGATTTGTTTCATGGTACTCCCTTGGTGGCAACCGACCGCTGCAGAATCGCAGAACTCAGATCAAAACAGAAGAAATACATTAACTAGCAGGGGGTCACCTGAGCGCATGTGTCGGTTGACAAAAAATTACTGCATAATTACAATATAATTATGAAAATATCATTCGCCTGGTCTGAGGAAAAAGGTCGAACCAACAAAAAGAAGCACGGTGTTTCCTTTGACGAAGCGCAATCCGTTTTTTTTGATGAGAACGCCATCCAGTTTTTTGACCTCGATCATTCGGAATCCGAGGATCGATTCATCATGCTCGGCATGAGTCAACGACTAAGAGTGCTTTTGGTTTGTCACTGTTTCAGGGAAGAAGATTCTGTGATTAGGATCATTTCCGCCAGAAAAGCAACGAGAACAGAAAAGCAGTTTTATGGGAGAGGAAAGCCATGAAGAAAGAATATGATTTTTCAAAAATGAAAGGAAGAAGGAATCCCTTCGCCAAGCTTCTGAAAAAGCAGGTAACCATTCGGATGGGTGTGGATGTCATTGAGTATTTCAAGCAGTTGTCTGAAGAAACCGGCATCCCTTACCAGAATCTGATCAATCTGTATTTGCGGGATTGTGTGCAGAGCAAAAAGAAATTGAAGTGGGTTTCGTGACACGACGTGTGGATGGCTGGCACCGCAGCCTGATGGTCATGGCATGGGCGGTTTCGCCAGGGCGCTTTTTGCCTCGGTCAGCACTCTGCGTAACAGCAGCCAGAGGATCTCAGGACGTCGCAGGATCGGATCGGGATCGGTCCCCTGGAAGACCAATCGGATCTCCCCTTCTGGGTCCACCAGCGTTTGTTTGTCGACCCCTCGCTTCAGGCCCAGGTTGATTTTCGGATTAGAGAGCAGCAGCAGCCCGCCGTCCCAACCGGCCCCAATACGTTGCTCGTTCAGCATGCCGGCCACGAAGATTCCATCCACCTCCCGCTTCACCGTCAGGTTGCCCGCCGGCGTGGAGAGCCATTCTCGATCACCATCCCGCATGCGGCGCAGGCGCACCGGCTTCGAAGCCATGAAGCCGAAGAACACGTTGCCATCGCGCTTCAGGTTCACCCCGTTGCCCTTGATGCCGTCGGCGTCAATGCGCCAGGTCCACCAGGTCTTGCCCCGGATCTCCAGGCTCAAGCTGGTCGCCTGGACCTCGCCCTCGGCCAGGACTTTGGGCCCGGCGCAGGCGCTGGCGAAAAACAGCAGACAAAGTCCGATGATGGCGATGGAGAAGAACGGTTTCATGGGACTCCCTTGTTGGTCTATGCGGTGCTCAATCTCGTGTTTCTGTTTACACCCTTCATTCCGGGCATGGGTGTTTTCGTCGGCAGGAGGGATGCCTATTTCTCCCATCCCAGTGCGATGCGTAGTTGAATGGCGTGGCGATTGCCTTCCTCGGCCTTCTTCGCGAGGCTGGCTCGTAAGGCCGGGTTGTCCTTCTCCGATAAAACGACCTCAAGGTCATCCAGCATTGGGAGCCTGCTGCTGACCAGGCGCTCGAGTGCTTGGGGCGCGCGCGGATCCTCGGCCAAGATGAGGGCGATGGTGGCATTCTTCTGGGCGCCGATGCAGTCCCGGGACCGAAGCCAGGCATCTTCAATGGCGGCGGGTGTATTCAAGAGTCCCAGAAGCTTGCACTCTGGACAGCGCCTCTTCTGGTAGGGGCAGCGAAGATGTCGTTCCAAGACATCCCGAATGTCCTTCTGGCCCTGACGAAAGGCTGCCTCGATGAGATGCTCCCGGTGGTAGGTGTGCTGCGGATCCACGCGGACAAGTCGATCGCTTTTGGCTCCGGCATTGATGGCGAGTGCTAGTAAATCGTTCTGTCTTCTGTCCTCGACGGTTTGAATGTCGTCGGCCAGGCGCTGGGCTGCGTTCCGCCGTATGGCGATGGGGACCAATGAGGCCCTTACCAGGCTTTCGAGGAGACAGGGTAGGTGATGGCCTTGCTTCGCCTCCTGTTCATAGAGATTCCAGGCGCACTCAGGGGAGAAAAAGACCAGGCCTTTTGTATGCACCTGCTTGATGGTGAGACTCAATTCTCCATTCGAAACGCTACTGCCTGCGTAAAACCATTTGCCGGACGACATGGCTTCGCCAAGGCCGGTCAGATCGTGATCCGGGGCTGCACATGACCTGGGCCATCCGGTCTTGTCCAGTAAGCCCTGGAGAGTGATCATGCCTTTTTGCAGAGAATTTTGTAGCCGACCCAGACCCTCGGGGTCTGTGTCGTTAAGGCAGGTCAGGGCCTGCACCCCGGTCATGGAGAGGGCGTCTTCCCGGTCCCCGTTGGCCCCCAATAAATTCATCAGCTTGAGCAGTTGCTCGGCATTGCCGATCTGACTCATGAGCGCGACCCGGCGCTCAAAGAGGCCTCCCCCTTGGGCTAGAGACTGGGCCAGATTCGGCTCTTTCGATAGCCAGCTACCTAGAACGGCGGCAGCCTGTTTTGCGGGAATTGTCGATCGGCTCTTGGGCTTGGGTTTGCCGCATCCCAAGCTGAGGGCCAGGTAGTATATTGCGTTTTCATCGCCAACCGTGCGAATGGCGTTGACCAGCAGGTGGACCCCTGCGTCCTTCGTTGAGCGGATGGCCTCTTCTGCTCTGAGGGCTTCCAGTCCATCCTTGGAAGTCAGGGCCCACAGGAATTCAAACATTTTCTCCGAGTGCTTGAGCATCGTTGGTGTGATTGGGCTTTTCTGGTCCTCCAGGCTGATGGGGCCCGTGATGCAGGCTCCCGACAAAAGCACGACGATCAATAGGAGCGGGAAATTTTTCATGGTTTTCTCCCCTGGACAGCGTTTACAGAGTCAGTCAGCATCCCGTGGGATGATTATAGCAGCAAACTGGCTGACAGCGTGTGAGGGGAAAAGTTTTTAGGCGAAGCGTTCGAAGCGATCTTTGTCGGCTTTGCAGACCGGGCATTTCAGGGGAGGCTGGGGGCGGGCGCAGAGGTAGCCGCAGACCAGGCATCTCCAGACCGGTTGGCTTGCTCCGGCAAAAGCGCTGCTTTTATTATTGGCCGCTTGGTTTTTTTTGATTTTGATTTCGGCGCGCTCTTCGAGCAGGGGGCGGCGATCGGGGATTGAGCCGATCTTTTTTTGGCCTTTGACTACTTCTTCGCTGACGTAGAGCGCACAATAGCAGGTGCCGTACTCGTCTAAGTCCGGGTCCCGGTAGTCGCAGGGGCAGATGAGATCCAGATCTTCTTCGCGAATACCATCGGCCATGCGGCATGGACAGGCGAGATAGCCGTAACGTTGCTGGTTGACCAAGAGCCCATCCATTAGATCCAGCACCATCTCTTCATCCGTGCTCAGAAAGTACCCGCCGGCCTTGGCTTCTTTGTCCAAGCGCTCCATCAACGCTCGTGCTTTTTCTCGGTCGCTCATAGTCCCAGACACTCCTTGATCTTGTCTTCGTCGAAGCCGATGATCACTTGCTCGTTTTCGCCCTCGCCCACGATGAGGGTGGGGTATGAGCGGCGCGGGTTGACGCGGGCTACTTCCTTGCGGGCGGTTTCTTTTTCGTCGCCTTCCAAAAGATCCACGTCGGTGATGGTGGCTTCGACTTCATTGTCTTCCAGGCAGCGTTTGGTGCGTTTGCACCAACCGCAAGTGCTGATGGCAAATAGCCGTACTTTTTTGTTGGACATTGATGACTCCTTCACGTGACAGAACTACGCATGGTGTAGTGGTAAAATAGCGGCCTTGTCAACGTCAAGGCCTCTGTGGCGCTCAAGCCTGCCTAGGATTCTCGCGTCGTTCAGATCCGCGCTATGCCACCAATCATCAGGCGGGGGCAGGGCAACAGGGGATGCGGCTTCGATGAGGCGCCAAAGGGCCCTTTCGTTACTCAGTTTCTGCTGGGTATGAACCAAGGCAGGCATGGGATGCCAATGCTCGCCGCGGAAGGCCACCCAATCGGCACCAGGGCGGCGGGCGGCAAGCAACCTTTCTAGCCAGTTTTTGCGAACACCCAGGAGATCGCAGGCAGTGATGAGCAACCAGCCGTCTTGATCTTTCCTGCGACGGTGGTCGGCAAAGGCCGCGGCCAGACCTCCAGCGGGTCCTCGGCCGGGGAAGAGGTCGGCTAGGGTCTCATACCCCAAATCGTCGTACTTGCCGATGCGATCCGCGATGACCTTGGGCCTTGGATCCAGGTGCAGGTACTGAGAGGCCGCCCATTCCAGCATGCTCACGCCGGCCAGATTCAGGCGGGCCTTGTCCGCGCCCAGACGGCTGGATTTTCCTCCCGCCAAAATGTAAACCGGGATGCGTGGCAAGGCGAATCCTTCCTTTAGGGCTTGACCTGGGGAATGGGGGGAGGAATCGTGCCCGGTGGGCGTAGCGAGGGGGCGAATTGACCCTTCTCGCCTCGTGTTTTTTTCCATTTCAGATAGCCCTGTACCCCGTCTTGAAGCCAAGTGGCAGGGCAGTCATTCAGTGAGTAGAGCAGGGCTGCGCGCCAGGCAAAACCGCTTTGGCCATCCGCGTCCACAAAGACGAGGCTCTTGGCCTTGCCGCCGCAGAGACGGCGAAAAGGTGAGAAGATTTCTTCGGGTAAGAGGTTTTCGATCTGCGTGTCTTTGGGCAGGTTGCCGGCGAGCCGGGGTGCTTCATCGCCCACAAAGATTACGCGTAGGCCTTTGGATTGGTTGCGCGCTTGCTGGTCAAATTCAGCGGCACCCAATCCCCCGGCGTCCAGGGCGTTTTTTTCTATCCAATCCTCCCCAAGAAGACCCCATGTCCGACCTTCCGGCAAGGGAAAGGCCGGCGTTAACCAGAGCAAGAAACTCAGACCCAGGAGGACAAACAGGCCAACTTTGAGCTGCCTGTCAAAAATGAATAGTTTCATGACTCGCCTCCCTTTTTCTCCCGCTCGGCCCAGAAGGCCTCCATGCGGTTGCCAAATCCGAAAAAGAAGAACGCAAAGAGCGAAGCGCCCAAGAGAATCCAGGCCGGGTGAATCCCCAAGAGGCCGGGCAGGGTCAGCTTGCCCATGGCCGAACTGGTGAAAAAATCCTTAATGGTGTCGTAAGCCAGGGCGAAGACGAAAATTCCAGCCGGAACACCCGCGATGAAGGCCACGGCATCCAGTTTGCGATTGGCTGCACCCACCAGGGCCGTGCCCGGACAGAATCCGCCGACCACGAAACCGAAGCCGAAGATGAGACCGCCCACCAATTGCGGCCAGATCCAGGTGGGGGAGAGGCTCAACTTACTCAAATCCAGCACGTGCATGGCACCCAGCAAATAGCTGCCGGCCATGATGGTCAGGATTGCGGTGAACATGACTTTGGGTACCCGAAAGTCCCTCAAGTACAAGACAGCCACGATGTTGCGTGAATCGCCGAAACCGCCTCGCTCTAAGATGAAGCCAAAGGCAAAGCCAATCAGCAGATAAATAGGTATTGACGTGAGCAATCCATAGGCTTCCGCAATGTGCAAAGGTCCAGTGGTCATCGCCATTGCCTCCTCACCACGAGCGCCAGGGCAAAGCCGCCGGCGAATACGGACATCAAAAAGATCCAAGAACCCACCGACATGAGCCCCCCGCCCACGATGCCCTGGCCGCTTGTGCAGCCACGGGCCAGGCGCGAACCGATGCCGACGAGTGCCCCGCCCCCGAAAGCCAGGACCAGGCGCAGGCCCACGGATGCCCTGGGACCTCGTTGGACCTCGGTTTTGTTGCGTCCGGCGAAGACACCCGAGACCAGACCCCCGAGGGCCGTCCCGATGGAGACGAAGATAAGCCAGTAGTTCAGGGGGTGGGCACCACGCCAGAAATACCATTTGAAGCTGCCATGTTGTCCGACGAAGTCCGGTGCCACCCAATGGGTCACCCAGGCAGTAAGCCGGGCGAAGCTGCCCGAGGCACCGATGCCCTTGCTGGTTAACATGAAGGCCACGAGCACCAGAAGGCCCAGGGCTACGCCCGCGAAATAGGGATTCCAGTAACGTTCATCTTTAAGTTTCATCGCGGTCCTCGTTCTTCTCTTGGCACGGGGCCTTTCGCTCATGGCAGTCGTGCAAGAGTTGTTGATACCACTTGTAGTGATGGTGATAGGCATATTGGGCATCCACTTGACCTGAGAACATGGAGAAAAAGGCCGGTCGCTCGTTGGGCATGAAGGCCGCCATATAGATGTGTACGAAGATGCCGGAGAAGACCATGCCCACGGCGATGAAGTGGATGACGATGGACCAGCCAACCCAGAAAGGGGAAAAGGGGTGAAAGGTCATGATCAGGCCGGTGATTGCGATGAGGAGGCTTGCCACCACGACTAAGATGCCGAACACTTTTTGGCCCGCGTTGTAGGAGCCCTGGGGGGGGAGGTGCACGTCTTTGCCGAAGATGCTTAAGATTTTTCTGTACAGCCAGAGGACGTCGTCGTGATCCAATCGCAGGTTTCTCAAAAAGCCCTTGAGGTAACGTCGGTATCCAAACAAGGCGTAGGGCAGCATGCCGAGAATCCAGATCACGCCCACCGTGATGTGAAAATTCAAGAGATTGGCTCGTGAGCCGAAGATGCCCAGGACCATGCTTTGGAAAAAGTCAGGTGCCAATTGGTATTTGGGGCTCAGTATCAAGGCCGCGCCCGTCACCAACTCCATCATCCAGACCATGGCGTTAAACCAATGTAGCCAGATCACGGCCACGTCGTGTTTTTTCATCTTGGCGCCGGACTTTGGCGGCGGGTAGCGTTTGTCCGGCATGGGCGTGCAGGGTCCATGGCTTCGGGCAGGTCTTGATCGTCATCCCCGGGCGGTGGTGTGAACTTGCCGAAGTCTTCGCCCTTGGCCAACTGAGTAAAGAAGGCCAGGGCTTGGCCGGCGAAGGTGACACCCAGCATGCCGAGCATGAAAGGCCTGGCCAGTTTTTCCCAGAAGCGACCGGCCAGGGGTGGTTCGAGGCCCTTGGGGTTGGGCGGGTGATGCGCTAAGATCATGTCGATGCGCCCTGCGTCTCCCCGGTAGTAGACGTTGGGGCCGATGGCGACCTCCTCGGTCTCCAAGCGCCGGGCTCCTTGTCGATAGACCAGATCGTGGATTTCGCTTTTCGGGTCGGTCAGATCGCCGAAGACGCGGGCCTTGGTGATGCAGGTTTGTACGCATGCTGGTTCGAGACCTTTGTCCACCAAGGGCGCGCAGAAGGTGCATTTGTCGATTTTCTTTTTGACCGGGTTGAAAA
Organism: Deltaproteobacteria bacterium; assembly: GCA_019314375.1. Classification (GTDB taxonomy): domain Bacteria; phylum Myxococcota; class B64-G9; order B64-G9; family B64-G9; genus JAFCZJ01. The sequence goes on along the minus strand of JAFCZJ010000062.1, from coordinate 31,650 downwards.
AGCGAGCATTGTAAGGACAGGCGGCTCCACAGAAGCCGCAGCCGATGCAAACCTCTTCGTCCACCAGGACCCGACCCTGTTCGTCCTGATAGGTGGCGCCCGTGGGGCAGGCGGGAATGCAGCTCGGTTCGTCACAATGATTGCAAAGGCCCACGTAAACCGAGCGTTCTACCTGCGGGAAGCTGCCCTCGGTGGGGATGTCGATGACCCAGTCGCGCCGGCGCTTTGAGTCAGGCGGTGTGTCCCATTCGGTTTCGCAGGCGACCACGCATGCGCCGCAACCCACGCAGCGATCCATGTCGATGACCATGCCAAAACGTGCCATGTCAGTCTCCTCAGCACCCGCCCGGAGGCGGTCCTTCATCTTCCGGCACCGGAGCTGTCGGGGCTGGAGCCGCTTTTTGGGTGGCGGGTTTGGCCGGGGCTTTCCGGCTTGCGGCTTTGCCGCGCTCGCGGCGCAGGGCGGCCACCGGGTCGTCCACCTTGGGGGCGTCGAGGGTCTTGCCGCTCCGAACCAGTTTGACGAAGTTGACCCGCATGCCCGTGGAGCCTGTTTCAGGGTCTACGGCAAAGCGGGTCATCAAGAAATTGTCCGAGAAACCACTTTTGAAAGCTGTTTTTAGATCAGGCGAACGCACCCCGAAACCATGCCAGGTATAGACGAGTCCAGGTCGGATACCGGGATTGAGTTGCACTCGCCCTTCGCGGGAGCGCAGGCCGTCGGTGTTTTCCAGTTGCACCCGATCGCCGTCTTTGAGGCCCATGCCCCGGCCCTGGTCGGCGTTGATGACAACCGGGTTTTCCGGTGCGTGGGCATGAAGCAGTTTGTTGTTCATGCTGCGGGCGAAGGTGTGGTAGGGCGTGCGGCCTGACACCAGGCGCAGGGTGCCCTTGGGGTTTTTCTCCGGGGGTTGGTAGATGGGCATGGGCGGGTGGCCTCGTTTGGCCAACTCCTGGGAGAAGAATTCAATTTTTTTCGACGGCGTGTAGAATTTTGGTTTGTCTCGATAGGGGCGTCCCGGTGTGGGGACGACGCCTTTGCGCATGAGTTCTTCCAGACTCAAGTCCGCGGGCTTCAGCTGGAGATCAATGTATTCTTCGATGCTGTCGCAAGGCAGGCAGTCTTTGCGTCCCATGGCCTGCATGACGCCTTTGACGATGGAGAAACCATCTTTGGTGTTGTGTAAGGGGGGGACCAAGGGTTGCCGCAGGGCGATGAAGGGCTCGACGGCATGGCGCACGGCGAAGACGCCGTCGAAACGCTCAAGGTAAGTGGATTCGGGCAGCAGGATGTCTGCGAATTGGGCGGTTTCGGAAGGTAGAATATCGGTGACGCAGACGAACTCCAGGTTTTTCAAGGCCTGGATGGAGCGTTGGGGATTGGGTGCGGATTGTAATAGATTTTGTCCCCAGACCCACCAGGCCCGCACCGCCGGTTTGGCACCCATGCTGTTTTCGATGATGCAATGGGTCGGCATGCCTTCGTCGCGGAAGTGGTATTGATCCTGTGGGCAGAGGGCCTGGCTGGGATCTTCTTTTGGGTCGCAGGGGCACTTGCCCAGCTTGATGGGGCTTGGATAAAAGAGCCCGCCTTCACGACCCCAGGCCCCCAAAAGGCCGGTGAGGATGGCCATGGCGCGGGCTCTTTGGGTGTCGTTGCCATACCAGGTGGTTTGGCGGCCCGGGTGAATGACCACGGCCGGCTTGGCCCGGCCCATTTCTTCGGCAATCTCGCGGATGAAGTCGGCGGGCAGGCCCGTGTGTTCTTGGGCCCATTCGGGCGTGTAGGGTTTGACGTGACGGGCCAGCTCCTCGAATCCATGGCCATAGGCTTCCACATATTCTTTGTCGTAGAGATTCTTTTCGATCAGCAGGTGGATCCAGGAGAGGAGCAGGGCCGTATCCGTGCCGGGGCGAATGGGTAACCACCAGTCCGATTTGGATGCGGCCACCGAGTATCGGGGATCCACCACCGCCAACTTGGTGCCGGTGGCCAGGCCGTCCATCAGGCCTCCGGTTTGGCTTACGTGAACGTTCTCGCCGATGTGGGAGCCGATGAGCACCACCAACTTGGCCTTTTCCAAATCGATGCGTTCCGGACTGCCCGGGGTCATGCCGAAGGTCAGTGTGTAGCCGGCCTCCCGGGGTCCCCTGCACTGGAAGTAGCTGGCCGAGGAGATGGTGTGGCTGCCTAGGTGTTCCATCGCGGAGCGTGGATACTTGGCGCTGGTGCCATGCCCGAAGAAGCCAAGGGCATCCGGGCCGTGTTGGGCCGTGATACGTTTGAATTCGGCACCGACTCGGGCGAAGGCCTTGGCCCAGGAGATGGGTCGAAAACGCCCCGTGCCTCGGGGGCCGACCCGCTCCATGGGCTGCTTGATTCGATCCGGGTCGTTGAGAAGACCCAAGCCCGCATTGCCGCGGGCGCAGAGGCGTCCCTTGGATAAAGGATGTTCCGGGTTGCCCTCGATGCGCATCAACTTGCCATCCACGACCTTGCCGCGGATGCCGCATTTCCAAAAGCACATCTCACAGATCGAGGGGATGAGTTGAGCCTCTTCCTCGCCGTGAAGGCCTTTGCGCCGCTGTACCGTCTCGTGGGCCGAGGCTTGTTTGCTGGCCATGGCCGCCGCCCCCGTGGTGGCGGCCGAAACTTGGAGAAATTGTCTGCGTGTTAGTGGCATTTGCGAATCGTTTCTTGATTCGTTAGTGCCACGTTATGCTGCGGCGTTTTGAGCCGCAGTGTTAGTGGCCCTAAAAGTGCCACGTTATGCTGCGGCGTATTGTGCAGTGATAGTTGGGACATGGTTTTAGGCCTCGTCTTTTTGGACCCAGCCGTCGATGCAATCAAGCATCTGCAGCAGGTGGGGCTCGTCTAAGCGGTAGACCGAATGGCCGTCTTTGCGTGTAGCCGTTACCAGCTTGCGCATGCGCAAGATGCGCAGTTGCTGAGAGATGGTGGACTGGCTGGTGCCCAGCTCTTCGGCCAGGGCGTTAACGTGGGTCTGGGCTTCCGCCAGGATGGCCACGATACGCAGGCGCATGGGGTGGGCCATCGCTTTGAGCGTCTCGGCGGCCTCCTTGGCGGCATGCGCATCTTTTCGAACGAGGTACGGCGTCTTCTTTTTGGGCATGTTGTTCTCCAGATATATAAATATCTATATATCCAAAGATACAAGGACGATCAAGAAAAAACAGACCCCCGCAGACTGGGTGTACTATTTCATCGTGAGGACTTTGCCCTAGTATTGGGTGCAATCAATTACTTGAACCGTGTAGCTGAAGGTTTCGGGGGGATCGCTGTAGCCGCCCAGTTTGACACCGTCGATGGTGACCTCGTAATCGTGGCCGGCAGTTACCCCGGACATTGTAAAAGCCAGATAAGAAAAGCTGCCATAGCTTCCGCTCGGAAAGTAGAAATCCGGCTCTTGTACGTCGCTTGTTGTCAGGTCGGTGACGGTGACCCAGGTTGAGTCCTGATCGAAACCCGGGGCCGCGAGCGACCATTTGCCCAAGATGGCTGCATCTGGACAGGGGCCTGGGGGTGGATAGGCCAGCCAGTCGGGCGAATAGCTGTTGCCGCCGGTCATCACATAGGTGCAATTCCATTGGCCGGCCTGGCCGATCCCGGACGTCAGGTAGGGTGGATCGAAGAGCCAGCGCCTGTGTCCCAGGGATAGAACCCGAGAGTCGGCGATATAGAGATCGATAGCGCCAGCTGGGTCGTGTCGCCCCATGGCCATGTTTGAATGGCCGGCACCCGAGGCACCCAGAGATGAGTAACATGCCCAAGTGCTGGGCGGTGAGTGGTCGAGGTCGCCATTCTCCTTCATCATGATGGCGCATGGTTGGTCATAGGCATTCAAGGAACGCAAGTTGTAGACCGGATACAAATCAACCAGCCAACGGTACAGATTGATTCGCCGAATGCCATCGTCGATTGATTCGGGATTCAAGACACCGTCATCGCAGCTCTCGGGGCCCGCTTCCCAAACCCAGGATGCCGCGTTGGGGTAGTCCGCGTTCCATTTGTCACAGACCGACTGGGGGCTGCGATTTTCGAAAGCGGACGGAACAATCGGAACACATTCATCGGCTTGCCTGAGCCAACCCGACTGGCATCGGCAGATGCCATCCATGCACCATTCGAGTTCGTCGCAGGTGACGTTGTCGCAAGGGCCTGGTTCCTGACATTGGAAATCAACGCAAATGGCGCTGCCGCCGCACTCACCGCAAGACCCACCGCAGCTGTCGGCTCCACATTGCTTGCCGTCGCAATTCGGAATGCAATCGTCGCCGCCGTCTTGACCTCCGTCACCTGTTGAGGCGTCACCAGTTGCGGCGTCTCCGATCGCGGCGTCCTGGCCTCCGTCTCCAGCAGAGTCACCGCCCGAGTCGACTCCCGCATCATAGCCATCTTGCCCATCTGTCTGAACTTCAGCGTCCTGACCGGCATCCTCGAGATAAATCACTCCCTGACAGCCGCAGGTCACAGCCAGCATCCATAGTGCGGCAAGACAATAGATCCACCACCGCATAAGCAATCTCCCAGAAAATCCAATTTTATCAGGTTGGATCGCCAGGGTCCAGAGCCTGTGCTTAGAGAATCCAGCCCCCGCCGAGGATGTGTGAGTCTGATTCGTCGTAGAATACTGCGGCTTGTCCGGGGGCGACGGCTCGTTGGGCTTGGTCGAAGAGCACTTGGCAACGACCTCCGTCCCTCTTTTTTAGTATGGCTGGGGCGGAATCGTGCTGGGAGCGGATTTGAACTCTGGCTGCTTGTCTTGGCGCAAGGTCCAGGCCTGAAGCCCAGCGGGTGGCTTCGGTTTCTAGCTGGGGGACGAGCAGATCCTTGGGATTTTGGCTGACCACCAGGCGGGCTTGGTCTGCTTCGATTGCGCAAATCCAGGCAGGAGTGCCCAAAGCCAGGCCCAGACCCCGGCGCTGGCCGATGGTGTAGCGGTGCAGGCCCGGATGCTGGCCCAGCAATTTACCTGTGGGATCGACGATGGGGCCGGGCCGGGGCGTGCCGGAAAATATTTCGCGCAAAAGTTCGGGGAATCGTTCGCCCGCCAGGGCGATACATACGTCTTGGCTTTCTGCTTGTTCGGCGTTGGCCAGGCCGAAGTCTCGGGCTTTGGCGCGTACTTGATCCTTGTTGAGCCCGCCCAAGGGAAAGACCGTGCGGGAGAGGATGGCCTCCGGCAGATCGAAGAGAAAATAGCTTTGGTCTTTTTTGCGGTCCAGGCCCCGAAGCAAGCGCGGTCCGGAAGGTGTCTGATCGATACGAGCATAGTGACCGGTGGCAAGCTTCCGGATGCCCAGGCGATCGGCGGCATGAGCCAGGTTCGCGAATTTGAAACCCGGGTTTGCAACGAGCGCAGGGGTTGGGGGTGCGGCCACGCTGGTATTCTTCCCATGCAGGTGCCAGCACCTCTTCTTGGAATGCCTGGCGGGCGTCTTCGATCTGATGTCGGATGCCGAGCTGTTTCGCGATGGCGGTCGCTCGTGCCGCCTTTTCATCTTCGGCCGCGGGGTTGCGGGAGTCCATCTTCAAGGTGAGGGCCAATACTTCATGCCCCGCCTGCCGCAGGAGGACCGCGGCCAGGCTGGAATCCACACCGCCGGAGAAGCCCAGCAGGATGGGTTCGGCTTCAGCCATCTTCATTTTCCTGTTTCTTTTGTGCCACGTCCATGGAGCCGGACCGAAAGCCGTTCAGATCCAGGCAGGCTTGAGCGTAACCGATCTCGATGAGGGCCTCGTAAACACATCCGCGGAGCAGGGGATCGGCACAAAGCATTTCAAATTCAGCGGGCTCCAATTCAAGCCGTGCAAGCCTGCCGTGATCCCGGACCCTCATGGCTCCCTCGCGTCCCAGGAACAGAGACCGCATGGCCGCTTCGGCTTGTTCGATGCGCTTCAATCGACTCTCTTCGAGCGCCTCTCCGCTGGGGATGCGGGTGGCAAGGCAGGCGCTGGCGGGCCGATTCCAGTTGGGCAGACCCCGTGCCTTGGCCAGGGCACGTACCTGGGCTTTGCCCATGCCCAGTTCGGCCAAGGGCGAGCGCAGGCCCAATTCAGAAACGGCGCGAGCACCGGGTCGCCGGTCTGGATCGTCGTCGGCGTTGGAGCCTTCGATCACCTGGCCCAAGTTTTCCTTGAGGGCCAAGGTGATGAGTGCCTGGCCGATGTGACGTTTGCAGTGGTAGCAACGCTCCGGCCCGTTGGCCCGGACTGCGTCTTGCTCGAACTCGCCGGCGTCGATGAATCGATGGGCACAGCCCAATTGCTTGGCCAGGCTGGAGGCTTGTTCTTGCTCTTCTTGCGGGTGAAGTGCCGAACGAGCCGTGACACAGAGAACGCCTGACCCCAGCGCGTCGGTGGCCGCGGCCGCGAGCAGGCTGGAATCCACGCCTCCGCTTAAGGCGACCAAAAGGCGGGGGCCTTCGGCGCGCATCCAATCCAGTAACTGAGGATATGCAGTGTTCACCTAGATTCCAGCGCCTTGCTCAAAGCATTCCTCTTGAGCCGAAGCCTGGGTGATGCGACCGCCTGCCGGGACGTCCCGGGTCAGCCAAACGTTGCCGCCGATGACCGCGGCGCGACCGATGGTTACCCGGCCCAAGATGGTGGTGCCCGAATAAATGATCACGTCGTCTTCAACGATGGGGTGGCGCGGCATGCCCTTGATGGGGTTGCCTTGCTCATCCAAAGGAAAGCTTTTGGCGCCTAAGGTCACGCCCTGGTAAATACGCACGCCGGCGCCGATGATGCAGGTCTCGCCAACCACCACACCGGTGCCGTGGTCGATGAAAAAACGCCCACCGATGCTGGCACCCGGGTGAATGTCGATGCCGGTGGTGGAGTGAGCCATTTCCGTGATGATGCGAGGGATGAGCGGCACCTCGAGTTTGTGCAGCGCGTTGGCGATGCGGTAATTGGTGATGGCTTCGATGCCGGGGTAACTAAAAATGGCCTCGTCCGGGCTGGATGCCGCGGGATCTCCCTCGTAGGCGGCCTGCACGTCGCTGGCCAGAAGATGGCGCACCTTGGGCAGGGTCTCTAAGAAAACGCGCACCACCGCGGAGGCGTCTTGTTCGCACTGGGGGCAGGCCCGGGGATCCCGCTTGCAGGCGAAGCACATGCCCCGCTTGACCTGTTCTTGCAGTTGACGTTGGGCTCGATCCAAGGTGGAGCCCAAGTGATAGCGCAAGCTGGCGTCGCTCAGATCCGGGTTGCCGTAGTAGCCGGGGAAAAGCACGGAGCGCAGATCGCGGATGATTTCGACGAGTGCGTCTCTTGATGGCAGCGCCAACTGGCAGGAGCAATCCACATGTCGCCGGGTCAGCCCGTCGTGGCTGGCCACCAGCTCATCCACCACTTTGACCAGGGGGCCGTCAGCGATGCTGAGGGGGTCAGGGGCCATGGCATCAATCCTCGCCGTCGAACAACCAGGTGCTCAGGTAGCGCTCGCCCGTGTCGCAGAGGACCGTGACGATGGTTTTGCCTTTGTTCTCTTTGCGCGCGGCCAGCTCGAGCGCGGCGAAGACGTTGGCCCCGGTGGAGATGCCGGCCAGAATGCCTTCTTCCTTGGCCAGCCGGCGGCTGGTCTGGCCGGCCTGCTCGTGGCCTACGGTCATGATTTCGTCGAGTACCGAGCGGTCCAAGACCTCGGGCACGAAGCCGGCACCGATGCCTTGTATCTTGTGCGAGCCGGGCTTCTTGCCGCTGAGCACTGCAGAGTCTTTCGGCTCGACGGCGACCGCCCGGATGGCCGGGTTGCGTTTCTTTAGTCCCTGGCCCACGCCGGTGATGGTGCCTCCGGTGCCCACACCGGCCACGAAGATGTCCACCGCCCCGTCCGTATCCGCCCAGATTTCTTCGGCCGTGGTTTTTTTGTGGATCTCCGGGTTGGCCGGGTTCGCGAACTGCTGCAAGATCAAATAGCGTTTGTCCTCGGCCGCCATTTCTTCGGCCTTGCTGATGGCTCCATTCATGCCTTTGGCGGCAGGGGTCAAGATCAGTTCGGCGCCCAATGCGGCCAGCAGCTTGCGCCGTTCCTGGCTCATGCCCTCCGGCATGGTTAAGGCTAGCTTGTAGCCACGGGCCGCGCTGACGAAGGCCAGGGCGATGCCCGTGTTGCCGCTGGTGGGCTCCAACAGGATGGTGTCGGTTTTGATCAAGTTCTTTTTTTCGGCAGCTTGAATCATGTTCAAGCCGATGCGATCTTTGACGCTGGAGCAGGGGTTGAAACTTTCGAGCTTGAGTAATACTCGACCGGGTAAGCCGGCACCCAACCTTCCCAGCTCGACCAGGGGTGTTTTGCCCACCAGTTCCGTGATGTTTTTGGCTATTTGGGCCATGGGGATCTCCTCGGGCGCGTTGATCAGATGTGAAACATCAGAGGCTGGGGATGATTGCTTTGCTGGCGTTCCGCCAACTCATCCAGCTTGATGTTGACCAGCACTTTTCTGACCTGGGCGGCCAGTTCTTGCCAGACCTCCCTGGCTGCACATTGCCCGATGCGTTCGCATTCCTGTCCGTCCTCTTCGCTGACGCAGGCCACGGCCATGAGTTTGCCCTCCAGGGCCTCCACGATCTCCAACACGGTGATTTTCTCGGGCGCTCGGGCCAGAGAGAAGCCTCCGCCCGCGCCACGCACAGCTCGTACCATGCCGGCGTTTTTCAGGACCGTCAGCAAGGTATAGAGGTACTTGCGTGAGACCCCCACGCAGCTGAAGATGGTGTCCATCATGACCGGTCGTTGCCCGTAGCGGATGGCAAGCTCAATCATAACGCGAAGTCCGTAACGTCCTTTGGTTGAAATTTTCATGCTTGTCATCTCCTTCTACCCTCCACCTGCCATGAGTACGAATTGCAGATGGTCACCGTTTTTGAGCAGGGCCGAGGGGGGTCGTCGCTTTCCACCAATCACCGCGGCCATGCGTTTTAGATCGCTGGCCTCAAAGCCCAGCCCTTCCATTAGAAATTGAATCGTGCTGCCCTCGGATACTTCCAGTTGACGGCTGCTTTCCGGCCAGGGTCGACGTACTGGACCGAAAAAGCTCACGGTTATTTCCATATTGACGACTCTTTGCTTTCTCCATAAAGTTCATGGAAATTGAGTCTATCCCTGGGTCTGGATGCTGTCAAGACGACAAAAAGACAGGAATTGTCTTTTACTTGGTTTACAGCAAGAGGACATTCGGGTATAGCTGCACCGGGAGGATTTATATGGTCAATTTGCAGGAGCGTTACATCCAATCGGATTCTTGGTCTGATCTTGTGATGGGCAATTATGCCTTGGTACGAGCCATGTTGGAGGCCGGCGTTCAGGTGGTCAGCACCTACCCGGGCTCGCCGACACCCGAAATTGCCGCAGCCCTGGACTCCATCCCGCTTGAGCAAAGACCCTATTACTTTGAATACTCCACCAATGAGAAAGTCGCCCTGGAACTGGCCTGCGGGGCCTCGCTCAACGGGCATTTGAGCTGTGTTTTTTTCAAGTCGGTGGGCCTGAATGTGGCCTCCGATGCCATGGTGCAGCTTTCCTTGATGGAATTGGTGGGCGGCATGGTGGTGGTCTTGGGGGATGATCCCGGCTGTAATTCTTCTCAGAACGAACAGGACAACCGCCACTTCATGCGCATGAGTTACCTGCCCCTTTTCGAACCCGGCGATCCCATCCAGGCACGGGCCATGTTTCTTGAGGCCGCGGAACTCGCAAAAAGAGATCGCACGGCCGTGGTCCTGCGCTTGACCACTCACGTTTGTCATGCCAAGCAGATGGTGGATTTCGGGCCCCTGCCTCAAGTCGGGGCGGATTGGACACCGCGTTTCGACACCAAGGCTGGTCCTTACGTGCCAGTGGGGGCTACGGTACCCCCATTGAAGCGGCGCGCTCTGGCCAAGCTTGCGGCCTTTGCGGCTTACGCCGATGAAAGCCCGGCCAATTGCGTGCTCGCCCCCCATGGCTCAGACGGCAAACTGGGCTTGCTGGCTTCGGGGCTGCCGGCCTTGGCGGCGCTTGAATGCCTGGAGGCGGCGGGTGAGCCGGTGGATTTGTTTCAGCTGGGTATGAGCTATCCCCTGCCGAGCAAGCGATTGGTCGAGTTCATGCGAGCCCATGAGCAGGTCCTGGTGATCGAAGAACTAGATCGAGTCTTAGAGACGGAACTAAAAGCCCTGGCCTATGATGAGGGTTTGGACTGCCGTTTGGTGGTCCGGGATGAGCCGGAAGAGATGCTGGGTGAGATGGGGCCTGAACGCATTCAGGCGCTGCTTTCGCGCAAGTGGCCTGATCGTTTTAGTCCCCCCGTAACGGCCTCGCCCGACGACGGGAAATCCGCCCCCCGTTTGCCCCAGATGTGTCCGGGTTGCGGCCATCGCTCGGCTTTTCACGCCATCGCAAAGGCCCTGGGGAAAGACGACATCACGGTGGCCGACATCGGTTGTCATACCTTGGGTTTCATGCCGCCTTACGAAATCGGCCAGGTCTTGCTCTGCATGGGGCATTCCACGGGCACGGGCGCCGGTTTGAGCCTGGGACAGAAGAAGCGCAAGGTGGTTTCCTTTATCGGCGATTCCACTTTATTTCATGCGGGCCTGCCGGGTATCTTGAATGCCCTGGTGCATAACCATGATTTGACCCTGGTCATCATGGAGAACGGCACCACGGCCATGACCGGTCATCAGCCTCGCCTGGGTTCGGGGGAAATCGGTCCTCGTATTCTCATCAAGGACTTGATGGAAAGCCTGGGCATCGGCTTTGTCCGCGAGGTGGACACCTATCAACAGGCCAAGTTGACCGAGACCATGGTCGAGGCCATGGCCCATGAAGGGTTTGCCGTTGTCATCGCCAAGCATCCTTGCATGTTGAAGTTCACGCGGGATGCCCGCAGGCGCAGCGCGAATTACAAGCCTGTGCCGGTGCAAGTCGATGGTGAAAAATGTACCGAGCATCACATCTGTACGGCCACCTTTGCCTGCCCCTCCTTTGTGCGTCACGAGGACGGCTCGGTCACGGTGCACGAGGATCTTTGCATCGGCGACGGTTCCTGCATTCAGGTTTGCCCGGAAAATGCCATCGGCAGGTCCAAGCCCGGAGGTGAGTCATGAATCTTTTCATCTGCGGCGTAGGTGGCCAGGGCATCGGCTTGTTGACCGAAGCCCTGGGTCGGGCCTGCTTGAAGGCTGGGCATGAAGTGCGTGGTTGCGATACCCATGGCCTGGCCCAGCGTGGCGGCGTGGTCGCAAGCCATCTGCGTCTCGGCGAAAAAATTTACACGCCGCGGGTGCCGCCGGGGCAGGCCGACGGCGTCATCGCCTTGGAGCGCCTGGAGGCCCTGCGCGGGGCACGACGCTACTTGCGCCCTGGCGGTTGGTTGCTGTTTTACGACAGCGTGTATCAACCCGTGTCGGTGCGCACGGCATCCGCCAAGTACCCGGGGCAAGAGGAGCTGGAGGCTATCGATGCCCGGCTGGAGCGCGTGTGGATCGACGATTTGTCCGACGCCCGCATGCAAAATGTTGCGCTCTTGGGTCGGCTGGCCGGCCTGGCGTTGATCCCAGGTATAGATGTGGACTGCATGCGAGACGTTCTAAAAGACGTGACCCCCGCGAAGGCCTTAGAGGCCAACCTGGCGGTCTTTGAAAAAGCCACGAAGCTTTCTTGAACCAACCCCATTCGCTTGAAAGGAGATTCAAAGACATGGAAATGAAAGGCAGCAAGACCGAAAACAATCTGATGGCATCCTTTGCAGGTGAAAGCCAGGCCCGCAACCGTTATTCTTACTTTGCGGGACAAGCTCGGAAAGAGGGCTATCAGCAGATCGCGGCCATCTTCGAAGAGACCGCCAACCAGGAAAAAGAGCACGCCAAGCGCTTCTTTAAGTTTCTTGAAGGCGGCGACGTAGAGATCACGGGCGCCTTTCCGGCCGGCAAAATCGGCACCACGCTGGAGAACCTCAAGGCCGCGGCAGCGGGTGAAGAACACGAGTGGACCGAAATTTACCCCGGCTTCGCCAAGGTGGCCCGGGAAGAGGGTTTCGAAGCCGTGGCCATGGTTTACGACGCCGTCAGCATCGCGGAAAAGCAGCACATGAAGCGCTACAAGGATCTGGCCGCCAACATAGAGGCCGGCAAGGTTTTCAAGCGCGCCGAAAAGGCAACCTGGCGCTGCATCAACTGCGGCTACCTGGTCGAGGGCGAAGAAGCCCCCAAAGCCTGCCCGGCCTGCGCCCATCCCCAGTCCTACTTCGAGCTTCTGAGCGAAAACTGGTAAGCGTCAAATACTGGTAGGGGGATGTGGTTGCTTTATTCTCTTAGAGTCAGAATTCTGCTGATTCCGAGAAATCCGATTCTCTCGCCGCACCCAGGGTCCAGATCTCGCGACCGGTTTTGAGCAGCTTCTTGTGGATGTCTACGTCTCCGGCGCCTTCAGCCTCGGCCATGGCCATGAGTTCGGCCAGGTCCTCGGGGCTGCCGTCGCAGAAACCCATGGGGCGCGGGTTGTTGGGCTGCATGAGTTGGACTTTGAACTCGCCTCGATCCCAGCGGCTCTGGGTGGCGTTGTCGTAGGGATAAATCATGGCAACAATCTACCACAATCAGGAAGGGGGGCGCTGGATGATTTGGCCATTTTTTTGCGTGTTTGCTTGTCTTGGGTGACACTGGGGGTGAAAAGGCCCAGGGTGAGCGGTATGAAATATAGTGTCTTGCTGGTTGATGATGAGCCCAACATTCTTAAGGCTTTGGTGCGTTCTTTGCGAAAAGAGCCTTATGATTTTTTGACGGCTCAGTCCGCCTCTTTGGCCTTGGGCATGATGGAGCAGAGCCCCCCCGACGTGGTCATTTCCGATGAGATGATGCCCGGCATGCTGGGCAGCGAGTTTCTTTCCCACGTGCGGGATGCCTACCCGGAGACCATTCGCATGATGCTCACCGGTACGGACAACATAAAGCGTGCCGAGCGCGCCATGCGTGACGGGGCCGTGTTTCGGTTTTTTCGCAAACCATTTGATCCTTTGGAAATCGGTAAGGCCATCTACGACGGTATTTTGTTGCGCACGGTGAGCGGCGGTGATGACCCCCGCATGCTCATGCCCATGAGCATGCAGGCGCAGGTCTTGGAGGCCATGCGCCCCATCCCGGCCCAAAAGAAGGCCGCGCCTCCGCCCGCGCCGGTTGTGGATCTGGAAGAGGCGGAGCGGCAAAGGCAGAGCTTGATGGCTGATGTGGTGCCCAAGGTGGTCGAGCATTTGCGGGCCAAGTTGGAGCAGGCCCGAAGCAAGGATGAAGTGGTGGCCGTTTTCGCCGAGATTCGCGGGCTTTTGGCCCAGGTGAACTCAGCCGAGCACAAAGAAGAAATCGTGGCGGTTTTTCGTCAGGTCTGGCAGCAAATCGAGTCCCGTATCAACCAATAGGCCAGGTATCATCATGCCAAATGACTTTGATCCCCAGGCTCCGGCCGCTCCTGATGCAGGTATCTTTGGTCTCGACGTGGCGCCGGAAGACGCGGGGGTGGTGCTGATCCCCGTGCCCTTTGATGCCACGGCTTCTTTTGGTGAAGGAGCCAACGAGGGCCCCTCCGCCATCCTTGAGGCCTCTCATCAGCTGGACCTTTTCGATCCGATCTTGGGTCGGCCTTACGAGGCGGGCATATGCATGTTGGACGAAGATCCGGAGATCGTCGGCCTGGATGCTCAGGCCTCGGCTCTTGCCGGACCCATCCACGATGCCGGCGGGGTGGAGACCGAACCGGAGCTTGCCGAAGATGCCCGACAGGTCGACGAACTCATGGTCCGCTTGCACGACAAGGTTTACTCAGAGGCTTGCCGCTGGCTGGACTTGGACAAGCTCGTGGGTGTCGTGGGCGGGGACCACTCGGTGCCCTTTGGACTCATGCGGGCCCTGGCGAAGAGGCATCCGGACATGGGGGTCTTGCAGATCGACGCCCACTGCGATTTGAGGGTGGCCTACGAGGGCTTTACCTGGTCCCATGCTTCCATCATGCACAATCTGCTCGATCGCCTGCCGGGCGTGTCGCGTCTTGTGCAGGTGGGCATCCGGGACTTCAGCGAAGAAGAGCACAAGCGCATCGAGCAAAGCGCGGGGCGCATACTGGGCTTTTATGATCATGTCTTGCAGTCCGAGCGCCTGGAGGGTCGGCCCTGGTCCGAGCAAATTGCGCCCATGGTCGAGGCCTTGCCCGATACGGTTTATGTGAGCCTGGACATCGACGGCTTGGACCCGGCGCTCTGTCCCCACACGGGTACGCCCGTCCCGGGTGGTCTGTCTTTCGCGGAGTTGGATGCCCTGCTCGGGGCCGTGGTACGTTCCGGGCGCAAGCTGGTGGGCTTTGATCTCTGCGAAGTGGCACCCGATCCGGACGACGTGGCATCCTGGGACGCCAACCTGGGCATGCGGGTTTTATACAAGCTCATCGGCTGGAGCCTGCGTTCAAAATCCACCATTTAGTCACAAACCTTCACAATCTCTTCGGATTTTTCGCCCACATTGACTATAGAGACGATGAATGCTCTAATCCCCAGCTACAGGTGCCGGGCATTGTTTAAAGGATATGAGGAGGCGATGGATTACTTTGCCCAAAAAGAGGGGCGGCGAAACATGAAAATCAGAACAATTTGTGCTGGGGTGGTATTGGTTTTGCTTTGGGCCCCAGGGGTTTTTGGCTTGTCGGTTGAAAGCCAAGTGGACTTGTTGTTGAACTCCTTGCGTTTTGACAGGGCCATGAGCGCCCGTCTGGCCGATGGTTTGAAGATCGGCGTGGTCAGCCTGAATGGCTATGCCCAGGGACAGATTGTGGCGGCCAAGGCGGAGCAGGCATTCAAGACCCTGGCTGAAAAGAAATTCAGTGGTCACAAGACCCAGGTCGTGGCCATTCGGGGTTCCAGCCCCGAGGAGTTGGTACAAGCCATGGCGGGTCAGGGCTTGGACTTGCTCTTTGTTTCCCCATCGCCCATTGAGTGCTTGAATCATCTTTTGGCCGCGGCCACATCCGATCATGTATTGGTCTTGGCCAGTGATGCCCAAGGTGTAAAAGCTGGGGCGGCCCTGGCTATCGTGGATCGCGCCGGTCGACCACGCATCCTGCTCAATGTGGACGCGGCACGGATGCAGGGGGCCAATTTCAAGCTCAGTTTTTTGCGCATGGCCGAATGCATCGATTCCTCGGGCGAACTCAAGGCCGTTTACCAGCATCCGACCCTGGTGGGCAAACGCAAGATAGCCGGGGACGATCCGGTTTATCCGAAGATGGCGCGGCTGGCCAAGAAAGAGGCCACCCTGGTGGCCAAGCTGATCATCGCCCCTGATGGTGGCATTCGGGATGTCAACTTTCTCAAGACCGACAAGCTTTTCGAAAAAGCCGTGCGGCAAGCATTGAGCAGTTGGCGTTTCAAGCCCCACCACGTCGCGGGACGGGCCGTGCCCACCTACACGGTGATGAACTTCAAGTTCAACCTAAATTGATTCCCGTTTATTCGTTAGTGCCACGTTATGCTGCGGTTTATTGCGCAGTGATCTTCAGCTGGAAGGATGCCTCGACGATTTGGTCGGCGGTGCCCAGGCCCGGCGTGCATGTAAAAACGCCGGGTCCTAAGACTTTGCCCTTGAGGGTTTTGAGCTGCTTGCCCTTGGCGTCCATGTGGCGGGGGCCTTTCTCCCGCTTGTTGTGCGCCGAGATGTGCAGATAGGTGGGCCTGTGCGTGGACTGGTTGTTGACCACGGCGAAGATGCCCACGCCCTTGGTGCCCTTATAGCGAAAGTTTGTGATGCTGTAGGCCTGTCCCAAAACGACTCTGTTGCCCTTGAACCAATGATTGGGGCCCTTTTTCTGTTTGGCCCAAAGCGTGATCGCGGGCGGCTTGATGCCGTCGTTTAAGTGGATGGACACCTTGCCGGCACTTGTTTTCAGTATGTATCGACCTGCCGGAAGCAGACCCGTGACCTCATGATCTTTGTCGCCGGAGACGAAGGCTTTGCCGTCTTTCCAAAGGGTGAAGCTTTCGGCCTGCCGATTTACTTTTGTGATGACGGCTGGCTTTTTGAGCGTGAGCGCCTTGCCTCCGATTTTTGGCCCGCCGGAGATGGAGCCGGCCTTTTGGCTGCCCGAAAGCACATAGGTGGTGGCTTGCACTGTCAAGGATGAACAAACGAAGAGCATGGCCAGGGAAGCGACGAGGACATAGCGGGGGTTGCCCATGAGAGATATCCTTTCTGAGGTGTCTTGTCGATGGGCTCAGGGTAGTTCAGGCAGAGCGCCTGTGGAAGAAGAAATTGAAGATACTTATTGGATTTGCTTGAGCAGGGTCGAGGGATCGGAGGTGGGCATCTTGCAGGTGCCCAGGGTGCAGACGTAGGCCGTGGCCTTGCCGTCCATGGCTTTTTTTCCGCCCAGAGCCGGCAGCCACTTCAGCGTTTCGACATCGGCACCCTCGGGGCCGAGTTGGACCAGGACCACGTTGGCCGGCAGGTGTTTGTGAATTTGCTTCACCAGGGCTTGCGTGGCCGGATTGTCCCGCCTGCCGGCCACCACCACCTCGTAACTGGGGTGCAGCAAGCGCAGGCCCACTTGAAGCCAGGCACCCATCTCCATGCCGGCCCTTTCAATGAGGGCCTTGCGTCCGTGCAGAACTTTCCCCACCTGTTCATGCGCCATGCGATCTCCGGCAATTGCAGACAGTCGGTCTAAAGCCAACAGCAAAGCTGCGTTGCCTGATGGGCGCACTCCGTCCCTGAGAATCAACGGCCTGCCCAGGGGGGCATTCACGCTCGATTCGGTCAGGTAGTAGGTTCCGTCAGGGTGAGCAAAGTGACTTTTGGTGAAGTCCAGCAAGTCCTTCGCTGCTCGCAGGTAAGAAAGATCCCCGCCCGCCTGAAAGAGGTCGATAAGGCCGTTCGCCAGAAAGGCGTAGTCGTCTAAGACCGCGGGTACCTCGGCATGACCGCCGTTGGATACTCGGTAGAGCCCTCCATCTTGGCGACGATGCTTAGACAGCAGAAAGTCGGCGGCGCTTTTTGCGGCGCTCAGATAGCGTTCATCATCAAGGAGCATCGAGCCCTGCGCCATGGCCGAGATGGCCAAACCGTTCCAACTCGTGATGATTTTTTTGTCCAGGCTTGGTGGTTTGCGCAGAGCTCTGAAAGCCAAAAGCGCCTCGCGGTGCCGATTTGGCAAAGCGGCCAATTCTTCCTGGCTGCGCCCATGTTTTGTCGCCAAAGCCTGCAGGTTGGCCCGTTGGGTCAGCACGTTTTTGTGTTCGAAGTTACCCTGCTCGCTCACCCCCAGCACATCCGCCAGGGCTTCCGCGTCTGCTTCGCCCGCGACTGCTTTGATTTCTTCTCGGGTCCAAATGTAGAAGGTGCCCTCCACGCCCTCGCTGTCGGCGTCGAAGCTGGCATAGAAGCCGCCTGCCGGATCGTGCATTTGTTCCAGCAGAAAATCCAAGGTTCGCGCGGCCGTTTGCCGATAAGGCTCGTGATCGAAGGCCGCGGCTGCCTCCAGGTACAGGCTGGCCAATTGGGCGTTGTCGTAGAGCATCTTTTCGAAGTGGGGCACGGTCCAGTCCGTGTCTACGGTGTAGCGGTGGAATCCCCCGCCCAGCTGATCTTGCAGGCCGCCGCCCGCCATTTTGTCCAGGGTCAGTTGGATGGCTGTTTTTAACGCCGCATCGGCCTCGATGTCATGCTGAGCCAGAAGCCAGCGCCAGGTGACCGGCATGGGGAATTTCATGCGTCCCTTCAGCCCGCCGTACACCGGATCGCTGTGCGCCAGCGCTGTTTGCGCCCATCGCGTGATGACATTCTTTTCGAGTTGGGTCCGGGCGTCTGTGTGGGTGGCCAGATGCTCGCGAATGTGTTTGCTGATCTGTTCGGCTTTCTTGACCGCTTTGCCCGGGCTTCGATCCCAGCTGCGCGCAAGCTCCATGATAAGCAACATGAACTGCTGGGGAGGAAAATAGGTGCCGCCGAAAAAAGGCTTCAGGTTCGGGGTGAGAAAGAGCGACATCGGCCATCCGCCGCTGCCGGTCATGGCGACCACGGCGTTCATGTAAACCGTGTCTAAGTCCGGTCGCTCCTCCCTGTCGACCTTGATGGAAACGAAATATTGATTAAGCACTTCGGCGATGCCGTCATCTTCGAAGACCTCTCGTTCCATTACGTGGCACCAATGGCAAGATGCGTAGCCGATGGACAGGAAAATGGGCTTGTTCTCGTCTCGGGCTTGTTTGATTGCTTCGTCGCCCCAGGGCTGCCAGTCCACGGGATTGTGGGCGTGCTGACGCAAGTAGCGAGAGGTCTGGTTTTTCAGCCCGTTGCCTTCGGCGCGGATTTGCTGCGGGCTGCGTTGAGGTTGGGCCTTGATTGTCTTGGCGCGTTCGGCGGCATTCTGGCCTCCGGCGTGTCGACTGGGATCGTTGGCACAAGCTTGCATGTTCAC
The DNA here is from genome assembly GCA_019314375.1 of Deltaproteobacteria bacterium. Lineage (GTDB taxonomy): Bacteria > Myxococcota > B64-G9 > B64-G9 > B64-G9 > JAFCZJ01. The sequence goes on along the minus strand of JAFCZJ010000062.1, from coordinate 13,186 downwards.
CTCACCCATGCCCAGGAGACCCAGCAAGGCCACCCAGGCAATACTTTTCGATTTTGCGATCATGAAGTTTCCTTCCATACCTGTTCTTGCGTACAGAGGTCGTCTGCCGGGGGCAGACCTTGCAACATGGAGAGGAAAATATTTTTCAGGTCAGGTCGGCCAAAGCCTTGCGGATGCGTTCTCGGGCCTCCTCGGAGAGGCTTGCCCCTTCATCGTCGGCCAGCTCCCGACTCACTTGTCGGACCATGGCGAGGGTGCGTTTGTAGCCCTTGCAGGGAGTGCACATGGCACCGTGCAGGAAAACAGCGGCTCGTTGTCCAAGGGGCAGTTGATGCTCCATGCTCTCGGATAACAATTTGCTGTATTCCTTGCAGGTCATCATGGCTTTGCGTCGTCTCCTAATTCTTCGTCGTAGTTGTCAGCCAGGCAGCCTCGCAGTTTCAAGCGCGCCCGGTGGAGCATCACCCACAGATTTGTCTCGGTGATTCCGAGCAGCTTACATACTTCCTTGCTGTTGATGTCTTCGAGCTCTCGCAGGGTAAAGGCGTCGGCCTGTTTGCCGGGCAACTCGTCGATGCATTCTCCGATGGCCTCACGAATTTCGCCCCGGTTTTGCACCGAATCGGGATCGGTCAGCCACTTGGCCGAGCCCGGCTTCCAGTGACCCTTGTCGTCGAAGACGTCGCTTTCCATATTGTCCAGGGTGCTGGCGGCATCCGCGCCGGCCGTCGGTCGCTCGCGGGAACGCTTGCGGATGTAGTCCACGATCTTGTGTTTCAGGATGCCCACAAGCCAAGTGCGTTCGGTGGAGCGACCCGAAAAGCTGTCTTTGGATTTCAAACCAGCCAAAAAGGTCTCCTGCACCACCTCCTCGGCCGCCCCCGGATCCCTGAGGCGAAGCAGAGCGTAACGGAACAAGATATCCCCATGCTCTCCCACCCATGTGCCCGGATTCGTCAGGTTTTCTTTCGTTTCAGCCATGTGATTTGCTCCATTCATGTTGCCGATAGCATAAGTTCCTGGCCCATCAGGGTCAATGCTTGACGCCGATTTCCTTTTTGATTCGGCGTTCTTCCAGCCAGGAAAAGCCCAGGGGAACCGCGAAAAGGCTGCCTATGGCCATGAGCATGCCGCCGAAAACCGGCAAGGCCATGGGCACCATCACATCAGCCCCCCGACCCGTCGAGGACAGGACGGGAAGCAGAGCCAAAAGAGTGGTGGCGGTGGTCATCAGGCAGGGCCGCACCCGTCGCTGGCCGGCCTCCACCACTGCGTTTCGCAAGCTTTTTATGTCCCGGGGCTTGTGCCGGGCCAGGCTCTGTTGCAGGTAGGTCAACATGACCACGCCGTCGTCGGTGGCGATGCCGAAGAGCGCGATGAATCCCACCCAGACCGCCACGCTCAAATGAATGGGCTGGATGTGGAAAAGGTTCCCCATGTCCACGGGGCCCAGCATGTGGGGCCCAGGGCCCGCCAGGCCGTAAAGCCACAGCAGCACAAAGCCGCCGGAGAAGGCCAAGGCCACGCCGGAAAACACCAGCAGGCTGCGGGCCAGGGTGCGGAATTGTAAAATGAGCAAGGCCAGGATCATGAGCAGGGCCAAGGGAAGCAGGATTTGCAAGCGAGCACTGGCGCGCTGCTGTTTTTCATATTCGCCCGCAAAGCGCAGGCTCACGCCGGTGGGCACCGTGAAGCGGCCTTCGGCTTTGGCTTCTGCGATGAAGGCCGATGCCTGAAGAACGGCCTCGATGGCCGTGGCGCCAGGGCGGCTGTCGAAGGTCAAGTAGCTCACCAGGCGGGTGTCTTCGCTCTTGATGACCTGGGGACCACGCAAGCTTTCGATGCGCGCAAGTTTCTCCAAGGGGATGGCTTCGCCCGCTTTGTTGTGGATGAAAATACGACCCAGTTCCTCCGGGCTGTCGCGCAACTCCCGAAGGAGGCGCACCCGTACCGGATAGCGCTCTCTTCCTTCAAACAAGGTGGTCAGGGAGGTGCCACCGACGGCCAGTTGCACCACGTCGAGGACGTCCGCCACCTGCACCCCGTGTTGTCGTGCCGCGTCTCGATCCACGCGGATCTCCAGGTAGGGTTTGCCCACCAGGCGCTCTGCGTTGACGGTGGCCGGATCCACGGCCGGTACTTTTTTGAGAAGGCCTTCCAGCGCAAGGCCGGTTTTTTCCACGCTGGCCAGATCCGGGCCGAAGATTTTGATGCCGATGGGAGCCCGCATGCCGCTTTGCAGCATCACGATGCGAGCCGCGATGGGCTGTAGCTTGGGTGCCGAGGTGGTGCCCGGCATTTGGGCTGTTTTGACGATCTCGCGCCAGATATCATCGGTGTTTCGGATGTGATCGCGCCAGAGTCGGGGACGTATTCCGGTTTCGGGATCCTTTGGGCCGTATTCCGGCTTGATGTTGATGATTGTCTCCACCATGGACATGGGGGCCGGATCCAATGCGCTGTCCACCCGACCGATTTTTCCCACAACCTGTTTTACCTCAGGCACCGCGCGGATGGCCTTGTCTTGGGTTTGGAGAATATGAAGGGTCTCGCCGACGGAGGCATGGGGCATGGTCGTGGGCATGAAGAGGAAGGCACCTTCATCCAGATCGGGCATGTATTCGTCTTGCATCTGTTGCCAGCCGAAAACGCCAAGGGCAAAGACGCCGGCGGCCAGCCCCAAGTAAGCTAGGCGGTGGCGAAACCAGAATCTCAGCATGCGGGGGTAGTGGTGGATGAAGATGGCGAAACCGCCCAGCAAGCCGCCGACGGCAAAGGCCACGAATGCGACCTGCCAGAACAAATGGATCTCGAGGCCCAGGGGTTGCCAGGAGCGCGCAAGGCCCACCACGATGCCCGAGGCCAAGAGACTCAACCAGCTTCGTCTGAGCCTTTTTCGCCAAACAGGGGGCAATTTTTCCGAGAGCCCCCGACTTTTTCTGGCGACGGGGCCGCCCCGGCGTCGCAGCAGGATGTGGGCGAAGGCGGGCAGGATGAACAGGGCGATGAGCACCGAAGCCAAGAGCACGAAGGTTTTGGTGAACGCCAAGGGACCGAAGAGCTTGGCCTCGGGTCCCGTCAGGCCGAAGACCGGAATAAATGAAATGATTGTGGTTGCGATGGCCGTGAGCACCGCGGGGGCCACTTCGATCACCGAGGCGATGAGCCTTCTGGTGAAGGCCTTGGGGCTGTCGTCCTGCTTTAAGTTGCGGACGATGTTTTCGCTGATGACAATGCCGATGTCCACCACCGTGCCGATGGCGATGGCGATGCCCGAGAGCGACATGATGTGGCTGTCGACCCCGAAAGAGTGCATGGCCACGAAACTTACAAGGACCGCCAGGGGGAGAAGGCCGCTTATCAGCAGAGCGGAGCGCAGATGCCAGAGCATGAGCAGGACGACCAGCATGGTGACGATGAGTTCCAGGCTGATGGCGCGGGTCAAGGTGTCCAGGGTCTCTTCGATGAGCAGACTTCGGTCATAGAATGGCACGATTTTTACTTTTGAGATCCGTCCATCGGCCAAGGTTTTTTCCGGCAGACCGAAGGAGATTTCGGCCACCTTGGCCTTGACCGCATCGATGACTTTCAGGGGGTTGGCGCCGTAGCGGGCCACCACCACACCGCCTACGGCTTCGGCCCCTTCCACATCCAATGCGCCCCGTCGTGGTGCCGGACCGAGCTGCACGCGACCGAGCTGGCCCAAGGTGATGGCCCGGCCCGCCGAGTCCATCTTGACCACGGCCAAGGCCAGATCCTCGGTGGATTTGAGAAAGCCCACCCCTCGAACCAGGTATTCCACTCCGTTTTTCTCGATGCTGCGGGCACCCACCTCGGCGTTGGAGCGTCTGACCGCGCGAAAGACTTCTTCCAGACTCACGCCGAAGGATTTCAGCGCTCTGGGATTCACCTCCAGCTGGTATTCCTTGAGATGGCCGCCCACGCTGGCCACTTCGGCCACGCCCGCGGCCGATTGCAGTGCATAGCGCACATACCAATCCTGAACGCTGCGCAGTTCGTGCAGGGAAAAACCCTCTCCCTCCAGGGTGTACCAAAAAATTTGGCCCAAGGGCGTGGCTTCCGGACCCAACTCGGGTCGAGCGTCGGCAGGTAGTTTGCTCCCCAGGCTTGCCAGCTTTTCAAGTATCCGGTTGCGGGCTTTTTCAAAAGGCGTGTCTTCTTCGAAGAGCACATGCACGCTGGAATGCCCGAAGGCGCTCTGGCTTCGCACCGTCTTGACCCCGCCCACGCCCAGCATTTCCACGGTCAAGGGATAGGTCACCTGGTCTTCCACATCCTGAGGGCTGCGTCCGGGCCAGGAGGTGAAGACGATCTGTTGGTTCTCACTGATGTCCGGGATGGCGTCCACGGCCACGGGATTCCGTGGCAGGTTGCCGAGATCAACATCCAGGGGCATCACATACAGACCCCCGCCCAGGGCCAACAAGGTGGCCAGCACGGCCAGGCCCCGCCGGGTCACGAAGAGCTGGATGAGCTTGTCAAGCCAGTTGCTGGGCTCCGCTTCGTTCACGATGGACTCCCATGATGTTGGTGGCCCTGCTGCGCTTTTGATGGAGGGGATGGCCTGGAACCCAGGGGCCGGGATACGTCGGCGCAGCGCAACATGCTCTCGCCGAAATAGGGATTGGTTACTTTGAGGCTGTCGTCCAGCCACCAGGCACCCTGGTTATTGAAGGCCATGGGGCAATGGTGTTCGAAAAGCGATAACTTGGCGGGACCGCCGTGGTGGCGCAGGATTTTGAGCCAACCGTCGCTCAGGGTTTGAAAAGCCCGTCGTTGGAACTCTAGGGCTCGTGTCCCCGCGATTGTTTTCGCCGCTTGCTTCATCTTGGCAAGTTCCGCCCCGATTTTTTCCTGCTCTGCGGATTGGAGCTTTGCCAGGCTGGGGTCCATTTGTTTGGCGGCTTGACTTGATGCTTGGGCATCGTCGTCGGCCAGGGCTTGTTGCAGATCCAGATAAGCGACAAGGGCGGGTTTGAAGTTTTTTCTGAAAGATTCGGGCGCTTCTTCTTCTGCTTCGGCCTGGGGGCTCATCAGGCTGGGCCAGGCGCGGATCTGCATGGCCGCGTCGATTTGGAAAATGCCCTCGGTGACCACCTGTTCCCCGGGTTTGAGGCCGGAGAGGATGACCCGCTGTCCGTCGGCTAAGGGGCCGGGCTGCACGTGCCTCAGTCGATAAGCACCCTCCTGCTCCACATAAACAATGTGTCGCTTGCCGGTGGAAAGGACAGCGCTGTCGGGAACCAGCACTTGCGCTTCAGGTAACTCGGCTAGCAAGAGGCCAGTGACCTGCATGCCGGGTCTCAGGGCGAAGTCCCGATTGTCCAACTCGACCCGCAGCCGCAGCACTCGACTGGGGGCGTTCATCACGGGGTCCAGCAGTGCGATTGCGCCCTCAATTTCGCGTCCCGGCAGGGCCGGGGTCAAAATTCGCACCTTCTGGCCTAGCTGGATCCAGGGCAGGTCCTCTTCGTAGGCTTCGATCCAGACCCAGACCCGGCTCAGATCGGCGATGTTGTAGAGCACCTGTCCTGTCTTGACGTAGGCACCCGGCAAGCCATGGCGTTCCAGCACCACGCCGCTCATTGGGGATCGGATGGTGACCAAGTCCTCGGCCTGACCGCTTTTCAGAAGGCCGTCGAGCTGGATCTCACTCATGCCCCAAAGCCTGAGCCGTTTTCGGCTGGCTTCGAACATGCGCCGGGCCGCGCGGGCCATGGGGCCCTTGTCCGACGGGGCGTAAGCCGCGGCTGCTTTTTTGCTGCCGAGCAGTTCTTCTTGGCTTGCCAGGAGTTGGGGGCTGTAAAGTTTGAGCAGGGGCTGGCCGCGTCTGACCGGCACGCCGGCCTGATCCACGTAGACTCGCTCGATGCGGCCATCGACCCATGCGGCGATTCTGGCCTGTCGGGAATCGTCCACGGCCACTTGTCCATAGAGGCGCAAGCTTCGAACGGCTCGACCCATTTGGGCCGGTCGGCTTTCGACCCGAGCCAAGGCCTTGGCCCGGGGGCTTAGTTTCAGGCTGCCCTCCGTCGGGCTTTCATCGCCTTCATCGGCAGCGGCGGCGGGCACCAGGTCCATGTGGCAAATGGGGCATTTGCCCGCCTTGGGCAAGCGGATCTGCGGATGCATGGAGCAGGTCCAGATCTGTTCAGACTGTGGCTCCTGCTCGTGGGTTTGATGGGCCGGCTCGGGGCTTTGCTGGCTTGATCCGGCCAGGCGAAGACCAAGCACGAAGCTCGAAAGGGCGATGATCAGGGCAAATGATATCAGGCGGCTAGGTTTCATGATGATCTCTCCTTGTCGCTGAGGCCCACGAGACCCTCCAGGATTGATTTTTCTTGCAGCAATGCGATTCGTTGGTTCAGCACATCTGTTTTGATCTGGATGGTGAGCTTGAGTTGTTCAAGCACCGCGGGCAGATCGCTGAGGCCCGCCTGATAGTCCGAAAGGGCGGCATCAAAAGCACGATGGGCGTCGGGCAGCGTGTGCTCGGTGAGCAGGCGCGTCTGGTCACGATGACGCTTGATTTTCAGCAAGCTGCGCGCGACGGCCTGGTCGAGTTCCAGGCGTACGCCTTCGCGACCATGGCGGCTGGCCTCGATGCGAGCCGCCGCCATGTGTTCGCTTTCCTGTTGCTTGCGGCCTGACCACAGAGGCAGGCTCACCCCCAGGTTCAAGCCAACGAAGTCAGCGCCGGCCACCGCATCCATGGTCTCTACCCAGCGAAGGCGGTATTGCAGGCCCAGGCTGAAGTTGGGGTATTTTTGTTTTCGTACAAGCAAGAGTGCCTGTCTCCGGGATTGTAGGTTTTCGTCGGCTTTCTGAAGACCGGGGTTTGCGGCCTGGGCACGGGCTTGCAGCAGGGCTGTGTCTTTGGGGCCGAGAACGATGTCTTGTTCGGGGGCTTTGGGTAGTCGCGGCAAATCGAAGGGGTGATGGCTGGGCCGATCCCTGAGTGCATTGAGGCGAGCCCGCAGGGAGGCTTCCTGCTCGGCAAGCCCCAGCAGCCTTTCACGGCTTCGGTGACTCTCGATTTGCGGTCTTAACAAATCGGCACCGCGCCCTTGGCCGTTGATGTAGACCGCTTCAACCGCGTGAGCCAACTGCTCCAACAAGGCCAGCCGTTCGCGTTCCAGTCCTGCTTGTTGCGCTAAACCGGTCATGCGCCAGAGCAGGACCTGGGCTTTGGTGATGAGGGCCTGGCGCAGGCGCCTTAACTCGGCGCGTTGGATCTCTTGTTCGGCTCCGGCCAGTCGCTCTCGGGCACCCAGGGTGCCGAACCAGGGGAAGCGTTGTCTGAGCTCGAACTGCAGGCCGGTCAGAGGTGTGCTGTCTTTGGACAGGGGCAGGTTGGACAGGCCGACCATGAACTCCGGATCCGGTAAGGCCCCCGCCGGACCCTGGGCGTGGCCCAAGGCTCGCACTTGGGCTCGCTGGGCTTTGAGCCGTGGATTGCGCGTCTCGATTTCAGTCAAGACCGCGGCGGGTGAATCGACCGCGGCGGCGGCAGGGGTCAAAAATCCCAACAGAAGCAAAATACAGGTCAAACGATGCATGGCGTTCTCCTGCCTTCGAGGAATCGCAAGGCTCGTGCCAATTGCTTAATGGGGTGATTCTATTGGTGTTTTGTTTCTTCTGGGGCGGGGTGGGGAGTATTCTACAGGTCTTTGCCCTTGGCGTATTTTTCCAGTCGGTAGAGCAGCACGTGTCGCGGGATGCCCAGATAACGGGCCGTGGCCGACTGGTTGTCTCGGTGTTTGGCCAGGGCTTTGTTGATGATCTCTTCTTCCAATCCAGGCAGGGAGAATCCCAGCGGCGGCAAAATGAGCGAACCGGGTTGCAACTGCGACGGTTCCGGATTGGCCAGGATCGGGTCTTTGGGGGCCTCGGCACTCATCGTTGCGTGGTCTCTGTGGCCTGTACCCGGCGGGGCCAGGTCCGCCAGGTCCAGGGTGTCGGAGCGGCGCAACAGCACCATGCGAGTCATCAGATTTTTCAACTCCCGGACATTACCGGGCCAGGGCCTGGATCTCAGTTCATCCAGGAGAGCCGGGGCCAAGCTGGGGGGCTTTTGGTCTCCGGCAGCCTCGGCCACGAAATGCCGCGCCAGCAATTCGATGTCTTCAGGGCGTCGCCGCAGAGGGGGCAGTTCAATGGGGACCACCTGCAGCCGATGAAAGAGATCCGAGCGGAATCGACCCGCGCGTACATCTTCTTCCATGTCCCGGTTGGTGGCGGCCACCACGCGTACGTTCACCGGCACTCGGCTTCGGCCGCCGAGCCGATCGATGATGCCCTCGTCCAGCACCCGCAAGATTTTGGCCTGCAGTTCCAGGGGCAACTCCCCGATTTCGTCCAGAAAGAGGCTTCCTTCGTGGGCTTGCTCGAAGCGGCCCGGCCGGGTTTTTCCCGCGCCGGTGAAGGCACCTGCTTCATGGCCGAAAAGTTCGCTTTCCAAGAGATCGCGGGGCAGGGCGGCGCAGTTGACGGGGATAAATGGTCCATCGGCCCGGTTGGACCGATCGTGGAGCAGGCGGGCCACCAGTTCCTTGCCCGTGCCCGATTCACCGCTGATGAGTACGGTGGCGTCGCTGGGGGCCACCCGTTCGACCACCTGGATAATCTCCTGCATGCGTGGCGAGGCGGTCAGAAGCGCCTTTTGTCCTCCGGCCGAGATGCGCTCTCGCAAGGCTTGGTTTTCCCGGCTCAAAGAGACCTGCTCGAGGGCTCGGGCCACTCGGGCCTTGAACTCCTTGCGCTTGAAGGGTTTGGAGATGTAGTCGGAGGCCCCTTCCTCCAGGGCGTCGATGGCCTGTTCCACCGAACCAAAGGCGGTGACCAAGACGACCCGCAGGTCTCGGTGACAGCGACGGGCCGCCGCCAGAACGGCCATGCCGTCGGCACCGGGCAGTTTTACGTCGCTCAGCACCAGATCATAGGGTGCCTCGGGGCTATCGGCGGGCAGGCGCTTGATGGCCTCATCTCCCCGGGCTACCCAGTCCACCTGACAGCCTTCTTCTTCCAGGTTGTAGCGGATGACCTTGGCCATGCTGGTGTCGTCTTCAACCACCAGGATGCGCGGTGTCCAGTCCTTGTGTTTGCAAATATCCTCGCTCATGACGACTGCCCTCCTTTGGGCCGGCCCGCGGGCAGGGAGAAAAAGAACTCGGTGCCCGGGCTCGGGCGGGCGGGGCGATGATTGAGCTGTCCTTTATTCTGGGCGATGAGCATGGCCGAGATGGGCAGGCCTAAGCCTGTGCCTTCTTCCCGGGTGGTGAAGTAGGGATCGTAGATGGCTTGCTTGATTTCTTCTGGGATCCCGGCCCCCTGGTCAGCCACGATGAATTCCACATGTTCATTTTTTGGGGCGATTCGCAATGCCACCCGGCCCCCCCGAGGGCAAGATTGCATGGCGTTGCGTAACAGGTTGATGAGCACCTGGTTTATCTGGTCGGGATCGGCAAAAATCCAGGTGCCGGGATCTTCGATTTGGAGTTCCAAGCCTAAGGAGCTGGCTTCTCCCTTCAGGAGTTTGCCCAGGTGTTGACTGGTCTCGGCGCTATGGAAGTTCTGGATTTCCGGGCGACCGGGCCTTGCGAAACGCAAAAAGTCGTCGAGCACCTTGCTCAGTCGGGCGGTTTCGCCCAATGCCACCTCGACCATGTCCTGGCGAGGGCTGTCTTTGGCCACCTCGTCGCTGATGATCTCGATGGCGCCCTGAATGCCGCCCAGGGGGTTGCGTATCTCGTGGGCTAGGCCCCGGCTCAGATGAACCAGGGCGTCTAAGCGATTGGCCCGGGTTTCGGCTGCAAGTTGGGCCAGACGCCGCTCGGTGGCTCGGGCACGGGATGCGCGTTCTCGGTCCATCAGCAGGCCGCCTAAGCCGCCAACGGCAAAGAACAAGGCGATTTCCATCGCCTTGTCGATGAAAGGTGCCGGGTCCAGATGATGGTGCATGAAGAAGGCATGAGGCACATAAGAGGCGGTGGCCAAGGCCGCGGCCGACAGGCCGCCCCGCCAGCCGAAGACCACCACGCCCCAAACCACCGGCAGGTAATACAGTCGCCGGAAGACGTTATGGGAGACCACGGCCTCGGGGTCGGTCAGGTGGTGGGCCAAGGTGATGGCGGTAAGGCTGAAAAGCACCCCAATCACGTGGGCCCATCTCCATTTGCCTTGCCTCATGTCTTCGTCCTCCTTTGGGTCAATATAAGTCGGATCTCGGCCATTCGAAACGAGATGTGTAGAATTTTCTGCAATGTTGTTCACTTTTCTACACCTGTTTTGAAAGAAAAGGCCTCCTGGGCTCTTATGACAAGCTCCTTCAAGAGCTCCTTCAAAAGCCAAAGCAAGATTCGTACCTTGCGGCGATGGGGAAAAGGGGTTAGTTTTGCCTCTTATGCTGCGCCTCTAGCGCAGTGTTCGCCCTTTTGGTGATCATGCCCCAAGGAGATTGATTTTATGAAAAATGTACGATTTTCGATTTTGTTGTTTTCGGCCATATTGCTGATTTCGGTCGGTATGGGCTGTGGCGATTCCAATTCCAGCATTGATTGCGTTGATTCGGACGGAGACGGTTACGGGGAGGGCGCGGATTGCCTGGGTCCCGATTGCGACGACACGGAGGGTTCCGTTTACCCGGGTGCGATGGAAAGCTGCAATGGGGTCGACGATGACTGCGACGGTCAGACCGACGAAGACGTTTGTCCTGTCTGCGAAGATCAAGACGATGACGGCTATGGCGTGGGCAGCGGCTGCCTGGGACCGGATTGCCGGGATCGCGATCCGGACTGCCATGAGGGTGTCTGCTGTGAAGACCCGGTAGAATGCGTGGACGGAGATCAAGACGGCTACGGCGTGGGCGTTGAGTGTGCCGGACCGGATTGCGATGACACGGACGCCGCTTGTCACGCGGGCATGTGCTGCCCCAATGACTGCGTGGACCCGGATGGCGACGGCCGGGGCGTGGGCAATGATTGTCAGGGCCCCGACTGCGACGAGAGCAACCCCAGTTGCTGGGACGGTACTTGTTGCCCGACCGACTGCATCGACGGCGACAACGATGGTTACGGCGAGGGCGCAGCCTGTTTGGGGGCGGACTGCGACGACGAAGACGCCGCGGTAAATCCGGGTGCCACGGAAATCTGCAACAACATCGACGATGACTGCGACAACGCAACAGACGAAGACGATGTGTGTTCGAGCTGCGTGGATTTGGACCGCGACTTGCACGGCGTGGGCTGTGATGATGGACCCGACTGCGACGACACGGATCCGGCCTGCTTCGAGGGTGGCTGCTGTCAGAGCACGGATGCCTGGCTGGAGATCTACGTGTTGGACATCTGGGCCCAGCCAATCCCGGATACCGAGGCGAATTTGAGCATCACCTTTGGTGGTTCGGCGGTCAGCCAAGCTGGTTACCCGGTGGTTTTGGTGCCCCTGCGGGACGCGGGTGCTTATGCTGTCAGCCTCAGTGCGCCAGAGCACGAGGACTTGAGCTTTGAGGTCAACTTCACGGGTGGCGTCGACCTGGCCGCGGCTTCCTTGGTCGCCGGTGCGGGGGCTGCAGGCCACGGTTTGTCCATGAGTCACGAGAATCGCGACATGGGTGACGGCCTGGCGGTGGTGCATACGGTCTATACGGGTCTGCGCCACAAGTGGTTTTCGGCCCAGGGTCGGGCCGCCCGTCGCGGCAACCGTGTCGATCTGCTCATGAACGGCGAAGAGGCCTGGGCGCGGGTTTACGCGGACCTTTTGGCTTCCAGCGAGCAGGTGACCATCGCCACCTGGTGGTGGATGTCGGATTTTGAGCTTGTGCGCGCCTGGGCGACCCACGCCTATTTGAGCGAGTCGGAGCGTTGGGACAACACGATGATGGGCATCCTGGATCGCATCCCCTCTCACGTGCGCATTTTGGTGGGTGAGTTTTGGGGAGATCACGACATCTTTGACTGGATGACCTCCGATGAATACTTGACGGGCTATGCCGAGACCGCCGGCGACGACTTTGAGTTCATGGGTCAGGGCAATGCGACCTATGGGCAGTTTCTCTGGGAGCTCGACCCTTTCACTTTCGGGGACAGGGTGCGTGCGAGCTATACCGAGACCAGCGCTCGCAGCTTCGACACCGAGGCCGATATTGAGTCGACCATCGCGCCTTACAATGCCGATTTGACCGACTGGCCCTTCTTCGACATCGAGGCCGAGATTGCGTCCTGGCACCAGAAGTTTATGACCATCGACCACCAAATCGCCTATGTCGGCGGCATGAACGTCAAGAGCACCGACTGGGATTCACAAAACCACATCGTGTTTGATCACCGGCGCATGAATTACGACGCCACCGTGGCCGCGCGAGAAGACGTGATGAACAAAGATGAGTTTTCTGATCTGGGCCCGCGACGAGATTACATCATTCGTGTGGAGGGGTCACAAGACGCCGTGGACATCTTCCAGACGCGCTGGAGTCAGGCCATAGCCGATGGGGTGACGTTTTCCGAAAACAGCACGGATTTTTCCGTCCAGCGCAACATCCCCGCAAGGACCAACGGCAAGCAGGTGCAGGTGACGGCCACCATGCCGGAGCCCTTCTGGGAACACGCCATCGCCGAGACTTGGTTTAACGCCGTGGCGCAGGCCGAGGACTTCATTCTGATCGAGGATCAGTATTGGCGCATTCCCTTGCTGACGGATGCCATCGCCGCCCGGATGCGGCAGGTGCCCGCCTTGAAGCTGATGATCATCACCAAGCCGGTGGATGAGTGGCTTGATCCGGGCTGTGAATGGACCCACCGGACCCACGAGGCCTTGATGAGCGAATTCGGGCCCACCCGCTACAGCACTTACCAATTGATGACCTTCGATTCGGTGGTGACCTGGGGCTGGGACGAGACCGAGTCGCGCTACCTCAACATCGACACCCATTCCAAGATGTTCATCGTCGACGACAAGTTCATGAGCATCGGTTCCTGCAACAAGAACAACCGCGGCATCATCTACGAGGGCGAACTGAACGTCGCCGTCTTAGACGCCGTCTGGGTTCGCGATCAGCGTCGCCGCATGTTCGCCAACATCCTGCCCGCCGGCACCCCGGCCACGGATTCTGTCGCTACCTGGTGGCAACAATTCAACGACGCGGCCGCCTGGAACGACGCGGTTTACA
>JAFCZJ010000288.1 GCA_019314375.1 Deltaproteobacteria bacterium | reverse complement strand
AGAGGCGACAAGAATTGAAAGACAGGAACACGTTGAATCAAGACTCTCTTCTGGGTGCCTCGCGGAAGGGTGCATACCGCCCAGTAGTTGAAACAACCGGAGTGGAGAATGTATGGGACAGGAAGCGCACCTGCCGAGATTCCATTTTGGGTCGCTGATAACCCGCCCTATCTTTAGATCTTTTGTTTTTCATAACCAAATCCTCCTCGATGCCGAGCAGATGACAAACTCGCATCAATAATGCACATACATCCTGCCAGTTCCTACGTTACTGCCGATCACGATATCCGTCAATCCATCCCCATCGAAGTCATCAGCAGTGATGGAAATACCGTAATAATCACTATCCTCAGAAAGAACGGCGCTTGCGATTTCGCCAAAAAGATCGGCCGCATTCTGGCTGTTCAAATATAGGAAAGCCCGGTGACCTAGCGCGGTGTTGGACCCCATCATCAAATCGGGCCAGCCGTCCATATTGACATCGACCACATCCAAGTCCCAGCCAAACCAGGCATTTGCCGGGCTCAAGGTCACCGTCTCGGCAGCTGTCGTGTCCAACACACCTGAGACGTTCTCATACCAGTGAACTGAATTCTGATAGGCGGCACCAACCACTAGGTCATTGTCACCATCATGATCCAAATCAGCGCCCGATGCACGATTGCCAAATCCCACACAGAAATAACTGGGATCACAACCAGAATACATACCGGAAGGACCTTCATGGAAAATGGCCAGAGCATCCGTTCCAGCCCCTGCATCAAGACCACTACCCGCGATGCTCGTCATCTCAGCCCCATCGTATACAAAGGCATCATTGACGCTAGAGGCGCTGGTCACGAATTCATCGAAGCCATCCCCGTCCACATCGCCCAATGTAGCGATTCCGTGCTGATAGCCATACCAATCCTCGCCACTGCGGCCCAGGATGACCAGATCCGCATCAGCAGCGTCGATGATATCATCCACTCCAGCAAGGGTCTCCCAGTCGGCGCGACTACGGCCAAAGAACAGATATGCACTGCCCCCGGCTGTGGCCGTCGGGCCTGTGACCAACAAATCGATGTAGCCATCGTTGTTCACATCCCCAACCATCTCTGCGAAATACCCAAACCTATTTCCAGTCGCCTCACCCCGAATCTCCAGATCCGGCGTACTTGGCAACGGATTCCCACATCGGCCGAAATAGATGGAGACACGACCTTGGTCGGAGTTGTAAGAACGACCACAAACCACCAAATCATCAATGGCGACAGTTTCTGCGTTGCAAGTCTCCGTGCCGTCGATACTGCCCACACGACCCACATCAAATCCGAATTTCTCTCCCGTCGTACTCCGGCTGAGCATTTGAGGGGGGGCATCCGTGTCGTTCCACTCGCTCAAATCGGCGCGCCCGTAGAAAATGTACACGGAGCCTGCGTCGGTGTTGCCTCCGACCGCTTCGGTGTGTGCACCCACGGCCAAATCGTTGTATCCATCGTGGTTCACATCGCCGATGCTCCACAGGTCATAGGCGAAAAATCCACCTGGCCCATCGTAGGTATGCACATCCCACATGTTATCCACGCCGGCGGAACTCAGGGCACCTGCGTTGCCTACTTCGTCCAGAGCGCGCAGGGTCAAGTGGTAGGTGTTCAAGGGCGGTAGGCGCGGCTCGAAGGTTACGGGGTCCGGGGTTGGCAGGGCCAGAGCGACTCCGTTGTACAAGTCCACGGCGTCCAGCCAGTCGGCCTCGGTGACGATTGTTGCGTCTACTGAGTAACGGACCGCGTAGGCGACTACGTCGGCGTCAGCCGAGGCGCTCCATTCCAGCGCCAGATTGGCGTAACGGCTATGTATCACTTCGGCCCTGGAGAAGGTCATGGGCTGAGGGGCGACCACGTCAGCTACCACGCTCATGGGTAAGGTCACTTCGTTGCCCGCGTAGTCCGTCAGGCGCACCGTTAGCGTGTGGGTGCTGTCGTCGCTTAGGTTCAGATTCAGGAAATCTTCCGCACCCGCGGAATTCACCGCGCGCGGGCCGGAAATGGGACTGCCGCTTTCTTCGATGGCCATGCTGGCATCGAAGCCAACACCTAACTGATCGTCATCCACGTCAAATGTGAAATCCATTTGGCAGGGTGCACCCGCCACCTTGTCGGCCACGTAGGTCGCGTCGAACTGCGCGGGGTCTTCCACGTGTACGTTGCCCGCATTGGCCACACAGTAGACGTCGTCAGCTACTGGCGCACTGCGCACCAAGGTCGGCGGCACGATGTCCACCAGCTCTACAAAGAAGCTATCTGTGCGAGTATAGGTCCCATCATCCACCTGGACCTCAATGTCCTGATCGATGGCACCCTGGGCGAATGTCACGCCCTGGAATACCGTGCAATTGTCTTCCGTTGCATTCTGACCAAAAACCTGGTCCGGGCCGATTTGCGAGCCCTCCACCCAGAGACTGATTGCAGGCACGGGGGTCGTGCTGCTATCGCAAACCGAGCTGCAGACCTTGAGGCTGATCTGTAGTCCGGCACTTCCTTCCTCATCGTGGCTCAGGTTGAGGGTAACGGGGGCGTTGGCCCCGCCGAAATCAAAGGCGACATCACAGCCGCTGAAGTTGACCTCCAAGTTGGTGATTTCGAAAGGTGCCGACACATTGCCGCTGGAATCGGTGACCGTCACGGCGATGTCCTGCGTACCGAACTGTAGATTGCAATTGAACACCGTGGGATCGCCGGCCACCTGGGGCTGACAGCGCGGGCCACCGATGGTCGAGACCACGGTAATGAACTGGCTATTGTCCGTCCCCTGGGGACTGCAGGTGAATTCAGCAGGCAAATCGGCATCGGTCAGGGTCTGCCCCGAGCTTGGGGCGGTGCAGGTAATCGAGGGTCGCTCGGTGTCCACAAATATATTCTTTACGGCTGACTGGCCTGCATTGCCGCAGGCATCGTCGACCTGGGCGCGCAAAATATGGCCGCCCTGGGAAATGGAGACAACCCTGCATGCTTCACCGTTGCTCACCTCGGCAGTGCCCACCGAACTGCCATCGAGAAGGAAGGTCACCACGGCACCTTCGCCAGCGTCGGTGGTGACACAAACTTCCGCGTCGGCATCCAGGGTGGCGTGATTCGTATCGTCTTCGTACAAAAGGGTGCTCTTGGATGGGGAAGTGATGGTCAGGCTTGGGGCCAGGGTGTCCACTTCAATGAAGAATTGCGCCTCCGGATCGGCGACGGCCGGGGTAACTCTGATATTGGGGTTATTCAGAGCGTCAGAAAAAGTACCCGTCAAATCGTAAAGGCCATCGGCAAGCGTTGCGGAGACCGTCCCGCTGCCGCCAGAGATGCCGCCAGAACCAAGCACCGTGCCCGGGGGCCAGTCACGACGGAGAGACAAGGTCCGCCCATCCAGGCTGTTGCCATGATCGTCCACACTGAAGAGCACCGACAAAGCGCCTTCGTCCGCGTTCTGACAGAAGGGATTGCCGTCCAAGTCCGACTCGATCGACACCGCGGTAACGGTTGGCAGGAAGCTGTCGATGAACACGGAGACAGG
>JAFCZJ010000287.1 GCA_019314375.1 Deltaproteobacteria bacterium | reverse complement strand
ATTGGCAAGGTTGCGCACGACCGGCCCAAGATTAAATCTTCCAGGGAAGAAGCCTACGCCATGCAGGTTATGCTCTACGACCACTTCAATCCGGTCCGGGCCCATCTGATCCCCAACCCAACCCATATCCAATGGCGATTGTTTTCGACCGCTCGCTACATGGCCTTTGGCGAAAAGAACGAATTCACCTGCATGATTACGCTGCCTCAATGGTACATGCGGCTTGGAAAGACCGACAAGCAGCGACAACGCAAGTATCGACAGATGCTGGACCAGTTCATGATCGACAAGGGCTTCAAGCCTGATCCCAAGAAGACTCGCGGCCATTTCATTGGCGGGGATTTGTGGGTCGAAGCGATGCGCAATCAGCTGCGCGATTTGATGCGGAAAAAGAAGAAAAGTTCTTCTGACGAGGACCCGCCGGATACATCATAATCTGAAGCTAACAAGCCATCACCAGTTCGCGACGCTCCTGCTGCCGTCAATCTACAGTTCGAATGACAGGGAAGATGGCCGGCGTGTATTTGGCTTGTGATTTTATGAGGCTCTACAGAAGGTTTCTTGTCCCCGTCGGTCCGAAATCAACGATCTTCCACAATTGCACTTGCAAGCATCTCCACTTTTCTCAAACCGGCGCTCGATTTTTCAATTTCCCCATCGGCAGATTCAAATTTGCCAAAATTTCCAACTATTATGCCTCCGTCCCTCCCTTATGGGCATAGTTACTTGCCGCCGAGAAGCCTTTTCAGGCGAGAGAAGAAGCCGCCTGATTTGGCTGGCTTTTCGTCGGTGGCGACATGTCCCTTGGACGGGGACACTACGGCGGCCTTGCGGCCCAGACCGATCGCCGAACGGATGGAGACATCTTTGAGGGCAGCCCCGCCGCGCTCCTTGGCCGTGACCATTAACAGGCATTCGGATGAGAGGGAAAAATCCACTTCGATGACCTTGCCCGCGGGCGCGGGGGTCAGGCCCTTGAGTTCCAAAATGCCAAGGGCCTCGTTTTCGTCGGCCTGGACAGATTCGCCTTGATAGATAGGAATGAAAATCTCGGTCTGATTGTCCTGCCAGGTGGAAAGGCCCCAGATGCGCCGGGCGGGCAACGTGGTGCCGCCCGTGATGATGTTTCTAAAAGTACCACCAGGCACACCCGTGCCGATGGAGATGGGCAGCACATCGATCAATTCGAAGATGTCCTGATCCTCATCGGCCATGGAGCCACCCAAGAGGGCCGCGCCGATAGCAACTGACTCGTCCGGATGCACGCCCTTCAAGGGCTCCTTGCCAAAATACGTCTGAATCATCTCACGCACCAAGGGCATGCGAGTCTGTCCACCCACCAACAGTATTTCGTCGATGTCTTCCACCTTCATGGAGCGATTGGCGAGCACGGCGTCGCAGGTATCCAAGGTCCGCTGCACCAGAGGGCGAACCAGGTCGTCCAATATCTCGCGGGTGACCAGGATGTTCATGTCCAAAGGTTCACCATCCAGCTTGCCGATGTAGGGAAGCTTCATCTCGACTTTCGTCTTGCTGGTCAGGGCCCGCTTGACGTTTTCCGCGGCCCCCAAGACCCGAAGAAAAGCCACTCGATCCATCTCCGGCATCCTGCCGCCCAACTCGATCTGAAACTCCAAAAGGAGGTGATCCATGAGCTGTGCATCAAAGTCCACACCACCCAAGAAGGTGTCGCCGCCGGTCGAGATGACCTCAAAGGCACCCTGCTTCATGTTCAAAACAGTGGCGTCGAATGTGCCACCGCCCAAGTCATAAACCATCAGGACCTGAGCTTCCATGTTCCGTGCGTGGCCGTAGGCCAAAGCCGCGGCCGTGGGCTCGTTGAGGATGCGCTCCACTTTCAGGCCCGCCATTTCGCCGGAGAGCCGCACGGCCTGGCGCTGGTTCTCATTGTAAAATGCGGGCACGGTGATCACGGCTCGCTGGATTTCTTTGCCCAGGTAAGCCTCAGCGTTCTCGCGAATGTCCGCCAGAATGAACGTGGAGACCTGCCCCAAACTCAAGATTCGGCCCGCCACCTTGACCGCCGCCAGTCCGTCGGGACCGGCCACGATGTCGTAATGAAAACGGTCCCGCACCTGGGCCACCACTGGCGAATCGAAGGGCCGACCCACCAGGCGCTTGGCACCATAAATGGTTTGGGCCGGGTTGATCTCCATCTGGGCGTGGGCCGCATGACCCACCAACATCTTGCCCTTGTCATTAAATGCCAGAACCGAGGGGATGGTGTTGTGCCCCTTCTTGGAGGGAATGACGAAAGGCCGCTTGGCACCCGACTCCTTGACCATGGCACAGCAACAATTGGTGGTACCCAGGTCGATGCCCAAAATCGGACCTTCAACCGGATCGTCGTCTTCCACGGGTGCCAAGCCCTCGGGCTCCTCCAGGAGCACCATGCGCTTGATGCTCTCACCCACCTTGGCCATGCTGACCGGGTCTGAAAGGGTTTTGCGCGTGATCACACTTACTTGCTGAATTTGGGCACTTTGCTGTATCTCGGACATGGCCTATTTCCTCCCACTTTCATTCAAATTCTAGACCTACTGGATACAAGATATCCGATTCCAAAGAAATTGGAAAAATAATAATCGATTTAGCGTCCAAATAGCCTCTTAATCCATCCAAAAAAACCACCGGATTTTGGCTTATGATCCTGCTGAGGGGCAGGCGCAGCCTGGGGCTCAGGGGATTTCCCCTTGTCGGAAACCGCCGGGGATTCGGGCTTAGCTGAGGCGGTGTAGGAACTTAATCGCACATCCTCCAGTTGCCCTGCGCCCTTGAGCTTGGCGCTGACTTGCAAAAGACACTCAGCGTCCAATTCCAAAGTCAACTCCACCGTTTGGGAGCCGGAAGGACCGCTCGGGATGCCCCGAACCTCGACAAGTCCCAGCTTCTCGTTCTCGTCCACCTTGGTGGATTCACCCTGGCAAACCGGCACGAAGAGAATGGTCTGCTTGCCCAGATGAGTCGGAATGCTGCAGATACGCTTGGTGGGCAAAGTCGCGTTGGCGGCGAAAATCCGACGCATGACACCGCCGGGCACACCCACACCGATGGCCATGGGCAACACGTCCACCAAGTCCACGGCTACATGGCCATCCAAAGAATGCCCCAACAAAGCAGCGCCCGTGGCCACCGACTCATCGGGGTGCACGCCTTTCAATGGCTCTTTGCCAAAATGCGCCTGGATCATGTCACGCACCATGGGCATGCGGGTTTGACCACCCACCAACAGGATGGCGTCCACGTCGTCAGGCTTCATGGATCGCTGGGCCAAGACCGCATCGCATGTATCCAAGGTCCGTTGCACCAGGCTCAGTGAGCGTTTGGCATGCTCGGCAGCCTGCAACACGCGCAAATAGGCCACCCGCTCCATTTGGGGCAGTTTGCCCAAATTGAGTTGAAACTCGATGATGATGTGATCCATCAGTTGCGAGTCAAAATCCACACCACCCAAGAAAGTATCACCGCCGGTTGCTTGAACATGATAGCTGCCAACTTTGAGTTCAAGCACCGAGGCGTCGAAGGTGCCGCCACCCAGATCATAGACCATCAAGGTCTGGTCCGGCAGTGCGCGGCCGAAGCCATAGGACAAGGCCGCCGCCGTAGGCTCGTTGACGATCCGCTCCACTTCCAAACCGGCCAGCTCACCGGCCCTGCGCACAGCCTGACGCTGATTCTCATTATAAAAGGCCGGCACCGTGATGACGGCTCGTTCCACCAACTTCCCGAGAAATTCCTGGGCCGTGTCGCGAATGGACCCAAGGATCAGGGCCGAGACCTCGTCCAAATTAAAGATCCGATCACCGATGCGCACAGCCGCCAGTCCATCCGAGCCGGCCACAATCTCGTAATGAAACCGGTCGCTGACCTGGCGCACCATGGGCGAGTCAAAGGGACGACCCACCAATCGCTTGCTGCCGTAGATGGTGCGATCCGGATTCATCTCCATCTGGCTCTTGGCGGCGTGGCCCACCTTGACCTCTCCCAGGGGATCGATGGCCACCACCGATGGGATGGTGTTGTGACCTCGCTGGGAGGGGATGACGAAGGGGCGTTCACCCTTCTTTTTGACCATGGCGCAGCAAGAATTGGTGGTGCCCAAATCGATGCCGATGATGGGCCCCTCCTCCTTGCTCTTGGGCGTGGGCTTAGTCTTGACCCTGGAGCCATCGCTCTCACGCACCACCATACGATTCAAAGCGGCTTCCATTGATTTCAAAAAAGCCGGGTGGGCCATGGCTCGGCGGGCCATATCGCTCAGTGCATGCACCGAGCGTCCTTGGGTCTTGCGACCGCGTTTTTTGGCCCGAGACTGGGCGGCCAGCATGGCCCCCAACAAACGACGGGCGGCGTCATCCGGCTCCAGAAATTGAAACAAGAGGGTGCCGGCAGGCAAGTCGGGCGGCGAGCGCAGTTCTCCCTTGACCTTCATGAGGGGTCGACCGCCGCTTAGAAACAGCTCCAGAGTCATCTGCTTGCCCGGCGTGGTCTTGCCGGGATCGGGCAAAAGCATGCCCTCGGCCCGAGCCAATCCCGCGGCCGCTTCGATGAACATCTCCCGACTGGCTTGCGCCGCGCTGGCGCGCAGGCTATCGCCCTCAAGTTCCACCTGCTCCAGAATATCCTTTGGATCTATTCCGCTCAATCAAATCTCCTGTAAGGATAGATAAAAGTATAGATCATCCAATAAGTTACTCAAGAAAAAAAACTCAATCAATAAAGAACCTCATCGACACCCCATTCCTTCTGGTCGGTTTTTCATGGGAGACATGTCAGACCCAACTTGTAAGCTGGACCATGAAACAAGGAGGTGAGACATGCTGGCGGAACGACTTGGTTGGACTACGCGCGGTCTGGATTCAATAATGGATGATGAAGCCAGAGAGACTTGGCTTCGGTGGAGGCAAAGGCCTGAACCTCCGGCGGTTAAAGCCTGGCGGGATTTTGCTCGTATCAGCGATGATCGACGCGGATGGCTCTCAGGACATCTCTTGTTGCTCTGGAGTTCAGCCCGTTGGCCGGGCAGGCTGCCGGCCGATCGGGTGCTCTATCATGCTCGCAGCGCGGTCATGCTCGCGCCCGACAGTCGGGGCGTCAGGCTCTTGGCCGGTGACGCAGTCAGCCTTTGCGGACTGGAAGCCAACCGCATGGATTGGTGGCAGGAAGGAGTACGCTTGATGCGACAGGGGATGGGCTGGCAGTTCAGGGAACAGGGTCAGACTTCGGGGCCGCGGCTTTCTGCTCCTTCAATTCCCCAATCACAAAGCCCACTCCGCAAGGTCGGAGTATGAGCATGCCGGTCATTTCTTTGTCAGCCAGCTTGATGTTCATCGGCACCTGGTTGCCTTCAGCCTTCAAGTCCAATATCCAGGCTTGGGCAAAGAAACCATCGCGTAACATTTTGATGACCGAATCGTCGTAGGCGACCCGAGTAAAAGAAAATGCCTTGCTCAGTTGCTCAAAAGCAGCCATGGCATCCGCCGGCTTCTTGTCCTCAAGGGCCTTGGCAAAAGCCGCGCCCTGGGTCGCCAAATGGGCCGCGAGTTCTTCCTTGGCCACGCCGCAGGGCCTGACCACATGCTGCCCATCCGCTCCGCCCAGCACTTCGGCCAACTTGCCCGCGGCCTCGCTCCCACGCAAAGGTCCTACCTTCTCTATAAATTTAAATTTGTCGCCTTTCTTCTCAAAGATGAATGCCAGTACCTCGTCGCCCAGGATTTTACCTTCAGCGTCCACCCCGGGCCAAACGATGGCCGCCCGTCTTTTTTCCCTGGCCACTTCAGCGATGATGGCGAAGGAGGCAGCAGGCGATTTGCCCTCGATGACCTTGGCCACTTCATCCCTCAAAAGCCAATTTTTCAGATCCTGGCCGCCGGCCTTAATCTTGGATTTGGGCTTGGGATCTTCTTTTCCCTTGGCCAGGGCTCGCTCGGCGGTCGATTTAACAGTCCCATCCACATCCCGCTTGGCTCTCTTTTCCAGTTCTGCAATGACCTTGGGGTCCTTGATGTCGATTCGAGCCAATGCCTCCACGATGGCCGCTCGGATGTTGGGCACTTCCTCCCGGGCGATGCGGTTGAGCAATTTCGGCACGGCTGGCTTGGCTTTGGGTCCGAGGCGCCCCAGGGTCACGGCCGCCCAGCGACGAAGGGTCGGGTCCTTGGTGGTCATGGCCTTCTGGAGATGAGGTAGGGTCACCGGGCCCATGCGAACCAGGGCGTCCGATGCTTTTTCCTGCATCGACCAATCCGAATGCCTGAGCAAAGAGACCCACTCGCTCACCGGCCGACCTTCCAACACGGCTTCGTCTTTGCAGGCCACGGTTGCGAAGGCCAGCATGGCCATGACGGCCGTGCAGCCAAAAATGGTGGTCTTTCTCCGCATGTCACTCTCCTCCAAGGTTGGGCCCCATCGTAGGCCCCTTGGGGCATCCAGATCAAGTATGGAGAGGCAAACTATTGGCGGGTGCTTGATGCGTAATCAACCAGCGACTGATCTTCGGTGATGCCGCCGGTGATGATCAATGCGGAGAAAACCCGTGTGATGTTGAAATAGGCGCGAGCGGCCGTGCCCGGATTGGCCACGGAG
>JAFCZJ010000286.1 GCA_019314375.1 Deltaproteobacteria bacterium | reverse complement strand
AGACCGCGTCCAGCAGGGGTTGTACGCCCTTGTTGCGCAAGGCGCTGCCGCAGAGCACGGGCACGGCCTTGTTGGCCAGGCAACAACTGCGCACGGCCTCTTGCAGTTTTTCGACGGGCAGTTCCTCGCCCGCCAGGTACAGCTCGGCGAGACCGTCGTCTTCGTCGGCCAGGGCCTCGATGAGTTCTTCCCGCCATTGCTCGGCTTCTTCTTGAAGGTCCGCGGGGATGGGCTCGGTGTCGAAGGTGGCAGGCCTCGATGAGTTCTTCCCGCCATTGCTCGGCTTCTTCTTGAAGGTCCGCGGGGATGGGCTCGGTGTCGAAGGTGGCACCCAGGTCTTCAGACTGCCAGCGGTAGGCTTGCATGGTCACGAGATCGATCACGCCCTCGAAGCGGTCCTCGGCACCGATGGGGATTTGCAAAGGCAAAGGCTTGGCACCCAACTTGGTTTTCATCTGCTCGACGCAGGCGGCGAAGTCGGCACCCGTTCGATCCATCTTGTTGATGAAGGCCATGCGCGGCACTTCATAGGAGTCGGCTTGGCGCCACACGGTTTCCGATTGGGGCTCGACGCCACCCACGGCACAGAAGACGACGATCGCGCCGTCGAGTACACGAAGGGATCGCTCCACCTCTACTGTGAAATCCACATGTCCGGGGGTGTCGATGAGGTGGATGTCGTGTTTCTTCCAGGGCAAGGCCGTGACCGCCGAGGTGATGGTGATGCCGCGTTCTTGTTCTTGGGGCATCCAGTCCATGACGGCTTGCCCATCGTGAACCTCTCCCATGCGGTGGATGACGCCTGTGTAATAGAGAAAGCGTTCGCTGACCGTGGTCTTGCCTGCATCGATGTGGGCGATGATGCCGATGTTGCGTGTTCGCAACATGGCCTTGGTCGGCTTCTTGGTTGACACGTTGACCTCCGCGGATTGCATTATCCATGTTTTTCGCGTCGCGTCAATGTGCGCTTGTGTGGCCTTTACAGCTCGATTAGAATAAGGATCGCTTGCGACGGCAGGTGCCGGACGGAGACTTGATGGAAAAGAAGAAGCCATGGATACCGGGCAAGGAGGCGAATTGGCGGGAGGCCATCGCCCCTTATGATCGGCCCGAACATCGATTTGATCCCAAGCGATGCGCGTTGATCCTGGTGGACATGCAGCGGGCCTTCCTGGATACGGAAGGATCGGCCCATTTGCCGGCCTCGTCCGCGGCCTTGGATAAGCTGATTCCCTTGCTGGAGGCCTGGCGGCGACAGGAATTGCCGGTTTTCTTCACCCGCCACGTGCACAAGCAGCCGCACTTGGATGGGGGCGCTTTGGCCCGTTGGTGGCGCTCTTTAATTCTGGCGGGCTCCGAGGATGCCGAGTTGGTGGATGAGCTGGTGCCGCGCGAGAACGAGGCGGTCTTGGACAAATGTCGCTACAGCGCTTTTGCCGGGACTCCATTGGAGGCCATGCTTCGGGCGGCCGGCGTCGGCTCCGTGCTCATTGGTGGCGTGATGACCCACCTGTGTTGTGAAACCACGGCTCGCGAGGCCTTTGTTCGTGATTTCGACGTGTTTTTCCTGGGGGACGGTACGGCCACGGTGGACGCCACCTTGCACTTGTCCGCTTTGTGCACCATCGCCCATGGTTTTGGGCGTGTATTGTCCGTGGCTGAGGCCGTCGAAACGCTGACGGGATAAGGACCCGTCCGGAGAGGTAAAATCATGACGAGATGTATTGGGTTGGCGTGCTTGCTGGTTTTTTGCCTGGGTGCTTGTGATGAAAGCGGTGATGAAAACGGCGGTTGGGACGTGAAGCCGGAGACGACCCGTCGCTATGTTTATCGCTCCATCGCTGGTTTTTCCATGGGGTCCATCACCGCGGCCAAAATCGGGCTGCGATATCACGCCCAATTCGACATCCTGGCTCCCATGGGCGGTGCCCTGGACATGGGCTATTACATGCACGTGCTGCGCGACGAGGTTTTCTCCGGTTTCTGTGTGCCCCCGGTGCTCGGGCAGATGTGTCCCGATCCGACCATTGGACAGCATTACGAGAACATGGACTGCGGTGGCCCCATGGGCGGCGGCTTCGATCGGGAAGACATGATCAAGGCCTACGAGGACGCCGCCATCGGCATGGGCAACTTCATGGCCTTCAATCCGGAGAATCCCTACCTGCCGCCCGGAATCGAGCCAGAGCGTCTGTTCATGACCCGGGAAGAGTGGTGCGCCAACCCCGTGCGGCTGGAGGGCTACCATGATTGGCGTTACAACCCGGAGGGTGCCTACCCGGTCATCACATACTGCGAAGGCGATGGTCCGGAACAGGGCGTTTTTGATCCCGAGGCGACACCCCGTTTTCCAGTCGAGCTTACCCTGGCGGTGGATTTGAACGACAACGGCATTCGGGATTCGGGTGAGCCGGTCTTGTTCTGGGTTTCAGAGCGTTATGATGATTTCGGCGAGGACGGTCTGCCTTCGGAAGAAGAGCCTGGTTATGACCCGGTGAACAACCCGGATCCGGCAGGCGACGACTGGCACCTTCTGGACAATGCCCTGGGCACCGAGGCCAATCACTTTTACGAAGAGGGCGAGCCCTTTATTGACTTTGGCCTGGATGGTGTGGACGGTACGGCCGATTCGCCTTACGATTTCGGCGAGGGCAACGGACACTTCGATTTTAATCCCAACATCGTGAGCATGGCGGCCATGCACGATCCCGCGCGCTTGTTAAAGAACATTTCTGATCAGCAATTGGCGCGCCTGGATTTCTACATCGACGCGGGCATTCGCGATCACTTGCGCTTTTGCCCCGCTTCCGAGAGTTTCGCGGGCATTCTGGCCGCCCGTGGCCGCCCGGTGGATATCCATGACGGTTTCATGTCCATCATGGAGCCGGACTACGAGGGTGCCTTCGAGATTTCGCACATCGACTGGGCCCATATGGGACGGGACGTGATGGTGCGTTACGGCAACCCGGATGCCACGGCTCATGATATCGCCGGAGGTGACGGTGGCCATGTGGGCAATGGGGCGCAGGTGCTCTGGCGCTTTTTTACCGGAGCGGCCTATATTTCTTCCCGCTGGCCCGGCGGTGATTACGAAGCGACCACGGAGGTGGGTGAGGTGCTGCCCGATCAGACGTACTACTCCGAGATCCTGGACATGGAGAAAAAATTTATCATTTACTTGCCGCCGGGCTACGACACCCACCCGGATTTGCGTTACCCGGTGGTCTACATGATCCACGGCATCGGCATGTCGGCCGAAAGCATGGTCGTCTCGGCTGAGTTTTGCGAGATGTGGATGCGGGACGGCAAGATGCAAAAATTCATCATGGTCTTTCCCGACGGCGAATGTCAGGACGAGTGTTTTTCAGGCAATTTCTTCGCCAATCAGTCTGGTCGCCACCTGCCGCCCAGGCGCTATGAGGACTCCTTGATGCAGGAGCTCTTGCCGTACATCGACGCCAACTATCGCACCAAGCTGCCCGAGGATGTGTCCATCTCGTCTTTGCCCTATCAGGAGTAAGTCATGAGTCGTTTTTTTATGTGGCTGGCCGCTCTGTCCTTTGGGTCAATTTTTGTCCTGGTCTCGGCTTGCAAGACAGTGCCCGTGGCAGGAGAATGCCCCGAGAACGCCGGCCTGCGCTGCCTGACACGCAAGGTGTGCCAGGAAGATAAGAAACGAGGCTGTCTGCGTTGCGCCTGCGACGGGCAATGGTTCGAAAGCCAGCCCTACAAGCAGGGCGAGAATTTAAAGCAAGATCCGGACAACCCTCAGCCTTGAGAGAGGATGCGCTTGTGGAAAATCTGGAAATCCATCCGGTGCAGATCGAGGCTTATC
>JAFCZJ010000285.1 GCA_019314375.1 Deltaproteobacteria bacterium | reverse complement strand
GATCGTACATGACTATCCGAACAGTGCACCAAGTCCGGCCATGCCAGACTCTTCTTCTTCCTTCTTCTCTTCTTCTGCTTCCTCTTCGACAACCTCCGTCCCCGAAGTCCCTGCGGGGCCGAGCTCCCGGTGGATTCGGTGGAGGTCGGGACGACCGGGGTCGTCCGCTGTATCGAATGCGAGGCCGAGACACCGACCTGCCCGCCGCCGGCGTGGTTGGTCGAGGCCGCCCCGGGGCTAGAGCAACTGTACGCTGCCGAGGGGATGCCGGAGACGACCGACGGCAAGGCGCTCGAGGTCGACCAGGATGCAAACAAGCCTATCGGCATGACCTGTCCGGGATGCGCCGGGGGGCTGATGACCACGGTGAAATCGGAGCGGACCATCACCTGCGAATACTGCGACCTGAAAGATCCATGGGTTCCGGAAGTTCCGGATACTTCCGGATGGGTTGGAACGACTTCGGCAACCTCCGTTCCCGAGCGACTAGACATCAAGACCAATTGTTCCAGGCGGGCGACTTGCAGCTGCAGGATGCGCTCCGCGCCCAGCTCCTGCCCCTCCTCCTGTTCAGGATTTGCGGAAAATCACCGTACGGACTACATAGAACTTGGCTTGGTGGAGACCAGGTCGTTCATGATGTGCAAACAACCAGGAGATGCCCATGTCAGAATTCAAGAATGTCACGATCACCAAAAAAGCCAATGTCTATCACGATGGCAAAGTGACGAGCCGAGCGCTGATCTTGCCTGATGGTTCCAAAAAGACGCTGGGCATCATGCTGCCGGGCGAATACGAGTTTGGCACCGAAGCCAAGGAGCTCATGGAGATCATGGTGGGCGAGTTGGAGGTCTTGTTGCCCAACGAAAAGAACTGGAAAAGCATCAAGGGCGGCGAGAGCTTTCATGTGCCTGCCAACTCCAAGTTTGGCCTGCGGATCCAGAGCATCACCGATTATTGCTGCTCCTACCTGGACG
This sequence comes from Deltaproteobacteria bacterium, assembly GCA_019314375.1. Taxonomy (GTDB): domain Bacteria; phylum Myxococcota; class B64-G9; order B64-G9; family B64-G9; genus JAFCZJ01. Next base: position 2,610 of record JAFCZJ010000285.1, on the reverse strand, counting down.
AGTAAACCGATACGACGCTTCTCCCCGCGCACCGCTCGCGGTGGCCGCTGAGCAGGTTGGCCCAACGAAAAAAGGCACCCACGATTGCTCGTAAGTGCCCGATACTGAGTGGAGCTGAGGAGGGTCGAACTCCCGACCTCTAGAGTGCGATTCCATCTGTTTGGCTGTTGAAACGGTGAGTTAGACTACAATTTCTTGTCCCCCCAAAAAATCGGGGTGCCAGATGAATAGTACTGATGAATAGTACTGCCCTTCCTGGGTGCCCCTTCCTGGGTGCCACCCTCCTATCCCAATGGGCTATCCCAATGCAAATGTACCCATTCTGCGGCGAATAGCGGCGGTATTCACCGCATGTTTTGCGGCGAAAGATTGACCATGCAGCGAATAATGGGTATTATCGAAGCAAAGGATGAGTGCCTATGAACTATATTCATGAGTTACAACAATGGCCGAAGCTTACCTGGGACAGCCAGGCCGTGGCAGAAACACTGGCTGCACTGCGCCATAAGCAGGGCCGACATCTCGGGAAAATGGAAAGCCTTGGTTTCGACCTGCAGACCGAGGCAAACCTGACGGCCCTCACAAATGAGGTGGTCAAGTCATCGGCCATCGAGGGCGAAACTCTCACCACAGGAGAAGTCCGGTCTTCCATCGCCCGCAGGCTGGGCCTCGATGTTTCCGGCCTTCCCGAGCCGGGACGGGAAGTGGAAGGCGTTGTAGAAATGATGCTCGACGCAACGGGCAATTTCGACCAGGAACTGACCGCCGAAAGGCTTCATGGTTGGCACGCGGCGCTTTTCCCTACCGGAAGAAGCGGTATGCATCGGATTACGGTTGGGGCCTGGCGCGATGACAAGAATGGGGCGATGCAGGTGGTCTCCGGTCCTGCGGGAAAGCGGCGGGTGCATTTCGAAGCACCTTCAGCAAGTCGTCTCCAGGCAGAGATGGAGCAATTTTTGAAATGGTTCAATGGATTATCCAATCTGGATCCAGTACTCAAAGCCGCCGTGGCCCACTTCTGGTTCGTCACCATCCATCCCTTTAACGACGGCAATGGTCGAATAGCGAGGGCGATATCGGAAATGGCGCTCTCCCGTGCCGATGGCTCAAAAAATCGTTTCTACAGTATGTCATCCGGGATAGAGGCGGAGCGGAAGGAATACTACATTCAGCTCGAATCCGCCCAGAGAGGATCCGTGGATATCACCTCATGGCTAGCCTGGTTCCTCGGCTGCCTCGACCGCACCATCGATGCCTCCGACACAATATTCGCCTCCGTGCTGCACAAGTCCCGGCTCTGGCAAGTGATCAATACTAAGCCCGTCAACGAAAGGCAGCGCAAGGTCATCAACCGGATGCTGGATCATGGCTGGCAGGGGCACCTGAATACCTCAAAGTACGCCAGGCTGGCCAAGTGTTCCCGGGACACTGCCCTGCGCGACATTCGTGTTTTGCTCAAACGCGGTATCCTGGTCAAGAACTCAGGCGGGGGCAGAAGCACGAGCTATCACCTGGCCGCTCCCGAGGAGATTCAAAAGCAAGTGTTGTAGCATTGTGCCTCTTCCTGAAAAGTTCGACCTTATTTAGCTGAAAATGGGTGGACTAATTTCCCGTCTCGCTCAAAATTGCTCTTGACGGTGTTAGAAAAATGAGCTAATATTTCTAACAGCAGGAGAGGCGGAAAAATGAAGACCCTCGGAAAAACAATGGTCAAACGAATTCAGGGGCACGGGCGGGGGTATGCATTTTCGGCCAAGGACTTCCTCGATCTGGGCAAGCGTGGCGCTGTGGATGTCGCCCTGGGTCGACTGGTTGTGGCAGGCAAGATCAGGCATGTGGCCCGTGGTCTCTACGACTACCCCCAGCAGGCCAAGCTGCTCGGCGGTCTTCTTGCACCGGACGTGGACCAGGTCGCCCAGGCAATCGCGCGTAAGACCGGCACGCAGATTCACCCATCCGGTGCCTGGTCAGCCAACATGCTTGGCCTGTCCGATCAGGTCCCCGCCAAGGTGGTCTACCTGACCAACGGCAGGACCAGGAGCGTCAGGCTCGGCAGTCAAACCATCTACTTCAGACACACTCACCCAAAACACCTGCGGGACGATCCACAGACCAGCCTGGCGATCCAGGCCATCCGGTTCCTTGGCAAGGCCGCGATAGGGGACAAAGAGGTGAGGAGATTGAGGAGGGTCCTCTCCGCCAGTGATCGCTTACAATTCTTGAAGAGGGCCAGGTACAACACAGGATGGGTGGCTGACATCGCAAGAAAGGTGGCTGAGGGGGCGAGCGATGGATGAGGTGGCCCAAAAAATCGGGGTGCCCCCAAAAAATCGGGGTGCCAGGTGAATAGTACCGGTGGCAGGAGAGCACCGAAGTGCGTCGAAACGCGTTTTTTTCGCCTCCAAAATCAGCCCCAAACGTCCCAGCGCTGGGACGCGGTTTCACCATGCAACACACGGGCTTACGGTTTTCCCCGTTTCGATTTGCGCACATCGCCCTACATCGATGATGTCGTAAGCTGTAGTTGGCAATATGTGTCAAAAATGCAAAGTACAAAAGACACTTGATAGAAAACTGGTGACGCGAATTTACTAAACAAAAAAGGACTCA
>JAFCZJ010000061.1 GCA_019314375.1 Deltaproteobacteria bacterium | reverse complement strand
AAAGAAGCAGCAGGCGTTTCTTCGGCATTTCGACGATGCTGTACTCATGGATAAGGATCATTCCGTCGCTCATGTTGTGAGCATAAGCAAGGTGCATACTGAGGTCAAGACGGCTTGAGGGCTGGACAGATATTTTGGGATGGTGTTTGATGCGGCCATGATTTTGAAAAAGATCCCAGACGTGTTTGCCATCGTGTTTTCCCTGGTCTTGCTTGCCGCCGTGGCCACCTGGTTTGTGCCGGGAGGAAGCTACGATCGCAAGGAGGTGAAGGTCGGCGACACGACAAGGGTTGTGTTGGTGGACGGCACCTTCCAGGAGGTGGACGCCAAGCCCCAGATCTTAGAGGTCTTCACCGCCCCCATCAAAGGCTTTTTGAAATTGGCGGACATCATCGCTTTTATTTTCATCGTTGGCGGTGCCTTTTTCATGCTCAACGAGACAGGGGCAATCGCGGCCGGCATCCATCGCCTGGTGAAGCTCCTAAAGGGAAAAGAGTATCTGGTCATTCCCCTCGTGATGATTCTCTTTTCATTTTTTGGGGCGGCCTTCGGCATGTGTGAAGAGGCCATGCCCTTTGCGCTGATCTTCGTGCCTCTGGCCCTGGCCCTGGGTTACGACTCCCTGGTGGGGGTCAGCCTCACCTTCCTGGCATCCGGCGTGGGCTTCGCCGGCGCTTTTTTTAACCCATTCACCTTGCAGATAGCTCAGGGCCTGGCGGGGGTGGAGATACTGAGCGGCATGGCTTATCGTATTCTGGTCTGGGCCCTCATCACTACCTTCACCATCGTCTGGGTGATGATTTACGCCGCCCGTATCAAGAAGAATCCCGAAAAGAGTCCCATGTACGAATTGGACAAAGAGCGAAGGAAGGAGCTCTTGGCCCAGCAAGCGGAGATGACGAACTTCACTTGGCGACACGGGGGCGCGTTGCTGGTTTTGGCGGCGGGCATCGTCTTCATGGTCCTGGGCGTTGTGCTCTGGGGTTGGTACATCAAGGAGTTGGCCGGGCTGTTTTTCGCCATGGGTCTTTTTGCCGGGATGCTTGCCGGTCACGGCCCCAACGCCTTGGCCAAAAGCTTCATCGCAGGTTGCAAGGACATTGCGTCGGCGGCCCTGGTGGTGGGTTTCGCGGGTGGCATCATCGTCATTTTAGAAGACGGTGGCATCATGGACACCATCCTGCACGGCATGGCCTCGGTCACATCCTCCTTGCCGAAGCTCTTGGCTGCCGATGCGCAGTATGTCCTGCAAATGGGGCTCAATTTTTTCATCCCTTCGGGTTCCACCAAGGCGGCTTTGACCATGCCCATCATGGCGCCCTTGGCGGATCTATCGGGTATCACCCGACAGACAGCCGTCTTGGCTTATCAGTTCGGTGACGGCTTCACCAACATGATCATCCCGACTTCCGGCGTGACCGTAGGCACCCTGGCCATGGCCAAGATTCCTTATGAGCGTTGGTTCCGCTGGAACCTGCCCATGCAGGTGGCCTTCTTTGTGATTTCTTTGTTGCTGCTGATTTGGCCGGTGCTCAGCGCCTGGACCTAGCCCGCTTGGCGTGCATGAACACGAAGAAGACAAAGAAGAACGCGAAGCCGCCACCCATCATGCCCAAGCAACCGTAGATGCTGCCGCAGCCGAAATAGCCCACCGCGGATTCAAGGTCAGCCGGCAAGGTGGAGGCGGCCCCGGCTGCGCGTTCTTTTTCATCGAAGGCGACGATTTTCAGGACGCCGTCTTGATCGAGGTGCAGGGCTTTGAAGGGACGCCATTCGCGGGCAGTGAACTGGGTCGGCGGGCTGAACTCGCCGAGGACTCGATCGCCATCGAGGACCCGGATGCGCACCTTGCTTTCACCGAGAACTTCCGGCGGTCCGGAGTAGCTGTGAACCCAGACGATGTAGTCGCCGTCCGGCGGATCGAGCAGGGTGATGGTTTCGGGACCACCATAATCCATGTCATCGACGTCCAGTTCCGCGCTCGATTTTTTGTGGGTGAGCTTGCGCTCGGTGAAACTGACCAGCGTCATAGAGGGGCCCCAGGGGCAGGCGAGATAGAGATCGGCATCGCGTACGTGTGGGCCGTCTCCGGCACCCCAGTTCAGCACCACCTGGATTCGACGTGTCGTCAATGGGCACATAGCCCGCCTTCTTGTAGCTGACGCGATAAGCACCGGTCGGCACGTCCAGGACAAGCCGACCTTGAGCATCGGAACTTCCTTTGAAAAGGACGGCCTCGGCGGCGGGGATCCTGATCTCGACGAGGACCTCAGGCAGAGGCTTGTCTTTGATCATGGCGTCATTGAGGGTCCACTCTACCTGCGCGCCTGCCGTCGAAGCCCAAAGCAGAAAGAACAAAACCACGAGTCTATCCGATTTCAAGCGTCTCACCTTCCGGGACCACGATCTCCGTGTCCTCGCTGAAACAGGCCTTGTCTTTGACCCTCAAGTTCGCGCCGGGTCCGACGTCGAGGCGAACCCTTATCCCGGGTCGAACCACCACGTCGCGACCGATGTGTAGTTTGCTCTCACTGCCGGGTTGCCGAAGAAGTGTGCGATCAGGGCCGAGTCGAAGAGAGCCGTAGGGTCGCTGGGTCGAAAACAAGAGGCTGCTGTTTTCTTCCAGGCGCAAGCCGCTTTCCGCAATGGGTGGACCTTCCGGATCGGGTTGGCAGGCACAGGCAAACAACTGGGCACCAGGCTCAAGTTGCCAACCCGGCCCGATGCCGTAGCGTTTGAGATCCTCGGCCTGATCCCCGCAGGCGGGACCCAGGTCGCAAAGAGCCGTGTCGGCGATGGTGGCACCGGCCTGTCGAAGGAGTCTCGCGGAGCGATCCGACATCTGCTGTACGGTGGAAACCACCGAGTCCACGCCGGTCACATTTTTTGTGGGCATGAAAAGTTCGCTTCGCTCGACCTCAAAGGCCCGTACGCGGTCAGGATCCAGCAGGCGGGTCAGGTGCTGGTTTAGCATCTCCAAGGAGCTGGACTCCACGGGGCCGATGCAGGACTCGATTTGCTTGCCTGTGTAAAGCGTTGTGTCGATGTCTTCCTGCACGGCATCCAGGGCGACCAGATTCGTGTTGATGTTGCCGGCCTCATGAACCAGGCGACCGGTATGCGGATCGCGCAAGTTGGCGATTTCCGGTGAAAGCACGTTGTACTCCACCACCTCCACACGACCCGAGCCTCGCATGCGCATGAGCAGGCCAACTTTTTCCTCTGGATTGATTTTGCGGGTGGCGGAAACAGTGAACAGGGCCCTTTCCCGTATATGGAATCCCAGGCGGGCTTCGACGAAAGGACGAGCGACTGCGTTGTCCACGTTGTGCATGACCAAATGCTCGACGCCGTCAGCTCGCAGGATGTCGTGCAGGCTGCGCCCGTCGGCCCCTCGATTCATCAGAGCCCGGTAGACGCCACCATGTCCATCACCTGTCCAGGCCAGGCCTCCCTCGGGTTCGACCACCAGGTGCCCTTGCATGTCCAGGCGGGGCTCGTCGGCCTGAGTAAAGGCACGCCAGGCATTTGGTGGCAGTCCCCAGAGATCGGCCGTGCGAAGAAAATGCTGGGTGCGATCGTGGGTCACGCTGCTGGTCAACAACAGAACCCAGGGCAAGCGCCCATGTTTTATGCCGACCCTCAAAGCTTCCCCGATGATCAAGTCGTAAAAACTTAGGCCGCCCACCGGAGAAATAGGAAAGACGCCTTTGGGCTCACGGGGATCGAAACGACCCTGCCGGAGTTTGTGGTTGGGGTGTTCCAGCGCCTGCTGCAGCGCATCGAGGCCAGAGAAAAAGCGAGTGCCGGCACCACCCGCGAAAGCCACCGATGCGAAGCGACCTTCGGCCAGCGCGCCTGCGCCCGCTTGGCTGTCTTGTTCGCGGCGTTCGCCCTGCTCCTCAAGCGTGAGCATGGACACGGGCGCTACGTCCTCGGGGGTGAGTGCCATCACCCCGCTGGAGTGCAAGGCACGCCGATGGTCGTCGACGCGAGAAAAATCGATTCGACTGCAATCGTTCAGGAAGCGGGCAAGCAACTCTTGTGAGGCGTTTGGCAGGTAGCGAAGAAGTGCTTGATCCAGGTCGTGTGAATGCAGGCACTCCAGGGTTTCGGCAAGGTCGGGCCGGCGCTTAAGCAAGGGCTCTAAGGCAGGACAAATATGCCGCATCTCTGCGTTGATCATTTTTCCTCGCGGCGTGAATGGCGTTGTCTTTCTATTGCCTACCACAGCTCGTGAGATTCTTGCAATGCGCATGGATTCAGAGGCTGGCGTCTCGGGAGGTGAGGCGCTATGATGTCGGCGTGATTCGTTCGACCCAAGCACAGCCCCAAAGAAGTCTGCAAGTCGGACGCCTTGTCGGCGTTTGCGCGTTTTTGATGCTTCTGTTGCTGGTGAGTTTGTTGGTAAGCGCCCTCCTGGGTCCGGGCGGGACGGACTTGGGGCAGCTTTTGCCCTTGGATCCGAGCAGCAATCCAGAGGCGGCCACCCTCTTGCTTGTGCGCTTGCCCCGCTCCATCTTGGCGGCCCTGGTGGGCATGGCCCTGGCGGCGGTGGGCGTGGCCTTCCAGTCCTTGCTGCGCAACCCCCTTGCCGATCCCTTCATCATGGGCGTATCGGGTGGGGCCGCGTTGGGCGGGAGTCTGGCGCTGGTGTTGGTCGGCGGCTTGGGGCCCCTGGCGGTCCTTGGTGTGCAGGGACCCGCGGCTTTTCTGGGCGCGTTGTTTGCCACCTTCCTGGTCTATCGCCTCGGTCGGGTCGGCGGACGCATCGACGCCACGACCATCTTGCTGGTCGGCGTGGTTTTTAACGCCTTTGCTTCCGCCATCATCATGTTCATCAAGAGCGTGGTGTCGGCCACCAAGACTCAAGAGGTTCTCTTTTGGCTCATGGGCAGTCTCGGCTACCGGGACTATCTGAGCCTGGCTGCGCTTGCGGGTGGCGTGCTGCTGGGCTTGGTGGTGCTGATGTCTTCTACCGGTGCGATGAACGCCATGGCCCTGGGGGATCGAGGTGCATCCAACCTGGGCGTGGATGTAGAGCGGATTAAGTTGCGCGTCTTTTTGTCGGCCTCTCTCTTGACCGGCCTGGCGGTCAGCGTCTCTGGAATCATCGGATTCGTGGGCCTCATCGTTCCACATTTGATGCGCCTCATCCTCGGTCCGGACCACCGCCTTTTGCTGCCGGCTTCCGCCTTGGCCGGCGGGATCTTTTTGGTCTTGGCGGATCTGGGCGCTCGTTTGCTTTTCGTGGCTTTGGATACGGAACCGCCGGTGGGCGTGGTGACGGCTTTTCTGGGCGGACCCTTTTTCCTGTGGCTACTTAGGCACCGGCACCAGGTGGCTTTCTCTTGAGGGCCTACAAAAGCTTGTGTCGTTTGAGGACCTGGTAGCAATCTCGCTTGCCCAATTCAATGAGTTCGCTGGAACGCTTGGCTGAAAAATGCAGATAGGAGGCTACCGCGCCCAGTTCCCTGGAGGGGTAGATGCCGATGACCTGGACTCGACGGTAGGCTTTGTGTTGCATCAAACCAGGGTCAGAGCCCAACTCACGCAATCGTTGTACCTCGGCGTTGGTGGCCTCGATCTGTGCTCGATCCACCTCTACGGCTGAGCTCAAAATGACCTCGAGCGTTCGATCGGCCAGGTCGAAAAGGCTGCTTGGCGCGCGGAGACGCGGGCGGCGTGGGCTGAGGAACACCGTGAAGATGCGGCTGGCACCAGCGTCCAGCAAGGGCTTAAGCGGTCTTTGCAGGCTGAAGGCACCGTCGATGTACCAGGATTTGCCGATTTTGACCGGCGGAAAGAGAATGGGGATGGCGGACGAGGCCAGCACGTGACGATAGGTGATCTCCGTGGTCGAAAAGGTCTCGGCCGTTTTGGTGGTGACGTTGGTGGCGCTGATGAAAACGCGTAGGCGAGAGTGGGCCAGCTTCTGCCAATGCACGTGATCGCGCAAGCGATTGGCCAGTGCTTTGTTGTCGGTCAGCGAGCGCCAACGAGTCACGTTCCATAGATCCAGACGGGGGCGGTAAATCCTCAGCGTCGAGAGGTGACGCCAAACCTCCCGGAGCTCATCGAGCTGGCCGGTGGCGCTGAGCACCGCATTGATGGCACCCACCGAGGCACCCCCGAAGATTTCAATGGGCGGGCCGTCTTTGAGCAGGGCTTGTAATACGCCCACTTCGTAGGCACCTCGGGCTCCACCACCGGAAAGAAAGACAGCATCCATGGATACCAAGGTACCAGAGCGCAGCCTGGGTCAGCAAGAAACCAGCGCCTTGTTGTGGGTAGACATTGCTTGCGGGAAGGCTGCTGGGGCATGATGGGGCAGGAGGAGCGGCCATGGACTGGGCCATTCACACAGAAGGGATCGATTTTTTCTACGGTGCTCGCCATGTTCTGCGAGAGGTGGCGCTTTCCGTGCCCAAAGGGGCTTTTGCGGCCCTCATGGGCCCCAATGGCTCCGGCAAGACCACTCTTTTGCATGTGCTGAGCGGGGCGCTGTCTGTCGAGCGGGGACAGGTGCAAGTGCTTGGTCGAGACCTCGCCACGTGGGGACGCCGTGAACTGGCGCAAAGGGTGGCCGTTGTGCCGCAGCAGTTTGAGTTGGCCTTTCCCTTTACGGTGCAGGAGGTGGTGCTTTTGGGGCGGGTGCCTCATCGGGGGCCTTTGGGTTTTGACAGGCCTGAAGATTTGGAGGTGGCCCGCTGGGCCATGGAGGCGACGGACGTATTGCATTTGGCCGGCCGTCGGATCGGCGAATTGAGCGGTGGAGAAACCAAGCGCGTGGTGGTGGCGAAGGCCTTGGCTCAGCAACCCCAGGTTCTGTTGCTCGATGAACCGGCTTCTCATTTGGATATCCGGCACCAGATCGAGCTTTATGCCTTGGTGGATCGGGTGAGGCGGGAGCAGGGCTTGACGGTATTGGCGGCGGTGCACGATCTGAACTTGGCCGCGGCCTACTGTGATCTCTTCGCCCTGCTCAAGGAGGGTCGGCTTGTGGTCCAGGGCGACCTGGAGCAAGTCATGACTTATGGGCGCTTGAAGGAAGTATTTGACATAGAGATTTACGTGGGCATCAACGAGTTGACGGGCCATCGCTTGTTCACGCCCATGCATCCGAGGGGAGAGGACCCATGATAGTTTGGGCTAGCTGGTCCCTGGTTTGCCTGATGGTCGCGGCACTGGGGTCTGGTCCCATGCAGAAAGAGATTCTGCGGGTGCCGGGACGGGTGGTGCACGTGGCCGACGGGGATTTGGATGGAGATGGCTTGCGCGAGTTGCTGGTGTTTTGGCGGCAAGGCCTGCCTCCTCGATCCAGGGCTCGCTTGAGCGTTTTTCCCGCGCGAGCGGAAGGCCAGGGGAGCAAGCCGGTTCAAGTCATTTCTTTGCCGGAGAGCACGGTGGCCTTTGATGTCGGGGATGGGGACGGGGACGGCAGGGCGGATGTGCTTTTGTTGGCGGCCGATGGGGTTTGGTCCCTTTCCGGGCAGGTGGACGGCAAACTCCGGACCGAGCCAAAGGCATTGGTCAAGGTCATGACCGTTGCGGCTTTTCCGCACGAAGATCGGTGTCCCCCGATGCGGCTGTTGATTCCTTTGCCGGGTGGCGGGCAGGGTTTATTGGTGCCCACGGTGCCCATCGGACCCATGACTTTGTACGCTCATCGCGGGCGTGGGGTCTACGAAATGGCGCAGGTTTTGCGAGTGCCTTTGCGCGCGAATCTTTACACCGCCGAAGAGGATCGACGCGCGGTGAGGGATTTCTCGGCTTCTTTTCGCTTTAGCTATCCGCGTTTTCAATTGGCGGATCAGGATGGGGACGGCAGGCAGGACCTTTGGTTTTTCCGGGAAGACGTGGTGGCCATATTTCGTGCGAGAAAAAATGGTGGCTATCCTGGGGAGCCAGACATTTATCGGGCCTTCGGATTGCTGACGGGAAAAGAGCGGGTCAAGCATGGTGTCTATGTGCGGGGACAAGCCGGCGATGTGAACGGGGACGGGCGAGCCGATCTTTTGTTGAACAAGAATCGGGGCGGTATTGCCAACATGCGATCTTCGCTTCGCTTGTTTCTGTCTCGTTCTGGAGGGGGTGGATTCGAGGAGAAGCCAGCGTTGGTTTTGGACACGGATGGCTACGGCGCTTCGGTGAAGTTGGTGGACGTGAACGGTGACGGCAAGGACGACTTGCTTCGACCCGCGGTGGAGATGGGCGTCATGGTCATCAGCCGGATTTTGCTCAGCGGCAAGCTGGATGTGCCTTTCTTGGTGCACTTGAGCAAGGATGGTCTGAAGCAGAGGGAAGATTTTCGGCTGGAGACCTCATTGGGTGTGAATCTGCATTCGGCCCAGGAGATGAGCGGTTCATACCCCATGCTGGATCAGGATTTCAACGGGGACGGACGACGGGACGCCTTGTTGGGCTATTCGGGCCAGGGCAGCGGCAAGCAACCGGATCGCATAGCCATTTTGCTCTCCAGTCGCGACGGCGTTTACCAGGAGGCCTGGGGCCTTAACCTAAGTGCCACCCGTTTCGTGCAGCCCTATCGGCCAAAGGCCGGGGTGCCGACGGGCCTCGTTATCTATTTTCCCATGGTGGAGGGCCAGCGGGGCGATGTCTGGGTTCTGACCAATCGGGGAGGTTGGCCCAGTGTCAACTGATACTCCTGGACTGCTTAGAGCATGTGCAGTCGCAGACCGATGCCGAAGGTGCCGTCCCAGCTGTGCTCGAAGGATTGTTGGTAGCTGAATCCGATGCCGAAGGTCTTCGTGATGTAGCCGATGCCTGCGCTCCAACCGTACTGGTCGCTCTCTGGGCGGGTTTGATCGATGACCGCGCCCGCCCGCAAGAGCAGCTGATCCATGAGAAGATATTCGGCCCCAAATCGATAAGCGTAGCCGGTGCCCTTTTCGCCCAGAGCGTCGGCGGCCTCATCTGGTTTCTGGAAGTTGATCATCCAGTCGAAGGCAAGGGATAGGGTGCGAAAGGGGGAAAAGCTCACGGCCGCGGCCATGCTGATGGGGTGCTCAAGGTAGTCGCCGGTATTGGTCAGGTTGTAGCCAACCAGGCCGATGGACACACCAAAATCAAAGCGCATGAGCATGCCGAAATCCATGGTGACCGCATCCAGATCCTCGCGACCCTCTCGTTCATAGTTCAGGTACTTGACGTTGGTGCCGATCATCAGATTTTGGCCCAGGGCGTAGCCAAAGGCCATGTCGTAGCGATTGCCCCGCTTGGCGTCATCTCGCTCAATGCGTGTGTACGATATTCCGGTGGCCACGGGTGTAATTTGGTTGTCGACAACGGAGACGTTAAACACGTGCTCCATGGGGCCGCCTTCGACGCCGAATTCCGGAGTCAACAGATACTGAGTCTCGAAGGAGTAGCGCCTGAAGAGCGCCATGCCCGCGGGATTGAGAAAGATGGCATCGTTGCCGGTGACGACAGCGCTGTGGGCACCGCCCATGCCCATTGGGCGAACCCCCAGAAAATCGTCCCAGGCAGAAGCCGGGCTGGAGAAGGAAAGGAGGAACAGAAGAAAGGAGAAAGATAATATTGTGTATCGCATGGTCCCTCAAACCTAGCAAGTAACCGACATGTCTTCAAGATCCTCTTTGGAAGCTGCGACTGGGTGCCTGGGTGCGGGGCCGGGTGCGGTGCCCGGGTGCGGTGCCACCCGTTTCCCAGAGTCTATTTGGCGCGATATTTCGGAGATGCTTCTTTTAGTATTTTCAGGATGTTGATATATCCGCGCTGTTCTGCGAGGTCATAAGCATTTGAGCCTGAGCGCGTTTTTTGTTTCGGGTTGGCTTTGGCGGTCAGAAGTCGCCGAATGATCGGCTCATGATTCTTCCAGACGGCTCGATGCAGTGCAGTCCAGCCGGCCGCGTCAGGCGTGTCTACAGGGATGTTTTTTTTGAGCAACAAGTTCAATGAATCCAGGTGTCCGCCGACTGCCGCAGCATGCAGGGCGGTGGCGGCGACGTTCATTTCGGGAATCAGGGCGTAGAGCGCAAGTGGATCCGCACCAGCGCGAAGTAGGCCCTGCGCCAGGCGTTCTTGACCCTGTGCGACGGCCATATGCAGCGCGGGAGATCTCAGTTCTGGGATACGAGCACAAGGATGATCAATCAACTCGTTTTCTGTGGGAATTTTGACCATGAGCTGCAAGCAGCGTTGAGTCAACCATGGCAAGGGGCTATCTCCATAGGCATCTGGCTTGCGCGGATCGGCGCCAAAGGCAACCAGCAAAAAGGCATTGTCCGGGTTGTTCTGGTCTCTCGCGAGGTGTAAAGGGGTTCGTCCTTCTGCATTCGCTAGATTTGCGGACAAATTATGCTCCAGAAAATACTGAAGGACTTTATCTTGATTGTGCTCGAGAGCAGAATGCAGCAGCGTCCGTCCCTCCTTGTCCTGGACTGCGGTCGACGCCCCGCTGAGTAGCAATGTTTTAATCAGGCCCAGGTGCCCTCGCCTCACAGCAAGATGAAGTGGAGTGGCCCCGCCAGCATCTCGAGCATTCAGGTTACAGCCGGCTTCGAGCAAGTCTTTCAGGAGATCGGGGTCGATGCTCCAGTTCTTTGGGGAGAAAAAGGCATGTAGGCCTGTCCGTCCATCCGGCCCGTGTTCCGCGGGGTCTGCCCCGAGAGCAAGCAGGTGCCGAACCTTGGCGCGATCGCCTTTTTCAATTGTCGAGATGAGAAGGGCTGCGCTCGGATTGGCTGGTGCCTGGGGCAATTTAGAATTTCGTTTTCGGAAATTTGCATCTGTGGAGGGTGACTCAATGGCTTGATGCGAAGGAGGTTCTTGTTGGCAAGCAGTCCAGCAGACAGAGGCAAGCAGCAAAAGAAGCAAACAAAAGCCTCGGGTATCAGGGGCGCAGATCGAAACAGCCTCCTGCCAAGAGTATGTCTTTCTGCGCATGACTCAAGGTGCCACCCTCTTCGTTGTCTGTCGAGGAATTGTTGTGCTTTTGGGTGCTTTAGGGGGCAGCGGGTGATGGGAAAGGGGGACCGGTATTGCCCGCCAGGAGGAATTCACCACCAGGTAAGAAGCAGCCGGATGGGAATTCCACATCTTTAGAACCCGCTTTCCAGAAATTGACCGCTTGTCGGTAGAGCACCTTGAATAGCTGGTAGGACTCCACGTGTCTGAGCCACTTGTCTTTGCTTCCGGCATGGCATTTTGGAGCGGGGCTGCGGGTGATTTTACGGGGTCGTGCATGTGGGTTCTGCCTGCAGACCCGCTTGGCCCCCATGACTCTTTTTCCTTCTTTCAGTCTTTTGATAGCAGCGGATTGTTGAATCTCTTCGATGATCTCCTGGATCTTGGCTTGGTGTTCGGCATCACTCAAGTCGGCAAACCAGGGCAGTCGACTGAGTTGAACCTCCACATGGCGTTCGAAATCTCTAATGGGCACGTTTTCACCCGAGCGGTTTGCGGTGTAGAGACCCGATCGATCCACCCAGATTCCGAGGAGAGGCTCACCGGAGGTGAGGGCTTTTGCGCAGTTCGCGCCGGGCCATTGTGAACAGCGAGCCACCAGGTTTTCCTTGACTCCATGTGCCAGCACATAGGTCAGGCGCTCGATCATGGACTCACGATCAAGGATGGCGCTAGCGTGGTATCGCCGAGACCAGAAGGGTCCGAACCAGTTGTGAAGTCGACCAGCTTCCTTGGCTAAATTCGTGTTGATGAAGCACATAAAATCGGACAGCGCCTTATGATTCGGGGCTGAGAGAATGATGTGAAAATGGTTAGAAGCAAAGGAAAAGACATAAACGCACACATCGGGCTGGTTCTTCATGGCCATACTGAGCACCCCAAGAACAAGGGCATTGAGGCGCTTGGAGGGCCGCAACAGAAATCGTTGTTGCATACAGCGCAAAGTGACTTCGAAAAGAGTATGAGGTTCTGGCATGAATCGAAGAGGTCTCGGCATAGTGAGTAACAGGAAAGCAAGAATGAAGCCAAAGGGGCACCAAATTTTGATACAGCACCTAGCATGCTGTGATCTCGAAAGAAAACCAGAGGGCACCCGGGTTGCACCGGGGGACGGTATTTCACAAAGTGTCCGAGATACGGACAGGGGGTGACCGGATCGAAAAGGGTGGCACTCCTCGGGTGGTGTTTGTTATTAGAGGCTCATGGCAGAACTTGAATTTTATTCCTATTTGGTTTGGGTTTGGCTTTCTCTGGCTGGCGTTACCTTCATTTCGCTTTTTTTTGTATCAGCGCCGTATGGGAGATTTGCTCGAAAAGGCTGGGGGCCTCGGATGAGCAATCGGCTGGGTTGGATTATCCAGGAGTCGCCAGCATCACTGTTGTTTTTTTTCTACTTCTTTCTCGGGCAGAGGCAGACGGAAGTGGTTCCTGTTCTGTTGCTGATTCTTTGGCAGATTCATTACCTGCACAGGTCTTTCATTTTCCCTTTTCGTCTTCGGGGCGAGCGGAAGCAGACAACCATGCTTATCGTGGGTTTGGCTGTCGTCTTCAATTTTGGCAACGCCTACCTCAATGCGCGTTGGATTTTTGGTCTTGGGCCCGGCTATGAGTTGAGTTGGTTGTGGGATCCAAGATTTGTCGTGGGTTTTGC
This sequence comes from Deltaproteobacteria bacterium, assembly GCA_019314375.1. Lineage (GTDB taxonomy): Bacteria > Myxococcota > B64-G9 > B64-G9 > B64-G9 > JAFCZJ01. Next base: position 21,254 of record JAFCZJ010000061.1, on the reverse strand, counting down.
CTTGTTCCTTTTTGGTTTTGTGGTGAACAAGCATGCGGATCATATTTTGATCAACCTTCGTGCGCCTGGTGAGACGGGCTACAAAATCCCCAAGGGCGGATTCTATCGTTTCATCTCAAGCCCCAACTATTTTGGAGAAATCATTCAATGGGGCGGCTGGGCGTTAATGTGCTGGAATTGGGGAGGACTTGCTTTTTTTGTGTGGACAGTAGCCAATTTGGCACCGAGGGCTTTTTCCATTCACAAATGGTACAAGAAGACCTTTGATGACTATCCCACCCAGCGCAAAGCCCTCCTCCCTTTCATTGCTTAGCCCTGGGAAGTTGCGCGATCTTGGGCGATCGCGTCTAGCGGCCATTCTGGAGCGCTGGGGATCGACTTCGGTTTCTGAGTACTCTTCCCGGCTCTGGGCAAGGCCTCCCGGGTCAATTGTTGAGCCGGCCCTGATAGAGTCGATGGCCGCTCAGTTGGCAAGACAGGGGCTGTGCCCGTCTGATTTGCAGGCAGCCTTGGATTCCTTTATCAGGGCACCTGTGCTGCAGACTACAACCCATCTGTGCTTGTCGGAAGGGCCCACTTTTTTGGCTGCTCACTTGATGGCCATCACTGGACAACCAGTATCCTTGCCCTATTTTGTGGCAGCATATTCTGGCGTTCCTTTCTCAAACCCGGCTTGGTCTGGTTGCCTCAATCTCAGCCGCCGCCGGCCTCTTGACGAACTCATGATAGCAGGCAGTACTTCTTTTCGCGGCCAGCTGAAGGGTGAGATGAACCGACTTCAGGACGGGGCAGGATCAGATCCCGAGCGGCGGATTTCTTTGGTGCCAGCCGTTTCGCGGGATGGTTTGGTATATGGGGCCAAGATTTCGGCCAAAGCAAGAAATACGACGATCGACTTGTGCTCATCCCTGAAGGATCTTTTGGGGCGAGTCGAGGAGGGGCAGTTGTTTGGGCCATGGGCCTTGGCGGCCAGCGAGAAAGTACTCCGAAGAATTACCGCGAAACAGGATGTTTTTTATATGGATCTCAACGCCTTGGTCACTGACTACCTGCTGCGGGTATTCGAAGATTCTGCTCATCCCATGAGTCGCATGTTGTTTGATTCGTCGGTGAGGAGAAAACTCCAAGAGGGATTGGGGATGAAGCCGGCTTGGTTTGTGACTGGGATCCAGAAGGGCAAGCGCCTACGAACGGAGTCTCTGCTCGTGGACGATGAAGGCCTGCATGGACCCGGTGTGGATGTGGCGCTAACACCCAGAGCAATAAGTGCCGCTCTTTCTGATGGGAAAATTTGTCCCGGTTTGGTCCCTTGTTTTTTGGGCTTGGCTTTCGTCAACGGCGTCTATTGCCTGGGGTCTTTTGAGCAAGTGGAGTATCTGGGCCGATTTCGAAACGTTTTGGCTAAGCTTCGCTGGCCCCACAAGGATGTCTGTGCCGTGGCTGTGGATGGATTGACCACGGGAAGATGTGTGGATTCTCGGGACGGTGTTCCGGTTTGGCCCCTTGATCTTTGGTTGGGATACGACTGGCAGGCATCACCGGATCAGTCCTTGGCACAATGGCTCGATGGCTTGGCGAGTCGCTTGTTGGGGGTAGGGCGATGAATAGAGGTATGGGTGATAGAGATTATGCTAGCCGAAGGGCGATGGCATCAGCCATTAGCATTCCTTGACTGGTGGGTCGTAGTTGTCCGGTTTTGTTTTTCAGTAGCAAGTTTTCTTTGGCGAGTTTTTGCAAAATTTTTTCTGTTTTTTCGCTGGCGGACAAGCAACTGGAGTGAAATCCGTCCGAAGTCCTCAGGCCCAAAGCGATTTCCTCCAAGCGAACTTGTTCTGCGTTCAATTGCTCAAATTGTTTCACTGGGAGCCGATTTTTGTCTACAGATTCCAAGTAGACATTAAGATCGTCGGTGTTTTCATAGCGATTTTTTCCATCAAATCCATAAGCACCTGAGCCAAGGGCGAGGACCGGCACTCTTTTCCAGTATTTTTGGTTGTGACGGGAGCGATATTCCTCTTTTGCATAATTGCTGATTTCGTAATGCTCGAAACCCGCAGACTCGAGATGTTTTTCGATGAAAGTGTAGTGCTTCAGCTGGGAGTCCTCGTCAACAGGATAAAATTCTTCTTTGAAATTAGTAAGGTCGGGCCTGTTTTGAAGTGCCAGGCGTTTCGCGAGGGGAGACTCTTGGGATAGCGTGAGCGCATAGCAGGAGAGGTGATTTGGTTTGTGATCGAGGGCCTGACAAAGAGAAAAATTCAGGCTTTCGAGGTTTTGGCCTGGAATGGCGTGGATCAGATCGACATTGAGGAGGAATGACGCATCGTGTTGCCCGATCAGCTTCAAGGCATGATGGGCTCCCTGGGCATCATGACGCCGCGACAAGATCGCCAATTCGGAGTCAACAAAGCTTTGTACCCCCAGGCTTATGCGGTTTATCCCTGATTTCGCCAGGGCGTTGAGTAAATCTTGATGGATGTCCGAGGGGTTGCACTCGACAGTATGCTCACAGTCTTCTGTCAACCCTAAGCGTCCGCGCAGTCCCTCGACAAGTTTCACTAAAAGGGTGGCACCCAGGAATGAGGGGGTGCCGCCGCCGAGGTATAGGGTGTCAAAGAGGGCGTTTTTCCAGGGGTTTGGCTGTTTTTGGGTGAGTTCTGCTTCGCGTAGGACTGCGTCTACATATTTGGGCATGGCGGCTGGGTCAAAGCCGGATAGAAAATCACAATAGCTGCAACGAGAGGCGCAAAAGGGCAGGTGAACATAGACCCCGGGCGACGCAGCGGAGGTCACTGGCTGGCTCAATCCCGGTCCGTTTTGAGGATTGATACGAAGGCACTTTGGGGGATCTGCACCTGACCCACCATCTTCATTCGCTTCTTTCCTTTTTTCTGTTTTTCCAAAAGCTTCCGCTTGCGGCTGATGTCGCCACCATAACACTTGGCCGTCACGTCCTTGCGGAAAGCTGAAATCGTGGTCCGCGCGATGATGCTGGAACCCAGCGCGGCCTGGATGGCGATCTTGAACATCTGCCGCGGGATTTCTTCCTTGAGCCGATCACAAATTTGTATGCCCCGCTGCCGTGCCCGATCTTTGTGCACCATGGTGGCCAAGGCGTCGACGGACTCGCCGTTGACCAGAATGTCCATCTTGACCAGATCGGAGCTTCGATAGCCCGCCAATTCGTAATCAAAGGAGCCATAACCCTGGGTGACGCTTTTGAGTTTGTCATAGAAGTCGAAGATGACTTCGGACAAGGGCATCTCGGCGATGAGCTCAATGCGGCCCGGGCTGGGGTAGCTGAAGTTGGTGTTCTCCGCGCGGCGCTCCAAACACAGGCTCATGACCGCCCCCATGTAACGGTCCGGCATGAGAATTTGAGCCTTGATGAAAGGCTCCTCGCTGCGTTCGATGAGCATTGGGTCGGGGAAATAGGATGGGTTGTCCACCACCACCACTTCGCCGTCTCTCACGGTGAACTTGTAACGCACGGAGGGCATGGTCAGGATCAAGGACTGGCCGTATTCCCGCTCGAGTCGTTCCTGTACAATTTCCAAGTGCAGCAAACCAAGAAAGCCGCAACGAAAGCCCTGCCCCAAAGCCACCGAGCTGTCCTTCTGATAGACCAGGGCCGCGTCGTTTAAGTGGTACTTTTCCAGGGCATCGGCAAGCGCCGGGTAATCGTCCGCGGCGATGGGATACATGGAGCTGAAGACCACGGGTTTTACTTCCTTGAAGCCCGGCAAAGGTTTTGTCGCCGGGTTTTCGTCCATGGTGACCGTATCGCCGATTTGCACGTCCCGCACCGTCTTGATACCCGCAATCAAATAGCCCACGTCTCCAGCCGAAAGCTTCTGCACCGGATACCGCTTGATGCGGAACTTGCCGATTTCCTCAAGCTTGTGCTCGGAACTGTTGTGCATCATGCGCACGGTTTTTCCTGAGTCCATTTGACCATCGATCACGCGGAAGCTGACCACCGTGCCCCGAAAGGAATCATAGCGGGCGTCAAAGATCAAAGCGCGCAAAGACGTATCGATATCGCCCGCGGGCGGAGGGATGCGCGCCACCACGGCCTCCAGGACGTCTTCAATGCCTTCACCCGTTTTGGCCGAGCAGAGGATCACCTCGTCCGGCTCCAGGCCCAGATCCTGCTCGATCTGCACCAGGCAGCTCTCGACATCGGCCGCCGGCAGATCGATTTTGTTGATGACCGGCACGATGCACAGATCGTGCTCGATGGCCGAGTACAGGTGCGCCAAGGTTTGGGCCTCGACGCCCTGAGCCGCGTCCACCAACAACAAAACGCCCTCGCAGGCGGAAAGGGCCCGCGAGACCTCGTAGGAAAAGTCCACATGTCCAGGTGTGTCGAGGAGGTTCAGCTCATAGCTTTCGCCGTTTTTGGCCTTGTAGGGCAGGCTGACCGTGTTGGACTTGATGGTGATGCCGCGCTCGCGCTCGATGTCCATGTCGTCCAAAATCTGATCACGAAAAGCCCGGGCCTCCACCAGGCCGGCCTGCTGAATGAGGCGATCGGCCAAGGTGCTTTTGCCGTGATCGATGTGGGCGACGATGCTGAAGTTGCGGATCTTGTTCATTTCGCCTTTCGCTTCTTGGGCACCCAGGCCCAGATCATTTCGCAGCGGATGCACTCTTGTCCCATGTCGTCTTTGGCGTTGACCTTGACCGTGACCGCGCCTTTGGGTTCATTCCGCATCTGGGCGCGTTGCTCATCATTCAACTCGGCGACGAACTTCATGCCGCCGGTGGCGCGCTTTACGAAGTTCACCTTGAGGGATTTCATCAGGGGCAGCTTGTCTTCTGGCAGGTTCATGACCACCACGAAACCCGTGGCCGTCTCGGCCGCCAAGGTCATGGCCGCCGCATGCAGTCCACGAATGTGGTTGCGCACCTTGCGCTTATTGCGCAAGGTGGCCACGACTCGGTCTTCGTTCATCTCTTCGATTTTCACGCCCGCCGTGCCCACGAAGGGCACAATGCGCCCCATCAGCATGGAAAGCAATCGAGGGCGCAGGGCCTTGTGCATGAAATTAATGCGATTGATTTGACGACTGAGCCAGTTGCTCACAGCGGCCTCCCATGGTTTGGCCGCCGAGCCTAGCACAGGCGTGAGGCTCCGTCCAAGACCCAAGCCTTGTGGACTTTGGGCGATTTGAGCGTTATGAGAGAGGAAACGAGGAGGTGTTCGTGGACCTCAAGGGTCTGGAAGAGAGCCTTGCCGGCGGGCGTCGCTTGCTGGTTTACCTGCACGACAACCCGGATCCGGATTGCTTGGCGGCGGGTTGGCTTCTTGCTTCGGTGGGCAAGTCCTTCGGCTTGAAGCCCGTGCTGGTCTACGGCGGGCGCCTGGGCCGCGCGGAAAATCGCGTTATGGTCAAGCTGCTCAAAATTCCCCTGCGCAGCCTGGAGAAGAGCAGACCTCGATTGCTGAAGAGCGATCGCTTTGCCATGGTGGACAGCCAGCCTGGCGCGGGCAATAACTCTTTTCCGCATCAAAGCCGTCGTTGCCACGTGGTCATCGACCACCACCCCAGCAAGACCCGCCCCACCGCGGATTTCGTCGACATTCAGCCCGACATGGGTTGCTGTACAACCATGGTGCTGGCTTATCATCAGGCACTGGGGCTGGAATTGTCCGCCGATCTGGCGACGGCCGTGGCATACGCCATCATCTCCGAGACCCAGGACATGGGTCGGGAGACCACCCGGGCCGACCAGGAGGCCTATATGCAGGTCTTTCCCAAGGTGCGCTTACGGGTTCTTGGGAGCATTCGGCACCCCGTGCGTTCGCGGGCCTATTTTCAGAACGTGGCCCGCGCCATGAGCCGGGTCATGGTGGGGCGACACACCTGCGTTTGCCATATGGGGCCGGTGGAATCGGCCGAGGTGGTGGCCGAGGTGGCGGATTTGTTCGCGGCCATGGAGCGCATCAGCTGGTGCATGGTGAGCGGCCTGGTGCCCGGGCAGATTCATATCAGCATGCGCAGCAGGCGACCCGAGGCCAGGGCCGAACGAATCATGCGTCAATTGTTGGGTCGCCAGGGTAAAGGCGGCGGGCACGGTATGATCGCGGGCGGCCTCATGTCCTGCGCTTGCCTGGAAGACTACCCCGAACGAGCCAAGTACTTGACCGAGCGTTTTTTGAAATTGCTGGGGCGGCGCCAGCCCGAGCGTTTGCACCTGCTCCTTGAAGAGGTTGCCGACTGCGCCAACCCGATTCTTGCGAGAGCTGAGCCCGAATGAGTTACCGCATTCTATTTCAAGACAAGCACCTGGTGGCGACAAGCAAGCCCGGCGGACTGCTTGTCCATCGCTCGGCCAGGTCGAGCGATCGTGTTTTTTTACTGCAGGAATTGCGCAATCAAATCAAAAAACGGGTTTATCCGATCCACAGGCTTGACCGACAGGCCTCCGGCGTCATGGTTTTTGCTTTGTCCAGCAAGGACGCCAAGGCCCTGCAGGCCGCCATGGCCGCCGAAAGCACAAAAAAACAATATCTTTGCTTTGCCCGGGGTCACAGCAAAGACGAATTCAGCATCGACAGGCCTTTGACCAACAGGTCCAAGGGCAAAAAGGGCGAAAAACAGGAAGCCCGCACCGACTTTAATACCATATGGCGGGGACGCATCGGCGAAGGATTGGATTGCAGCTTGTTGTATGCCCGGCTTCACACGGGGCGGCATCATCAGATTCGGCGACACCTGGCAGGAGAAACTCATTTCATTTTCGGTGATTCCAATTACGGCAAGGGCGGCATCAATAATTTTCTGCGCGAGACCTATGAGCTGCCTCGCATGTTTCTGCACGCCACCCGCCTTGAGTTGGATCACCCAATCACCGGTGAGCGCCTTGAGCTTTTCGATCCACTACCGGACGATCTCAGGGCTTTTTGGGAACGAGTCACGGAGTTGCCTGCCGCGATTGTCGAAAAACTGTAGGCTGCACTGATTTGCCAAGAAAAAAGGGTGAGGTGCGTTTTGCCGCGAAGTAAGCAGGATTTATCGAAAAAACACATATCGGCGGAGGTTTGCATCCTGGGAGCCGGCCCCGCTGGACTGGCTGCCGCCTGGGAGATGGCTCGAGCGGGCGTGATCGACGTGGTGGTGCTGGAGCGGCAAGAAGGCCCCGGCGGTCTTGCCCGAACGGAGTCTTTCCGTGAGCAGGGCTATGACTTGGGTCCGCATCGTTTTTTTACGAGCAACAAGGAGGTGAAGCAGCTCTGGCGGGAGGTTTTGGGCGATGACTTCCAGCCGGTCCAGCGCCTGACGCGTATTTTCTATCGGGATCGTTTTTTCCGATACCCCATCGCAGCCGCCGACGCCCTGCCCAGGCTTGGTTTGTGGCAAGCGGGCCTGGCATTGGCTTCTTTTGCCAGGGCGCAGTTGGGACCGGCCCCGGCGCAAGCCCGCAGCTTTGATGAGTGGGTGAGCGCCAGCTTTGGGCCTCGACTCTATGAAACTTTTTTCAAGGTCTACACAGAGAAGGTCTGGGGCGTGCCCTGTCGTGAGATCAGCGCCGACTGGGCTGCTCAGCGCATCAAGGGGCTGGATCTTTGGGGGGTGGCCCGAAGGGCGCTGCGTTTTGGTGGTGGCAGGCAGGCCAAAACCTTGGCCGAGGAGTTTGACTACCCGCGATTGGGCGCGGGACAAATGAGCGAGCAAATGCGCCTGAAGTTGGAAGACGCGGGTCTGCGTTTTTACTTCAATCAAGATGTTCAAAAAGTGCATGTGCGAGGAGATCGCATCATCGCGGTGGAGGTACCGGGTATGCGCATCGAGGCTGGGCACTTTCTGTCCTCGATACCGATCACCTCCTTCATGGGCAGCATACAGCCCAAGCCGGAAGAGGCCCTGCTCCGCAGCAGCGAGCGCCTGGGCTGGCGGGATCACATCACCGTGGACCTGGACGTTGAGGGCGAGGCTTTGTTCCCCGATCAGTGGATCTATGTGCATGATCCGGGGGTGAAGATGGCGCGCTTGGCCAACTACGCCAATTTTTCTAAAGACATGGCTGCGACCGGCCGCACGCCCGTGAGTGTGGAGTATTTTTGTTTTCAAGGTGACGCGCTTTGGCGTATGGCGGATGAGGATTTGGTGGATTTGGCCAAGGATGAGTTGTCTCGGATGGGGCTGTTGTCCTCCGCGTCAGTGGCGGCGGGTCGAGTGCGGCGCGAGTCCGAAAGCTACCCCAGCTACGTATTGGGTTGGCGGCAGCATTTTGAGCCCCTGCGTCGTTTTGTAGACAGCCTGATCAACCTGCAGGCCATCGGCCGGGGTGGCATGTTCAAATACAACAACATGGATCACTCGGTTTATTCAGGCATTTTGGCGGCGCGTAATCTCACGGGTGCCGACGGCGCGCCTTTTGATTTGTGGCGAATCAACATCGACGCCAAGTATCAGGAGGCCGCAATAAGGCCGACATGAACCAGGTGCCACCCGTTTAGCCGACATGAACCAGGTGCCACCCGTTTAGCAAGACCCGGTCAGGCCTGTATGACCCGCATGACTGGTGTGCTATTTTTTTCGGCGCTCCGGCAGGTAGACGCGAAAAACAGAGCCCTCGCCTTCAAGGCTGTCGACTTGCAACGCACCGTGATGGGCCTTTACGATGCCCAGCACGGCCGCCAGACCCAAGCCGCGACCCACGAACTTGGTGGAGAAAAAGGGCTCGAAGATTTTCTGCACCACCTCGGGCGTCATGCCCTTGCCGTTGTCCCGGATCTCCAGGCACTGATAGGGGCCATCGGGCAATTCGTCGGCCAGGTAGGTTTCTACCAGCATGCCTTTGTCCACCTTGATTCGCTCTGTTTTGATTTGAACTCGACCCGATTTTTTGCCGATCGCCTCGGCCGCGTTAAGTAGCAGATTCATGATGACCTGCCGAAGCTGGGTGCTGTCTGCTTGCATGGGCGTAAGCTCGCTCAACTCGAAGTCCAATGTGACGCGGTCGGGAATGCTGACTCGGAGCAAGTCGGCGGTTTCCTTGACGAGTTCGTTGAGTTCGACCCGTCCGAGCAGCATCTGGCCTCCACCGGAGTAGGCCAGGAGTTGCCTGGTTAGATCGGCCGCGCCCAGGGCTGATTTCTCGATTTGTCTGAGCCGTAGCCTGGCGGTGGAGTCCGGGGGTAGTTCGTCTAAGAGCAGACTGGCGTTGCCCAGTACCCCCAAAAGCAGGTTGTTGAAATCGTGGGCCACGCCGCGGGCCAAGTTGGCAAGGCTTTCGAGCTTCTGAGCCTGACGAATACGTTCTTCCAGTCTTTCTTGTGCCTTGGCGGCTCGCTTGCTTTCGCCAATATCTCGGAGGACGCCCAGCACGGCATGCGCCTTGCCGTTTTCGTCGAGCATGGGGGCGAGGGTGATGTCGTGCCAGAAGAGTCCGCCAGGAAGTGCGAGACAGAACTCCTCACGCCGGGGCTGGCCGGTGGCGATGATCCCGGCGATGCCCTCCATGCGCTCCTTGGCCTCCTCGGGAGGATAAATACCGTAGAGGTCCTGGCCGATGAGGCTGCTGGCCTCCACGCCATAGCGTTTGCAGAATTCTGGTGGAGCCCAGGCAAAAAGATAGGTGCCGGTTTTGTCAAGCACCACCACCACGGTTTCATGCAGGCCCGTCAAGACCGCGCGTAGCAGGGCGGGGGTCTCCATGTCCCCAGGAAGCCCCCGTAGCTGAAGATCTTTCAAGATGGTATCAAGATGCCCGTATGCCTTGTTCCCCATGCCTGTCTCCTGATGGTTGCAAGCATAGTCTTGTACGGCCCGGCGAGCCTGTCAAGCCAGGTGCCACCCTCTTCGCGCGACCCCCAAGCCCCTTAAGGGGTGCCACCCATTTCGCAAGGGTGCCACCCACTTGCCAAAATCTGCCATTTCGGGTTAGTTTCCCCTCAACTGGAGGAGAAAACCATGAGTAAAAGACTATTCCTGGGGTGGTTCTTGTTGGCGTCTATGGCTGCTGGTTGGTCTGTGGGTTGTGACGACACCAAATTGAATACGATCGATCGCATACCGGTCTCGGTACAAATTACCGTTTCTCCCTGGCTGGATCGCTATGCCCGTGGTGATGTGGTGGAGTTGGACTATGTGGTCCTGGACGTCGACGGCATCGTCCTTGCTGATCTTCCGGCTACTTGGATCACGCCGACCGCCGATCGAGTGCAAGATTTGGGCGCGGGTCGATACGAGCTTTTGAGCGAAGGGGAACACACCTGGTGGGTGACCCTCGACGCGCCATTCGGCAACGTGAGCTCTTCGGTTACCCTGCGGGTGACCGGCGCGCCAGCATCTCTCGTCATTACTGTGGATCCTGAGCAGGAGTACTACCGTGTAAACCAACAAGTCACCTTGGGCTTTGAGGTGCGCGACGCCGACGGAATCCTCATAGAAAACCTGGCGGCCACCTGGCATGATCCGGGCGGTGCCGGGGTGGTTTCCCTGGGCAACCAGCAGTTCCAATTTGCCGCCGCCGGCGTCTACACCTGGCGAGTGGTCCTGGATCCCCCCTATGGTTTTTCCGCGGAGCGCAGCCTCGAAGTGGACGACGCGGGCCCGGGTCTGCTCTTGCTGACACCGGAGCGCGGGGACACGCTGCTGAAGGACACCGAGGAAAACTCAGTTTCGGTGCAGGGCACGGTCGCAGACGACATGAGCGCTGTTGAGAGTTTGACCTTGGCCATGAACGGTGCCGAGGCGGTGGTGGTCACCGTCCAGGCCAATGGTGCCTTCACCCAGCTCATGCCCGTGACCCCGGGCGTGAATCTCTTGGTCGCTACGGCCATTGACTCCGCGGGCAACGTGAACACGGTCACCCGCGGATTTCACTACGCCCCTGATTTCTTCGCTTACCAAAATGACATGCACGGTCGTGACCGTGTGCCCGAGCGCCTGCACGGCCTGCTCACCGATCGGGCCCTGGATCGCGGTACGCCCCCTGGCTACGACCCTTGTGGATACGACGGCAACGGGGACTTCGGCTGCGATCCCTTAGCCGACGTGGCAAGCCTGATGGAGATCGGCCTGAACATGATCGACTTTGAGGATCTGCCCGAGCCCTACACGCGGGTCTGGCCTCTGTTTACGCCATACAGCACCGGCTTTACCTTCCCCGGCTTCAATGGCGATGTGGAAGTATCGGTCAACGTAACCGGCGAGTTCATTCTGGAGCTGGGGTTTACCGACATCGGCGTGGGCCAAGCCAAGGTGGCTCGCCTGGCCAGCAAGGACTATGCCGTGGACGGAGACATCGACTTTTCCACCTTCACGGCACCCGGCGGGGAGGTCTTCTCGGGCCTGTACGCAAACCTGGGCTTGAGCGGCCAGTTTGTTTTTGCCGTCACCTTGAATCTGGTGGCCGACAATTCGACAGATCAGGCCATCGCCTGCCTCGCCGCCACCTTCATTTGCGCCAACGGCGTTTGCCTGGATGAATACCTGCCGGCCTGTGTGGGCGCGGGTGCCTTGCCGGCCCTGAGCAGCGTCACCATCATCGAAACCCCGATGTTGGTGGGCTTCGACATTGAAGAGCTGCATGTAGATGCCGAGTGGTCGGTGTACCTGGACAACAACAATGAGCCCCTGGTCTCGCTCAGCAGTATGGATCTTGATTTCGGATCCGGCACCCTGGATCTGAATTTATTGAGCGAAATCAATCTGCAACTGGGCGTAGTTGAGCTTTTTGGATACCAGATCGCTGATTTGGGCGATGTGCAACTCGACACCTCGATGTTGCAGAGCCTGGCCGATGACCTCATCAATCCCATCATGGACATGATCCTCCCCATCGTCGAGCCCTTCATCGGTCAGTTTTTCTCATGCTCCGATACGGACAATCCCCTGTGCTTCGTGATTCCTTTCTTTGAAAACCTCTTTGACACCTGGACCACCGATGGCGTCTTGGAAATGCCCGACCTTTTCGATCCGCAGGCTGTGCCCGTGGCTGCAGAGGTCAACCTGTTGACGAATTTCGACGATCTGCACTTTCTAACCGGTGTAGGCGCGCGTATGGCCCTGGGCGGTCGCATCGACTCGACCACCAGCCCGGCCTTGGCCAGCCACTCAGACGACGATCATCTGGGCCTGGCCCTCATCGACGGCTGCAGCCAGGCGCCGGAAGCCGGCCTGGCCACTTGGCCCAGTTACACGGGTCAGGCCATGCAGAGCCTGCCGGCCTTTGACTTGTTCAACATGTTGCTCTTCGCCGCCTGGAACGCCGGCGCCTTTGATCTGACGGGCCTCTCCGATGCCGAAATCGATCTCAGCGGTCAGGCGGTCAGCGGTCTGAATTTGAACCTCAAGCCCTGGCTGTCGCCCCTGCTGGTGGCCGATTGCCCGACCAACGAGGAGCCAACGATTTGGGCGGGCTGGGCCGACATGGGCGTAGATGGTCAGTTCACCCGCAACGGCGCGGTCTTTTCCTTCGACGGTTTTGTCGGCTTGAAGCTGCCCGGCAGCTTGAGCGGCAATGCCATCCGGGGCCTTCTGTTCACGGCCGCAGACGGCGTACAGACCACATGCGAACTCAACCTGAATGTGGACGGGGCCATGGCCGACGAGGCCGAGTTGGCTTTTGCTTGCGATCTTTTGACACAACGGATTTTGGGCGACGTGCTAAGCCGCGCGGTGGGTCAAGTCCTGGCCTCGGCGGATCTTTTCGTGCCGGTTTACGATTTGAGCCCCTGGCCCGGCGCGCCCGCCGGCAGCAGGCTGGGCATCAGCACCTGGGAAGTCAGCAGCGAGCAGGGGCGCGCATTCATCAGAGGGGATTTCTAGCGTGGATTTCAGATTGACAACACAGAGAATCCGGTTGTCTGTCCGGGTTTTCCTTTTTGCGATTTTTGCACTGTCTTTAATGATCGCTTGTTCGGGTAGCTCATCCGAAGACGATGCAGGCCTTGTTCCTGACGCGGCCACCGACGCGCCCGCCGATGCCGGTGCGGACGAAGATGCCGGCACCGACGGAAGTGATGGAAGTGCGGACGAGGATGGTGTCGCAGACGGAAGCGCAGACGAAGATGCCGGCACCGACGGAAGTGATGGGAGTGCGGACGAGGATGGGGGCGGGGATGCCGGTGATGCGGACGATCCGACCTGGACCGATCAATACGACATCACCTGGACCATCATTCCCGAGGGTACTTTCGAAATGGGCTGCTCCGTCATGGACGACACCTGCCTGTCATACGAAAAGCCCAGGCACACGGTGACCGTTTCTTCTTTTGCCTTGATGACCACCGAGGTAACCCAGGCTCAGTACCAGTTGGTTGAAGGAGAAAACCCCAGCGGTCATCAGGGCTGTCCCAACTGTCCCGTCGAGGCCGTGGACTGGAACTACGCCAGGGTGTTCTGCCAGGCCGTGGGCGGCCGCCTTCCCAGTGATGCCGAGTGGGAGCACGCGGCGCGAGCCGGAACCAGCACGCGGTACTATTGTGGTGACAACGTGGATTGCGTGGACGATATCGCCTGGCATATGCTCAATTCAGAAAACCAAACCCATCCGGTGGGGCAGAAGACCCCCAACGACTTTGGCCTGTACGACGTGCTGGGCAATGTACAAGAGTGGGTCGAGGACTGCTGGCACGACAACTATGTGGGCGCTCCGTCCACGGGCGAGGTCTGGGTCGGTGGCGACACGGTCGATTGTGGAGCCAGATCGCCACGGGGTGGCGCTTTCAACAACTCGGCACTTTCTTCCCTGCGCGTTTCGGCCAAGGACCAGTATTATGTTCCTGGGTATTGGCAGCGCTATCTGGGATTCCGCTGCGCAATGGACCTGGAATAGGCTTTTTATTTCTTCTGTTTCTTGGTCAAATCCACCGACACCAGCTCAGACAGGATCCGGCAGTCGCCGGCTTCCTGCATGCGAATTTGGCTCAGGTCTCGACGGCCTTCCCGGTTGAAGGGGTAGGCCTGTTCCAGCATTTCCAAGAGCGACTCGGGTCTGACAGGGATCTGGTCACAGAAGAACACGAAGATGCGCTCTTTGGCGCGGCTGTAGTCGATGCGAGTAAAGATGGGCAAGATTTGCTTTTTTGCCTGCACGGGCCAATTGAGGGGGCCTTTCTCAAAGGGAAAGCGGGCCTTCCCTTCCTCGCCCAGGCCGGCCACCACCACAAAGGCCTTTTTGGCCAGATTGACCTGATAGGCCAATATGTCCCCTGGTTCCACGCGTTCACCGGGCTTGAGTTCCCGCATTTTGTATTCGCGTGAAAGCATGAGCTGAAGCGAAAAGGGGTCTTTCCCGGGGGCGAGCGATACGGGCTCTTCGGGCCTCGGCCAGGTCGCGAAAAACACCAGACCCACAGCCAGGGCGATGAGCAGGGCTGGGATCAGAATGTTCTTGGTCAGCGCGCGCTTCAGTGGATTTTTCTGAGCGGCACGCAAGCGCAGGATCGTAGCGGCAACCTGCTGGGTTTCGGTTTCGAGCCGCTCTTGTTGCCAGTCTTTGCGCTTTGTCATGAGTTCCGCAAAGGCTTCGTCGGTCTCGCCGGTCTCGGCCCCCATCGTGTCGATCGCAAGACATCGCCGTTCGGTGGCGAAGTGATCGTTGTCCGCGGGTTGGCTGTCGGCTGCGAAGGGGTTGGGCGCGTCGGCGGGCAAGTGCTCTGAGACTTGCTCTGCGAAAAGAGTCAAGCGGCGGTCGATGTTGCTTCGGGAGATTTCGCAGATTTTGGCATTGCGATCTCGATCCACGCCGTCGATGTAATGATGCGTCAACAACGCCTGGTCTTCGGGCGCCAAGGGCGTCAGCCAATCCACCAGCTGCTCCCGGATGTCGAGTTCTTCCGGGCTTTTGCCCTTGCGTTGCTCCATGTGCTGAAGCCACTCGTTGCTCAGGCCGATTTGGCCGGCCAGTCGGCTCAGGCAAGCGGTGCTGCATGCCCGGTACATGGCCATGGCCAGATCTTCTTCTGCTGTCGGGGGGCCTGAGAGCCAAAGCTGAGCCAGGGCCGCTCTGGCCGCGTCGGTGGCCTGCCGCGAGCTGGACAGGATGCGCTCAGCCCGGCGGTAAACAGGAAAAGCCGCGCGCTGCATGAAGGCATCGAGACCCTTGGGGAGGGCTGTGTTTTCCTCTGGCGAGGCCGGGGTTTCCTCTGGCGAGGCCGGGGTTTCCTCTGGCGAGGCCGGGGTCTCCTTTGTTGAAGCCGGGGTCTCCTTTGTTGAAGCCGGGGTCTCCTTTGTTGAAGCCGGGGTCTCCTTTGTTGAAGCCGGGGTCTCCTTTGT
Organism: Deltaproteobacteria bacterium; assembly: GCA_019314375.1. GTDB lineage: Bacteria > Myxococcota > B64-G9 > B64-G9 > B64-G9 > JAFCZJ01. The sequence continues at coordinate 6,018 of JAFCZJ010000061.1, read as the reverse complement.
TGAAGCCGGGATCTCCTCTGGCGAGGCCGGGGTCTCCTCTGGCGAAGCCGGGGGTTCCTCGACCGGGGTCTTTCCTTTTTCGGGCTGTTCGGCTTGCTTGTTGTTTTGTTCGTCCGACATCGCGTTAGAACCTCATGTCCAGCACTTGGAACAAGAAAGAATACAAGTCCGCGTACTCATCGATTTGCTTGGTAATGGGCTTGCCGTGGCCGTGGCCTGCCTTGCCTTCGACTCGCAACAGCAGTGGGTGCTCACCGTCGTCGGCTTGTTGCACTTCGGCCATGAATTTGTATGCGTGAGCCGGGACCACCCGATCGTCGCCCTCGGCCGTGGTCATCAACAAGGGCGGGTACACCGTGCCAGACTGACCCAAAACCGGCCCACGGTGAACTCGGTGTAGCGCAGCATGTCGGTCACCGGTACGACCGAAACCACGGCACCGAAAAGTTCGGGCCGTTGCAGCATGCAGGCCGCCGTCAGCAAGCCCCCGTTGGAGCCGCCGATGATGGCCAGCTTTTTCTTGCTGGTGTACTTGCGCGCGATGAGCCCTTCCGATGCGGCGATGAAGTCATCGAAGACATTTTGTTTGTTGCCCAGTACGCCGGCTTGATGCCAGGCCTCACCGTACTCGCCGCCGCCTCTCAGGTTGGCCACGGCCAGGATGCCGCCCTGGGCAAGCCATGGGAGCCAGCGCATGCGAAAGTGGGGTTTCAAGCTGATGTTGAAGCCGCCATAGCCATAGAGCAAGAGGGGGGCCTTGCCATCCAGGGGTACTGTTTTGGGACGAATCACGAAAACGGGCAGCTCGGTGCCGTCTTTGCTCTTGATGAAAATCTGTTCGCTGACGAAGTCATCGACGCTCAGAGGCGTGGGCCCGCTGCGAAAGATTTCGACGCGATCCCCTTCGAAGTGATAACGCATCAGAATCAAGGGCTGCAGGTAGGATTCAAAGCCGAACATGAAGCGCAAGCCGTTACGACGTCCGCGGATGCTTGCCACCGAGCCCAGGCCCGGAAGCTCGACATTTTTGATGCGCAAGCCGTTGAGGTTGTAAATGCTCACCTGGCTCTTGGCGTGGTGCATGCGATTGACCACGAAACGATGATTGACCATGAGCACGGATTCGATGGCGTCTTGGGTCTCGTCGAGGATTTCACGCAGGGTGCCGGGCTTGTCTAAGTCCACGGCCACCACGCGGTTTTTGGGCGCGTCTTTGTCGGTCTGAAAATAGAAGGTCGCGCCGATGTTTTCGATGTAGTCGTAGTTTGCGTCCTCGGTGTCGAAGAGTGCAATGGCCTTGGCTTCGCCATGAAGATCGAGCAGCCAGACTCGATTGCGTGGCGAAGTGCCGCGATAGCCCTGCAGGACCAGGTAGCGTCCATCGTCGCCGGTTTGGGCCACCCACAAAAGATCGGGATCGGCGTGTTCGAAGACGAGTCGGTCATCGGCCTGGGCTTGTCCCGGCACATGGAAAAAAACCTTGTTGTGTTGGTGCTGTTCAATCGTCGATTTGCCGGTCGGATCCGGGTATCGGTTGTAGAAAAAGCCCGAACCGTCCGCCTTCCAATCCATATGGCTGAACTTACAGTGCCGCAGGGTCTCGGGCAGATCCTGCGAGCGGCCGAGATCTCGCACCTTGATGATCCGCTGGTCCGAGCCGCCCTCGCTGCGAGCGTAAGCCAAAAGCTTGCCGTCCGGGCTGATCGCCCAGGCGCTCAGGGCCGCGGTGCCGTCTTGGCTGAAGGTGTTGGGATCCAGCACCAGGACCGGTTTGGCTTTTGGATCGCTTGCGTTCACGGCCATGAGGACGCTTTGGTTCTGCAGGCCGTCGTTGTGCAGAAAGTAGACCTTGCCGGCCACTTCCCGTGCCGCGCCAAAACGTTCCACCGCATGCAGCTTGGTGATGCGTTCTTTGAGTTTGTTTCTTGCGGGCGTGTTCAGAAACTTGTTGGTGATGGCCATCTGGGCTTGAACCCAGGCCTGGGTGGCCTCGCTGTCCGGATCCTCCAGCCAGCGATACGGGTCGGCCACCCGGGTGCCGTGGTAATCGTCTTCCACCGTGCCCCGTTCGGCCAAGGGATATCCCCAGGGACCCTTGGTGCCCATGCCGGCGCAGGCAGCCAAAACAAGCGTCAGACCCAGAATCAAAACGAGCGCTATGCGATGCGATGGTTTTTGCATGGTCTCTCTCCTCGCCCGTTTGTTTTACCACCATCGCCCATGGGATTGGCAAGCCTTGTGCCTTCTTTGTAGTGCGTCCGAGGGCAGGCGTCTTTGGGCCTGGTCGACCGAGGCACAAGCACAGGACGGGTCATTCATTTTGCGACAGATTCTTGCGCGCAAAATCCAGGCCCGCAAATTGCCCGAGTCAAGGCCCGAGGCTTGCTCCACCAGCACCCGGGCTATCTCTAAGCGACCCTGGGCCTCGATCTCGGTGGCCTGTGTGCGATTGCGTTCGCTGAGTATTCTTTTGGCCCCGACAAACAGGGCCAGGCCCAGCATGCCCAAGATCAACAGGCGACTGCCCGGCACGGCGAATCGTCGAGCTGGGCCCAGGCGCAGCCCCAGGCTTGCGACCACCAGACCGGCCGTGGGCGCGAAGAACATCACCGGCGCGGCCAGGCCACCCGCGAGTCCAGCCACAAGGCAGCCCAAGGCCGGGCCGCTCCATCGCTTGCCCTCGGGCGGTATGCGCCAGAGGGCAAAGCCAAACAGGACCAGCAAGCCCAGCAAGGCCAGCGGACCCAGGTCGGAGCCAATCTCCACCAGATCGGCGTGGGCGTGGCGCAGGTCCGTTCGGAAGCGTTTGTCCTCCGGATGGGTCTTCAGGTAGTTCCGTTGCCAATCGGGCCAGCGTCGCTGGAAGCCCTCCGGTCCATATCCCAAGGGGGTCGTCAGCCAGTCGCCCTGGGCGCTGCCGTGTACACGCCAGAGATAGGCCCGGCCCTGGGCGGTGCCACCCGTTTCCGCGATGTCGTCGATTCGATCAGACAGACGAGCCTTGTCGCCGAGCAGATCCAGACCCACGGCCAGGAGCACGCCGAAGAGGATCAGTCCCGCAAGCCAGGCGGTCCGTCGGAGGCCCGGCCAACCCAGGCCAAAGGGAAGGGCCAGGGCCGCCATGACCCAGGCCGTGCGCGCACCGCTCAAAACCAGGGCTCCGATGACGAAGGCCAGGACCGCGCCGGCCGCCCAGCTTGAAAGGTGCTTTCTGGCGTGGTGGGCAAGCCAAGGCAGCAGCAAGGCCAAGGTCCAGCCCAGGTGCCCGGGCCCACCCAGACAGGCCACGACGCGCCGTCCTTCGAAACCCGAGAGCTCCGCATTGAACAAGGGCAGCCCGGCCGCTTGCAGCCAGGCCAGGGCGCTGATGGCCAAGGCGAGACGCGAAAGCCAGGAGGCCAGGGCGTCTTCTTTGACCCCCCGACCCAGAGCGAAAAGCCCCAGCCAAAAGAGCCACAAGGCCCAGATCTCAACGCGCTCGATCATGTTTTCCGGATCGACAAACAGCGTGAAGGCCAAAGCGCCGGTCAGAACAAAGGTCCAGAGCTCCTGCCTGAAGCGTTTCTGCCGAATGGTGTCAAAAAGCAGCATCGCCAAAACCAGGCCCAAGCCCATCCATAGTTTGGGCAGATCCAGTCGATCCGTGGTCTGCCACCAAAAGAGGCTGGCAGCCAAGATGGGCAGGAAGAGACCAAGCGCGGATTTTTGGGCGGGCGGGTTCAAGATGCCTTTTGCTTACCTCGGGATGGCCGCGATGCGCAGCTCGGACTTGGCGCGGCCGGCGTTGACCAGGTAGGCCACATGCTCACCGCTGGGAGACAGACAGGCGGACACCGCCTTGGCGGCGCCGGAGCCGTAGTCGCCGGAGAAACGGAACAGGGGCTCGGTGGCCAGGCGAAAGCGCCGCCCACCCACCTCCAGCAAAACGCCGAACTTGCCGTCACGCGTGAGCTTGATGTCCCCTTGCGTCTGCAGGCATTGATCTTCGATGAGGTTTTTCGGCGTCTTCCAGGAGCTCACTTTCTCCAGAGCCGGCAGGGGCGCAAAGGCGCCGCTGTCCGGATCCACATATCCCCAGCGCTTGTATTCAGGCCAGCCGACGTAGACCAATATTTTTCCGTTTCTGCCGGCGGCCGTGCGATGTACCCCGGCCAGCGTGCCGATGCGACGAACCGGCGCCATGCCTCTGGCCGCCGCTACAAATAGGCCGGGGGGGCCATCTTCGTATTTGGAGTGGCCCCAGCCCACGCTTTGGTTGCCAAGCCAGAAGGGATGATAGCCCTGCCCGTCAAAAACCCGCGTGGATTGACCCATGTAGGCGTCCAGGATCCAGATGCCCAGTTTTTCCGCGTGGCTGCGGATCTCCGCATCGTAGCCGTAGTATTCGTAGGATGCGTTGGCCAGCACCCGACGTCCGTCGGGCGACCAGGCCATGCTGGGCGTCGAGCCATGCAAGAGCATGGATACGCTGGGCGATAAACTGGGCATGTCGGAGGAAGCAGGTGCCCGGGACATGGCGAGCGCCAGTTGCAGGCTGGGCACCTTGACGACTTTGACCTCCATGCCCCCCGCGCCGTTGTCGGTCAGGTAGGCCAACTTGCGCCCGTCCGGCGACAAGCAGGGTTGCACCATGGGGTTGCCGCCCCCACCACGCTGAAATTTCCAGGGTTGCTCGTCGGTCAAGTTGAAAAGCTGTTGACCGATTTGAAGGCCCACGCCCAGCTCGGGGTTGGAGGCGACGCTCACGTTCCCCACGCGCTGTGGGCATTGTTCCACGATTAATTCATGGGGGCGAGCCCAACTGGAGGCCATATCGCCGCCCGCGTCCTCGGGCACCGGGGCCTTTTTGAGTTTGCCCGTGTTGCGGTTCATGTAATACCAGCCGTAGCCAGGCTCTCCGTCGACGAAGATCAAGAGCTTGCCGTTTTTCGCAAGAAAGCCCGAATGCAGGTTGCGCTTGGGTCCGATGCGCCGCAGGCGAGCGTGGGGACCGGCGTGGGCCGTGAACAGACCACTGTCGGAACCCGTGTACGCGTTGCGTACAAACGCCACCTTGCGATCGTTAAGCCAGAAAGGATGAAAGGTGACCGTGTCCGTGACGTGGATGGTTTTCCGTCGCGGCAAGTCCAAAACATGAAGTCCGTGGGTTCTCTTCGCGTCGCCCTGAAGACTTTTTGGGTCGGTCCAGGGCTCGAAGGCGCTGTTGACCACCAGGCGTCGGTTGTTCGGCGACCAGGCCATGCAGGGCGTGGCACCGTGGAGCGTAAGCGACAAAATCGGCTTCAGAGATAAAGCGCGAGCCGGTGCCACCCCAAGTGGGCCCCTGGTTTGGGCCGGGGCTTGCGGACCCCGACGGGCCACCTGCATCGCCATGAGGCCGCCTAGCCCCAGGATGATCAAGACCTGCAACCAAGCGTTGCCATTGCGGGAACGGAAGTTCATGCGCGACCTCCATGTTAAAACGATTGCGATTGGGTCAGAGCATAGCGCAAGCGTCGGTGGATTGCAGCTCTTGAAAGCACGGGCAATCAGAACGACACCGCGAAGCGGTGTCGAGAGGGGGCGGAACGCACCGGCGTAATCGGGGTGGACGGCGCGTTGGTGCGAACCACGGGGGCGGACCTCCGAAAAATTTGTAGGGGCGGGGTTTATCCCCGCCCGGGACGTCAATTGGCAAACATTTGAGGTGAACGGCGCGCAGGGGCGAACCGCGAAGGTGGACGGCGCATGGGGGCGCATCGCGAAGGTGAACGGCGCATGGGGGCGAGGATCCCGGGGGTGAACGGCGCATGGGTGCGAGGATCCCGGGGGTGGACGGCGCATGGGTGCGAAGCGCGGGGGTGCGAACCGCGTGGGTGAACGGCGCACGGGTGCGAGGATCCCGGGGGTGGACGGCGCATGGGTGCGAGGCCCGGGATGAACCCTGCCGCAAGAAACGCGGCAGGAACCATCCAGGGCTCCCGTAAGAGTGCGACACGGAGGGTAGCTGTCGGATAAACCGGCAGCGTAAAGGTGCCA
>JAFCZJ010000284.1 GCA_019314375.1 Deltaproteobacteria bacterium | reverse complement strand
TTAATCAACACGACGATGACATCCTTGGGCAGACCGTAGGCCTTCACCGCGCTGTCGGTCATCTCGCGGATCAGGTCGCGTTTTTTATCCAGGTCCGCGATGGGGGGGCCTTCGATTATGATGCTTGGCATGAGATGGCTCCTTTTATTTGATGCTGAACGCGCCGAGGCCGGAGGCCAATTGTGTGGACTTGTGCTCGGTAATTCTGCCGTTTATGTCCATTTTGACGCTCTCGTAATAAAGCACGCCGTTCATTTGCCGCCATGAGTAAAACTTCACCGCACAGCCCTTGGCCCTGCAACTGGGGAAGGGCGGGTGAAATTTGCGCATGTTTTTAAACAGCCACCCGCTCACGGTTTTCTCTTTAACCCGTGTGTGCTCTTTGTCATCCGCGTCTTCCGCGAACATGATGGTCCGGGCCCCGGGGCCGGCGGCCACGCGAAGGTAGGCCGCCAGGCGCTTGAGGAAGTTTCGCTTGCCGCCGGCTTTCAGATCGGCCCGATTGAGCACCTTGTTGTAGGCCTCGCAACCCCGCAAAAGGAGGGCCAGGAGCGAGGCCAGGGCTAGAATACCCATCAGTAAGCATCTCATTGCTTGCCCACCCAGAGCCTGACTGAATAACCGTACTGTCTGCTCAAGCTTGCTTATCCTTTTTTCAAGGGCGAATTCCGCCGCCCACCTGGTCGATGAGAACTTCTTCCAGGTGGGAAACCACCTGTCCATTTACCTTCAGCTTAAATTGATGACGGGACAAACCCCTGCCGGCCATGAACCAGGAGTAAAACTGAATTTCCCAAAAACCCTCCACTTTTTCCGCATAAGGCTTGGCAAAGAGCTCGGCGGGATGCGCCTTGAACCAGCCCTTGACCGAGTGGTTCAAACCGCTTGTCAAAATTCTTTCGAGCTTGGGGCCGCGTTCGCGATAAATTCCGAAATAACAACGCTTGGCCCAGGCGACGGCCTGTTTCCCTGTACGCAGTGGGGGGAGCTTCAGCATGCGCACAAGCTGATTCAGCTCGCCGCATGAGCGGATCGCGGCCACCCGACGCTCTTTCGGCTGGACAGCCACCCAATGAATGGAAGAGGTGGGCCGCCGCTGCACTGGGCCGCGAACCACCACCAGTGAGCGCCGAGCGTATTTTTCGTCCTTGAGTTGATTCCAACCGACGACCTCGAAAAATGGCATGTTGAGTTTTTGACTCACCAAAGGCGAGGGCTTGTGCCCGGTCACGCCTTCGTACCAGGCTGCGAAGGCCTGATCCAAACGGCCCCCCTTGGACAGATTTTCCCACTTCAGACTCTCGTCGCATTTGTCCAGATACCGCGCCGGGGGCTGGGCCTTGCCCTGCGCCTTGCCCTGCGCCTTGCCGCTTTCGCTGGGCCGAGTCGCATCCAGCTTGGGCTGGGTCGCCTGGGGCCGAAGCTTCTTCTCCGGCGCCCGCGACGGCTCGCAGGCGCAGAGCAGCCCAGACAAGATGGCGAGCGATGCCAGGATGTGCGTGATGCTCAAGATACTCTTGGTCCTTTCAAGCAGGCCCGCCTGTGGGCCATATCGCCTTGTTTACTTTCCGCCTTCGCCAAGGCTTCGGCGGACTAGCCCGCCTTGAGTGGGGCGTCCTCGTCCAGGTCGATGCAGCGGAGGCGCCCTGGCTCCATTTCTCTATACCGCAAGCCACTTTCAACACATCTGAAAACCCCGCCTTCGCCAAGGCTATGGCGGGCAGGCCCGTCTTCGTCCAGCGCCTGCAGGGGGTGGCCGTGGCGGCCGACCCAGCCCTCTTGCTTGCCCGGCACGCCGACGATCAGGGCGTAGTCGGGTACGTTGTGTGTGACCACCGCGCCCGCGGCGATGAAGGCGTGACGGCCTATGGTGACGCCGCAAAGGATGGTGGCGTTGGCGCCCACTGTGGCGCCCCGGCGGATCAGAATGCGCTCGTACTGGTCTCGACGGCTGATGGCCGCGCGGGGGTTTTTGATGTTGGTTAAGACGCAAGAGGGGCCGAGGAAGACTTCGTCTTCTATGGTGACGCCGGAATACAAGGAGACGTTGTTTTGCACTTTGACTTTGTTACCGAGCACGACCCCGTCGGCCACCATGCAATTTTGCCCCAGCGAACAATCGGCACCGATGCGCGCCCCGGCATAGACATGGGAGAAATGCCATATGCGCGTGTTCGCGCCCAAGACAGCGCCTTCGTCAATGCAGGCTGTTTCGTGAATGAGACTCAGGGGCTCAGCTTTCCTTGCCCTGCTTGTCGGCCAAAAGCTCACCACCAACACCCACGTTGTCCGAGGTGTTTTCCTTGATCAGCACCACGATGGCTTGCTTGGGGATGCCGTAGGCCTTGAAGGCGGATTCGGTCATCTCGCGGATCAGATCGCGTTTTTTGTCCAGGTCCGCGATGGGTGGTCCGTCGATTATGATGCTTGGCATGAAGTGGCTCCTTTAATCTTTCATAGAGATTCAGCGCCCATCGCGGACAGTACCCAATTCTTTACCCATTTAGAGAGACAGTACCCAATTTAGAAACAGCGTCGGATCAATCGGGCCAGATCAATCGGGCCGGATCAATCGGTTTTCACTCGCAGGATGCGGCTGGTGGTGGCCTCGATGCAGACGACCCAATCTCGGGCCATGGCCGAATCCATCGGTCGTTCGTAGGTCACTGAGTAATTGTCTTCGCAGAAAGACACGGCCACCGAGCGTTCGGCGGGATCGAAACCGCGTTCGCGCAGGGCCAGTTCGGCCAGGCGAATGGCGAAGCTTGTGGAGGTGACGGGCTCGCCCTTGATGTTGCCCCGGCGGTTTTCTTCCAGGTACTTGCCGTCGGGGCTTTGGGCCACGGCGTCGGTCTTGCTCATCACGTCTACGTGATGGCTTACGAAGCCGTCTTGCGCCGCGTCGTCCGTGGCGCAGGCCACGAAGGCGAAGGCTAAAGCCGCGATGAGAAAATGGCGCATCCAAACCCTCTTTGCTGCTTTCGGTGTTGAGGGGCTTAGTCTAGCCCCGGTCGCGAAAAAGCTCAACATTCCCCCTTGCGACCGTGCTTCGGGCCCTCGTCCCTGAGTTTGATGAGGTGTCTCAGCTGCTGGATGCGGGCGGTCAGCCGCGAGCCCAAGGCCGCGATGTCCTGCCGGAGGCCGTGATGCCAGTCGAGGGGCAGTTCTTTGTATTCGTCGCTGGTGTCGAAACGATTTTGCTCGGCGGCCAGCATGCCGCGGGCTTGCACGATGCAATCCAGGCTTGCTTCCAGGCTGTCGCCGCCCTCGGCGCGATTGATTTGCACGACGACGTCACGGCATAAAAGCTCGATCTGGTGCAAGAGGTCGAACTCCCGGCTGTCGGAGACCTGGCGGCCCAGGCCGTCCACGCGGTCTAGGAAGGCCTTGCACTGTAGTGAGATGCTTCTAAGGTCTTGCGTCATGCTTTATTTCCCTTGAGTCCACTGGTCTGTCGTCCTGGTCTGTCATCCTGGCCTGTCATCCTGGCCTGTCCCGGCCTGTCATCCTAGCCTGTCCCGGTCCGTCATCCCCAGGTGTTTCTGCTGGGGATCCAGGGTTAAACGCCCCCATGGATTCCCGACAGAAACTTTCGGGAATGACGGCGGGGGGGTACGCGCCTGTCGTCCTGGTCTGTCG
>JAFCZJ010000283.1 GCA_019314375.1 Deltaproteobacteria bacterium | reverse complement strand
CGACGGTCTGGTGCTGGATCTCTGCACGGAGCAGGACGGCGTCTGCCTGGGCTCGCGACAACGGCGCTTCCAATGTCAGAACGGCGCATGGGATCCTTGCGAGGCGGCTGACTTCGGCGCGGACTATCTGGCCGGCAGCGAGCGTTGCGACAACTTAGACAACGACTGCGACAACGTGGTCGACGAGGCGGCCGGCATGATCGTCACGGCCTGCCAGGAGCAAGACGGCGTCTGCGCCGGTTCGGTGCATGCAGCCGCTCAGTGCAACAGCGGCATCTGGTCGGCCTGCACCTCCGTTGAGTTCTTGGCCAACGATCCATTATTGTTCGGCAACGAGGTCTGCGACGGCGTGGACAACGACTGCAACGGCCTCGCCGACGCCTCGGACGCAGCTTTGGACCTTCCCCTTTGCGACCTGACCGTCGGCGTCTGCACCGACGCAATCCACAGCCCGGACCAATGCTTCAACGACGGCGGCGGGGTGAGCTGGCATGACTGCGACGCCGACGACTACGGGCAGTGGTATGGCCCGGAAGACTGCGACGGCCTGGACAACGACTGCAACGGCACAACGGATATCGGCATCGCGGCCCGTGCTTGCAGTGAGACCAACATCTACGGCAGCTGTGATGGAACCCAAAGCTGCAACGTGGGCGTGGGCTGGAACGACTGCACGGCCAACACGCCAGGACCGGAAGTCTGCGACGGCGCGGACAACGACCGGAGCCACCGATCAGGCCGATGCGGGCATGGCACTCCCTCTATGCGCTTTTGATGTAGGCGTTTGCGCCGGCGCCAGACACACGGCGGATCAATGCAACGGCACCGATTTTGATGCCTGCGGTCCCAGCCAATACGGAGCCGACTTCCTCGTGGACCAAGAAATCTGCGATGGCCTAGACAACGACTGCGACAACAGCACCGACGAAGTAAGCGGTCTCATACTGACAGCCTGCGAAAACCAGGTGGGTGCCTGCGCCGATGCCATGCATACGGCGGATCGCTGCCAAGGAGGGGGCTGGCTTGCCTGTCTTTCCGCCAACTACGAGGCGGATCCCACCTACGGACCGGAGATCTGTGATCTCATCGACAACGACTGCAATGGACTCACCGACTCGGCGGACGCAGGCCTGTTCCTTGATATCTGCGAAAAGGACGAAGGCGTCTGCGACGGCGCGGTCCATCGCCCCAGCCTCTGCCAACCGGACGGTTTCGGCGGCGCGGAGTGGTCGGCTTGTGACTATCTGGACTACGGCTCGGACTACGAAGAAGACGAGTTCAGCAATGAGCTTTGTGACGGTCTGGACAACGACTGTGACAACGTAATAGACGGCACGGAGGGCGATGTCTTAAGCAACAGAGCCTGCGAACTGACCAACGCCTGGGGCACTTGCGGAGGTCTGGAAGACTGCCAAGGGGCTACCGGCTGGGGCGGCTGCGACGCACCACCAGCAGCCGAAGAAGTCTGCGACGATGCAGACAACGACTGCGACGGAGCCACCGACGGCGATGATCCCAGCATGGTCTTGGAAGACTGTGAAAATCAAAAAGGCGTCTGTGAGGGTTCCTTGCATCGAGCCAGCCAATGCGTAAACGGTTTGTGGAATCCCTGCGAAGGCCTCGACTACGGCAGCCACAGCTTTTACTACGGCCCCGAAATCTGCGGCAACAGCTTAGACGAAGACTGCTCCGGTCTATCCAACGACAAAGACGTGGACGGCGACAGTTTCCGTGCTGAGGATTGCGGCGGCGCAGACTGCGACGACGAGGACCCCGACACCTATCCGGGTGCCACGGAAATCCGCGACGCCAAGGACAACAATTGCGACGGCGTGCCCGACGAAGGCCTCATCAACCAGGGAGACGTGATCATCACCGAAATGATGATCAACCCTAACGTCAGCGACACGGTGGCAGAGTGGTTTGAGGTCACCAATGTATCCATCTTCCAAATCAATCTTAGCGCATGGCATTTCTACGATCTGAACTCCCCTGCGAATCAATTCAACGTTTCCAACGACATCGTCATCGGACCCAATGAACGAGCCGTGTTTTGCGTCAACGCAGACTCAGGAATAAACGGAGGAGTAGACTGCGACTACGACTACGACAACTTCCAGTTGGCCAACGCCTCCGCCGCAAACCCCGACGAGATCATCATGGATTTGCAAGGGTTCGAAATCGACCGAGTCATCTTCACGGCCAGCAGCGCAGGCCGCTCCACCAACCTGGATCCTTCCAACTACGACTATCTAAGCAACAACAACATGTCCAACTGGTGCTACACACCAAGCGATGCCGCCTATCAGCTGGATGGCGGCGACTACGGTACACCGGGCGAGTTCAATGTGAGTTGCGCTGGTGCCCTGAGCATCATGGATGTGGATCCGGCTTCGGGCGTGGACGTGGGTGGCGAGACCCTCACCATCTTCGGCACCAGCTTTGATGGGTCCACCACCGTCACCGTGGGCGGTGCCGCCTGCACCTCCCCCACCATCATCACCCCCAGCAAAATGACCTGCGTCACGCCGGACTTGAGCGGCTCTGGTGCAGGCGACTATGACGTGGTGGTCACCAAGGGCGCGTTTGACGACACCTTAATCAACGGCTACCGAGCCACGGCCGAGGATCTGTCCCCCGGCATCGGCTGGTGCGATTTGCAGGATCCGGCCTCGGTGGTCACTACAGTGAACGTAAGCACTGTTCTGATTTTCGGCCAGGTCTACAAGGATGGAGTCACTCTCTTGGCCGGCCCGCCGGCGGGCATTGGTGCTCAGCTTGGCTACGGACCCCTGGGTTCGGATCCGAGAGTCAGCCCTGGTTGGATTTGGAGTGAGGCTACCTGGAATGCTTCCTGCGCGGCTTGCGGCGACAACGACGAATTCATGGAGAACCTGACTTTGGATGCCGCCGGTAGCTACAGCTACGTTTACCGCTTCAGCGAAGATGGCGGCTACACCTTTAGCTTCTGCGATTACAACCCGGGTACGGCCAACGGCTTTTCTACTTCCGACATGGGTGCCTTGACAGTGAACTAGGCCGGGAAAAAAGCATGGACGAAAAGGCGAATCAAAACACCTCTATCGGGTGGAGCATCGAGGAAGCGGCGGACCTGGCCAAGACCATCACCGCCAATTTCGAGGAGCTGGCAGGATGATCAAGAACGCAATCCAGCTTCCCGAGGACTACCCAGGTCTGCTGATCGAAATCAAGGAGCGGATCCGCGCCGCTCAGTATTAGGCCCTCAAGGCGGTCAACCAGGAGCTGGTCGGCCTCTATTGGGATATCGGCAAGCTGATCGCGGAGAGACAGGAAGAAAAGGGTTGGGGCAAGTCCGTGGTGCAAGAGCTGTCCAGTGACCTGCAGACAGAGTTTCCCGGCGTGCGGGGTTTTTCTGTCCAGAACCTGTGGTACATGCGCCAATTGTACCTGGAATATCATGGCGATACAAAACTCCAATCACTAATTGGAGAAATAAGCTGGACAAAGAATCTCGTGGTCATGGCCCGTTGCAAGGACCGCTCGGAGCGGGAGTTCTACAGCCGCATGACCCGCAAGTTCGGCTGGTCCTGTAAGGTCTTGATTCACCAGATCGAGAACCAAAGCTACGAAAAGATGCTGCTTGGCCAGACCAACTTCGATCAGGCTCTCACCCCGAAGCTTCAAGCGCAGGCCAAGCTCGCCGTCAAGGACGAGTACACTTTCGATTTTCTGGAGCTTGGCGACGAGCACTCCGAACTGCTGGGGGGGGATGGAATGAGCGAGGCGCGCAGTTGTGAAAATAGTTCAATCAGAGCCCGGCTTAGCGCCTGACGTGTCCGCGAGAAAGCCAATAAAACCCAGCAACCGCAACACCCATTTCCAGCAATACGGGCCAATGCTTCGCGAGAACGATTGACTCTTGTCCAGTCAAACCATTTAGCTTGAAGATCAGAAAAATCGCGCCGACGGTGCCAAAAGTCAGGGCCCAGCCTTCCCATGAAAGAGGCAACCACAGGTTGAAATTGACTCGATGAAACCAGTATTTTTTCTCTTCGTTCATCATCTTCCTCAATTAGGGGAATTGGAGCTTCATCACCCAAGCCTGCCAGCTTTTTTGAAAGGTGCCCATGTCTTTTTCGCTCAGGATCTCTTTGAGTGTGGCGTAGCCTCCTGGATCTTTGCGCCGGGCCTTGTGGAATGCCTTGTAGTACTTCCTGAGCTGATTGTTTTCTTGCAGGTAGTAGAGCAGGTAGCGGCTCATGGCGTAGAACAAGCCAGAGCCCGGTCCGTAGAAGGTTTCTTCGTCCATCCCGCAAAGTAGCTCGATGGTGGGTAGCGTGTCGTCCGAGATGGCCTCTTTGAGGCCGGCTAGCCGCCAGTTTGTTCGGCCGATGATACGC
>JAFCZJ010000170.1 GCA_019314375.1 Deltaproteobacteria bacterium | reverse complement strand
GCCTGAGTTCCCGCGCCCAAAAAGTTGTTGTTCCAGACCCCGAGCAAGGCCATAAGCACGGGGATGTTTTCCTTCATGGGTGCTTTACGAAAATGAAGATCCATGGCGTGGAAGCCTTCGAGCATGGCCTCGAAATGATCGGGCCCAATGGCCAACATGACGGGCAGCCCGATGGCCGAGCACAGCGAATAGCGGCCACCCACCCAGTCCCAAAAGCAAAACATGTTGCGTTCCGCGTCGATACCGAAATCGGCCACGCCTTCTGAGTTGGTGGAAACGGCCACGAAATGCTTGGACACCGCCGCTTCCGGCAGCTTTTCGCAAAGCCAGCGCCGCGCCGTGAGGGCGTTGGTCATGGTCTCCTGGGTGGTAAAGGTCTTGGAGGCCACAACGAAAAGGGTTTGCTCGGGATCCAGGTCCCGACATTGCTCGGCGAAATCCGTGCCGTCCACGTTCGACACGAAACGCACGGAGAGATCCCGCTTCGCGTATGCAGCCAGGGCCGCCACGGCCATGCGCGGGCCCAAATCGCTGCCGCCGATTCCAATATTAACCACAGCCCTGATGGCCTTGCCCGTATGACCCTTCCACTCGCCCGAACGCAAACGGCGCGCGAAATCAAAACAGCGCGCCAGTTCATTTCGCACCGCGGGCATGACATCCTCGCCGTCTTCAAAAACGGGTTCCCCGGATCGGTTGCGCAGGGCCACATGCAAAACGGCCCGGTCCTCCGTGCGGTTGATGCGCTCGCCGGAAAACATGGCCTCTCGTTCGTCCTCCAGTCCACAAGAACGAGCCAGGCTCAACAAGAGCTCCATGCCCTTGGATTCGATGCGCTGCTTGGCGTAATCCAACAACCAGCCCGCGCCCTCGACGCGCATCTGCTCGCCACGCTTTGCATCTTTGGCGAACATGTTCCGCAAATGCTTGCCCTTCATGTTCCCGGCATGTTGTTTCAGGGCCTTCCAGTCTTCCATTTTCTGTCGCATCATCACCTCGGCATGGCTCGAATTTGTTCCTTGGGCATACGTCAATTCCCCCCAGGGAGCAAGGCCGACTGTAATCGAGTCCGGCCATCTGCTAAGCTTTCCGCCAACACCGCGCAATACACCGCAGCATAACGTGGCACTAACGAATCAAAAAACGATTCGTAAATGCCACTAACAGGAGGCAGCATGGACAAATTGCCCCGCTTGCGTGGCGACATCCAACTCGTCCCGGTTCAAGTCAAGGATCAGATCCTGTACCTGGTGCAAGATCCCATGGAGCTGGGCGACAATCAGGCACTCTTGTCCCCCCAGGTCCTGCCCTTGCTGCCCCTCTTCGACGGCGTGCATCGCGTCAAGGAACTGAAGCTCATGCTGACCCGCCTGAACGACGGCGAGCTGGTCTCCACCGAGGAGGCCTTGCAGGTAATCCGGGATTTGGACGGCCTGTTCATGCTGCAAAGCGAACAATACTTGTTGCGATTGGCCCAGATTCGCTCAGCCTTCTCCGTGCAGGCCCATCGACCCGCGGCCCACGCCGGCCAAGCTTACCCCGAGAACGCCGAGGAACTGGCGGTATTCATCGACGGCATCCTGGCTCAGGCATCCGACTCGACCGCAAGCCGCCAAAACCCAAAAGTGCTGGTGGCACCCCACATCGATCCAAGGACAGGGGCCGCGGTCTACGCCCAGGCCTATGCTTCGCTCCCAGCCGAGGCGCCCAAGCGCATCCTGCTCCTGGGCACCGGACATCGCATGGACTCAGGTTTCCTCTCGGCCAGCAACAAGGCTTACGACACGCCTTTTGGCCGGTCTCCGGTGGATGAACAGGCCGTCAACAAAATCACACAAGCTGCCGGGGCCTGGTCCGCCGAAGACGATTTCGCCCACCGAGGTGAACACAGCATCGAGTTTCAAATGTTGTTCCTGCAACGACGATGGGGTTGCGAAGTGCCGATCGTACCGATTCTCTTGGGCTCATTGAGAGAACACTTGGACAAGGTGAGTCGCCCGAAAGACTTGGCGGGCCTGGGGCCGCTCATCGACAGCCTGGCCGAGCTCGCGGAGGACTCCTTCGTGGTGGCAGGCGTGGACTTCAGTCACGTGGGTCCCAAGTTCGGCCACAGCAAGACCGCCACCCAGATGGAAGAGGCTTTCTCCGCTCACGACCAAGCACTATTAGACGCCCTCTGCAAAGGCTCGATCGAAGACTTCTGGGCGGAGTCCAAACGCGTGACCGACGAGTTCAACGTCTGCGGTCAACCCGTGCTGGCGCTCCTGCTCGAAGCCATGCCCAAGCTACGCGGCCAGGTCTTGGATTACCGCGTACATCACGAGGGCCCAACACGCTCAGCCGTCTCCTTCGCCGCTGTCTCTCTGTCCTGAGAGCCTATCCTTTGGGGGTATCAGTCTCGCTGGCCCTTGGGTTTGCTCAGGCAGGATGCACCTCTTCTGACATCGCGGATGCCTCAATTCCGGCCGGATTGGCTCAAAAACATCGAGTATGATAAAATGCCAACATTGCTCGGGTCTCTAGCTTGCCCTACGCAATCCAAGCAGGGGCGGTTTAATATCCAAGCTGTTGAAGGGACGAGGAAGCCAAAGGGAGGGAAAATCCATGTGTCCAATCCAAAGGGGATGTCTGTCGGTTTGTTTGGTGCTTATGCTGGCTGCTGCCTCGGCTTGCTCGGAGGCGGAAAACAAATCCACGGCCATGCTTACAGACGAGCAAGCTCGCCCGAACGCCTGCTCGCTTCTCGAAAGAACCGAGAGCGTCTTGGGTCCGTTGACGTTTTGGCGTTCGACTGGAAAGCCGGTCTTCGAGGAGGCCACTTTCCAGGTCGCCGAGGAGGGAGAACTCTGCGTGGTGGTCTTCAACGGGCGCAATCC
Source organism: Deltaproteobacteria bacterium (assembly GCA_019314375.1). GTDB lineage: Bacteria > Myxococcota > B64-G9 > B64-G9 > B64-G9 > JAFCZJ01. The sequence goes on along the minus strand of JAFCZJ010000170.1, from coordinate 15,752 downwards.
TCCTCCGCATGGTCAGCGCGTCTCATCTGCCTGGCTTCAAGTGGACGGCGAGCAGATCATCGGTCCTGATGCATTTTCCCAGCAGGTCGAGACGATCAAGCATGCGTACCCGGTCGCAGCCGGAGAGCATGTTCTGGGAGCGATGCTGGCATCCAAGCCGGGTTCATTTTTGGAAATTGAACTCTGGTTTCTGGCGAAGGACACCGAGCCGCCGATGATCGTCATCCGGCCGACAGACGGATCCGGGGTGAGCACGGACATGCCGCTCATCAGGATCGGATACCAGGACGAGGGGGTGGGAGTAGACACCGACACCTTGTCGATCAGGCTTGAGGGCGAAGAGGTGAGCGGTCGCTTCGACGTATCGTCGGATGAGGCGACCTGGCAGGTGGAGATCTCCTCATACCTTGAGGAGGGCCGGAATCATGTGGAGGCGCGCGTGTCGGACTGGATGGGCAATGCCGCCATCGCGGCTTCGACTTTCCAGGTCCACACCCCGACAGAGGTGTTGCTGGAGGACCTGGGAAGCGAGGACAGCCGGTATCGAAGGCGATCCGCCTACAAGCTCCTGTTCAGAACGTCGGAGACAGGCCAGTCCGTGCTGAGGAGGTGCCTGAAGCAGCTCAACGAGACGCCGGAGACAAAGGCCGTGGACCGCCTGATGGAGATTGCGGTGGATGCATCCGTCGATCACCTCTCGCGCTCCTTGGCAGCGGGCGCTATCGGAGAGACGGCCGGGGTGGATCCGGCCACGCGAGGGCGAGATGCGGTCGTGGATTTGCTTGGGCTGATGCTCTTGGAGGACGAGAGCTTCGTCGCTAAGGCGGCTGCGTCGCGGGCGCTGGGCCTGACGCGCAACGAACGTGGAATCACCTACCTTGAGCAGTACATTAGTGACGGCCCTGTGAATCCCGCAAAGCCTTTGATTTGCGCTCATTCTTCCGGAGCGCTTGAATGCTTGCAGTACGATGGGGCCGTGGCGGCAGTGGGGATACAGGTGACAAGGTCCTTGACGCGAATCGCCGGGCAGGGGCATTTGGTCGGCAACCCGGGCGACTTGATGGAGATCCGCGCTGCCTACATCGAGGAGATTGAGAACTCCCTCTCAGGCCACTATTCAGGCCAAGGGGGCGGGTCATGATGTCAAGAGGTAAGAGGACTGAGCTGGCAGTGCTCGTCTCGTTTCTTTTCTTGGCGCTGAGCTTCCTGCCTCCTGGCTGCGGTCCTGGCTGCGGTCCCGGATCCATAACATCCAACCCGGTCTTCAGCAATCTGGTGGATTTCACCAATCCCGCATCTCAATCGATTCTCCGCCCCGGGCGCTTCGAGAGCTTCGAGGTGTATTTCATCGAAGCGGTCGAGAAGGCGAGCTTTGAGGTGTCGGACGACATGGGCATGTGCCTGCTGGAGGAGGGCGAGGAGTATTGCAACCCCGAAGACCCGGTTCAAGGTGTCGATCCGAGCACGGTGTTCGGCAATGCAAGCTGGTCTTGCTACAATTCAAATGTGTGCAGACCCGGAGACCCAGAGTACGATCCCGCCATGGCGGACAAGTTGAGCCTTGAGGTCTCCGCCTCGGTGCTGGAGCCCGGCAGATACATGGTCAAACTCCGGAAGGATGGGGATACTCCAATCATCTCCAAGGACGGCTACCACCTCAAGGACAACGTAGACGTCTACATCAGGATGGTCTCTGACGATGCGCCCACGGAGAGGCCGTATGTCGAGTACTCGACTATCGACGAATTCGGTGGCATCTATGGATGGTATCCACCTCATGCGCCCTTGGCGCTACTGTTTTCGCAGAACATGGGATTCATCAATTTCATTGTCGACAAGCCATGTCTCGGGTTCAATTTTGAATATGGAGCAATCATGCTGCTGCAGAGCGACTCCATCCAGGGTATGGCTCCAGGGAAGGTCTATTCCATCGACGTGATATCAGATGACGTTGCGCCCAATGGGGTCCCCTGGACGATGGACGCGTTCGGAAACACCATGGAGTCGACATATTCGGAATCGTTCAAGACTGGACATGTGCGGATCCTGTTCCCCATCCATGATCCGTTCTCGCTCGAACCGGACGACTGGGGAGTCCAGCTCGAAGTCTCAGGCTACGAAGAGCACGCGGTGTTCGTGGAGATCACCGAACACGTCGACAAGCTCATGTTCGACGGAGGTGGTCACCGCGCCGACATCTCCTTTGCCGACCGCATTCCCACGGCGGAGGAGTTATACGACGAGCAGGGCAACCGGAAGAAAAGTGCCGTCATTCGTATCGACATCGATCCGGATGGAATCCCCGTCTGTGATCCGGACAACGAAATGGAGATCCTCCACCGGCAGCTTCTTGAGGTGCATGCGACCAAGAGCGTGAACGGGGGATCGAGCTATCGTGGATGGGACCGGCTTTACGTGGATCCTTTTCCTCCGGATTACGAAGTCGGCTTTCCCGAGGGATACACCTTTCGTGGCGACTACCCGAAAAACTGGCAAGGGGGTTACACAAATGAGATCCAGGGGGTGGCGCACGATGCGAGCAACTGGTTCTTTTCGAAAAACGATCCACCGAGATTGCTGAAGGTACCTGTACAACATGACCTCAAGAGCCATTTCTATAACGAGGATCCCGATGCCGGAATCTTCGTCATCAATTTGAGCGAAACTCCACTTTCCGATGAGGGATACAACCACTTTGGCGACATCGACTACCACGACGGTCATGTGCTTGTGCCGGTTTACAAGCAAGGAGACGAAAGCGTGCCTACGGTGGTTGCCGTTTTTGCCTCACCGCAGGGCAGGGATTTTGAATACATAGGTAGCGCGGAGTTAACCGAGCAGAGATCGGCCGGGTGGCTTGCCGTCAATCCAGTGGATGGATACCTCTACTCGTCTGACTCGGAGTTGTCTACCTCCGCTCCATTGCGAAGATACAGTATCGAGATCGACTCTGAAAACAACCAGGTTTTTACAGAATACGTGGGTTCGACCTTGATTCAGTCGGGAGAAACGGTATTCCTTCCCGGAGGCTACTCTCAAGTCAATGGGCAAACGATATTTGTCGAGTGGCTGGACCACATGCAGGGTGGAGCTTTTTCGAAAAGAGGCCACCTGTATCTTGTAAATGGCTATTACAGGGCATTCGAGCGATCTGAAGGTGGAATCTGGGTCTTCAGTTTAGATGAAGATGTCGCCACGGTGGTTGCGCACTCAAATCAGGAGTACGAAGAAGGCACTTTCAAATTCAAATTCGCTCCAGGGAGTGTTTCTGGCCAAGAGCCTGAAGGGCTGACAATTTGGGACATTGAAGGCATTGAAGCCCCTGGTGGTGATGGTGGGGTTTTGGTTGGTCAAATTCATGTGATGATGATTGACAACTATCACCCAGGCTACGAAGACGATCAATTGTATTTCAAGCATTACACGGTGACTGCCGGTGAGAAGTGTAAGATATAGAAAGAAAACGTATCAGGAGAGAACCTGGAGTTATCACCGAGGTTTGACGGTATGTCGACAAATGTGAGAATTGTATTGCTGTTGGCGGTATTGTTGATCCCTTGTTCATCCATGGCTGGATGGGAGGGATATGTTGACAGTCGAGTTATGGTCGGCCCAGGAATTATAATTGGTGATGGCGATAAGCTGAGCGAATCTGCATTCGGGCCTCTTGCCGACATCTTCCTGGATATAGGATATTCGTTTGATACTGGGATTTCTGTTTACCTGGAAGGCCAGATGTCCATTGTTGATAGAATTGATCCTCCGCTTGTGCTGCTTGGATCATTGGTTGGAAGATATCATTTCCTTGACAGAAATAATATCGTAGATCCATACTTGCTGCTGGGTTTTGGATATGGACATGCGATGTTTTCCAATGAAATAATTGATGACCTTGATTCTAGTGGCCCTTTCCATCTCCAGTTCGGTGGCGGGGTGACCGTGGAAATCCTCTCGTGGCTGGAACTGGGACTGGAGACCAGGCTTCGGGTTGGTGTGCCAGACAACCCGGATGTGATGAACATGGGATTCCTGGGCGTGGTCGTGTTCAAGCTTCCGAATCATTGCGATGAGTCGGAGGACGAGCTCGCCGAGAGGCGGATTGAGGATTCTGGTGAAGAAAATGGCGAAGCTGTTGAAGAGAAGCCTGGCCATGGAGAAGAGACGGAAGTCAATGTTCGTGATGACGACGCGTCCCCCAAAAGCTTGGACTTGGCCATGGATGCCGACTACCGACTCGGGATGGGCCTGGGGTTCGCTATAGGAGATGAGGCCAAGCTAGAGGAGTACGAGGTTGCGGACGGCCCCTGGGACGTGGTCATCGTCGACATCGGCTACGGTTTCCTCGGGGGCTGGGCCGCCCACGCGGAGCTACAACTCTGGGGAAGCATCCATGAAGGTTTCTTCGGTTCGCGTGCGTTTTTCGGCTCGATGATGGGGAGCTACAACTTCCTTCACGATGACTTCTTCGTCGAACCATACCTGCTTGCCGGATTCGGCTATGGAGTTGCCACGTATGAGGGAGAAAAGCATGAAAGCGGCCGGTTTCAAATCCAGCTCGGGGGAGGGGCCAGCTTTAATGTTTTGCCATTTCTGGATCTGGGGCTGGAGACCAGGCTGCGCATCGGAGTGCCGGACAAATCGAATATCGTCGGTCTGTCGTTACTCGGGGTCATGAAGTTCAGACCATGCAGGATATGCCCATAGGGCGGTTGCGACCTTGTGCCATAAACCTGAATTTCGCGCCCCCTGGACGAAGTCTTCGAAAGTATCGATGCTGGGGCACCGCTTACTTTTAGCAGGAGGCATACTGTTTCTTTTTTTGCTACCCTCACGCTCAATCGCCGGCAGCTTTGATTTCAAGATTGGCACCGGGATTAGCTACACGTTTGCGCTAGACGACAAGATGTGTGAAAATCTTTTGGAGTTTCCATCGACTCTGAGCATCGGCTACTCCTTTTCCGTGATCCGAATATCGATTGAGGGTTTTTGGGGCTGGCCCATCATTTATGAGCACTGGGGCAAGTCAGCTTATGGGTCTCTGGTCGGTGAGTATTTCTTCCTTTCCGAAGAACACTTCAATGGTTATGCGCTTGTCGGTATCGGGGGTGGAGTAACTGTATTCGACAACTGCACGGGGGGGTATGCCGATTTTGACATGAGCGGTTTTGTCATGCTTCAAACAGGGGTCGGTGTGACCTTCAAGATGCTGGAATGGCTGGATCTGGCCATGGACATCCGTTTCAGAATGGGTGTGCCCGAGAATCCCGATGTCGTTACCATCGTCCAGCATTCCTGGGTGGTGTTCAAATTGTAGGCTTTGAGTATTGATTCCCTCAAGAGATTTTGACGGCATTGCATAGAGTCACTCCGTCCCAGAAAAAAACCTGTAATCGTTCAGGAGGTTTGACTGCCCGAGGGCAGACTCAAGCGAAAACTCGTGCCTCGGTCCTTGCCTGGCTCGTGGGTCAAATCCCCGCCCAGGCGCCTGGCCAATCGTCTACTCAAGGCCAAGCCCAGGCCGACACCGGGTGCCTTGCCCGCCGCCTGCTCGGCGGAACGCGTGAAGGGTCGGAACAAATTCGTCTTCGACACTTGTCCCAAGCCGGGACCCGCATCCAAACAATCGATCATGAGCGTCCGGCCATCCGGTGACAGCCCAGCCCAAAGACGCACATCCTTGTCTTCGGCGGCGGACGCGTACTTGGCCGCGTTGTCCACCAGGTTGAACAGGATGCGCTCGATGGCTTCCGGATCCGAGCGCAATGGACTGCGCCAGATCGCGCCGGAAGATTCGGGTTCCAGCAAGAGGCGCATGCCCACCTGCTCGAGTCGATGCTCAAGACGGGGACGAATGCGCTGCACAAGGTCACCCAAAACGAGGTCCTCACGCCGCACACCGTCGCGACTTTGCTCCAGCCGGGCATAGCCCAAGACATTGTGGACCAGATGGTCCAAACGCTCGGCCTCGGCCAACAAGGTGCGATGGTAATGTCTGAGCTGCTCGGGCTCTTGCACCATGCCCTCGGCCAGCATTTCCGCGTAAAGCCGAAAGGTGGTCAAGGGGGTTCTCAACTCATGGGTCACCGCCGACACAAAGGCCGCTCGCCGTTCGCTCAAAGCCAAGATCCCGTGCAACAAAATGGCGGTGGCCACAAGCGCCCCCAAAACCCCCAGCCAAGCCAGCAGCAAGGTCAAAAAGGCTGGAGACCATGCGGACGCGTTTTGAGGCAACAACGCCCCCGGCAAAAGATCCAGGGGTAGCGCGACCAGGGTACGCTGCTGCTCTGGATTTGCTTCGCCTCGTCGTGGGACCAATTCAGCCCGAGGCAAGAGGTCTTTGACCTCATCTAGCAAGTCTCGCCGCAAGCGCGACCAATCCAACCAACAACCCTGGATGCGAGGTAAACCTTGCAAGCGAGCACGGCGCAGCAAGAGCAACTCGCCTCCGCTCCACAGCGCTCGCATGGAGCCCGTCTCATCCGGTACCAGATCCTTGATTTTCGGGCCCTTGATTTTTTTCGGGCCCTTGGTTTTCGATGGACGACTCGGGTTGTACATGTTGGCCATTTGCACGACTTGCTGGGTGGCTCGATTGCGCGCCTGGTATTCCTGCCGGTTCAAAACTTGCTGCTGATTCAAAATTTGCTGCCCAGACAACTGAACCGAGGCCACCTTCACGGGCTGCTTGGGCAACTGAACCGAGGCCATCTTCACGGGCTGCCCGGGAGGCATCGGCTCTAATTGTTGCTCCACAACCTGCCTGTCCAGTCGGGCTTGCAATTCCCTCAGACGATCACGCTTGGCCGCTGCCTGGCGCGGAGAACTCAGCCCACCGCTCTTGTCCATTTCGAAATGCATATAAATGAGCGGAGAGGCCACATCGCTCGTCAGGTAATCCCGCGGCGAGCGAGCATCCTCCTGTGCCACCAAAGGGGCCAGGGCCGAGTCCATGCGCCACAAGGCCAGCCGCACGTTTTCCTCCAGGGCGGCCTGCTGCTGGGCCTTGGCGCGAGCTTGCTCGGCGCGGAGCAAGGCCAGCGAGATGCCCGCAATGGAACCCAAGAGGATCAAGGAGAACAGCCCAAAAGCCAACCAGCTTGCCCGAGCCCGATTCATTCGCCGCCTTCCCGATACATGTATCCCTTGCCCCGCACGGTGAACAGACGCTGGGGTGCGTCCGGGTCCTCGTGCAGTTTGGCGCGCAAGCGGGCCATGTGCACATCCACGGTGCGCGTATCCACCCGATTGGGGCTGACGCGCCAAACCCGCAGCAAAAGTTCGTCCCGACCGACGATTTGCTCCGGCCTCAAAGCCAGATAGCGCAAAAGCTCCGCTTCTCGGCCCGACAGCGTTTCCTCCCGACCGTCCGAAAACGTCACCCGGCCACTGTCCAGTTCCACTTCAACACCCGACCAAGCCAAGCGTGTGCGTTCCATCGGTCGATCGGCGGAACGACGCAGCACGGCTTCAACCCGCGCCAACAATTCGCGCACGCTGAAGGGCTTGACCACATAATCATCGGCCCCCAGCCCCAAACCCTTCACCCGATCCGCTTCGTCGCCCATGGCGGTCAAAATGATAACAGGCTGGGCAGGTCGTCCGGCCTTGAGGGCCTCTAGGATCTCAAGACCGCCCGGACCGGGCAAAACCAAATCCAAAAGTAAAAGATCATAGTCACGCCTCAGCGCCAGGTCCATGCCCTCGCGCCCGTCGGCTGCCTCCATCACTCGATATCCGTGAATTTTAAGCGCGTCGACCACGCCCCGCCGAATGGCCGCGTCGTCTTCCACCACCAATATGCTCCTCGCCGCCATGAACGCCTCCTTTATCTAAATTCTAGCAGCGCAAAACCGAACAGTGCATGAACAACGAGTAACAGCCTACTGAGCGCAAATCGGCGATTCAATGAAACGCGGCGAGGTAAGCATGAAAAACATTGATGCATGGGTATCGGTCAAATCCTCGACCCCCCAGCCCGACCCATCAAAGGCCATCCGCGCCACAGCGCCAACTGTAGGGCTGGCCATTGTAAACCATGTGCTTTCCATCAGGATAAAAAGCTGTCGAAAAATCCAGAGTGGGGCAATTCGATCCGACGACGGGATCGCAGCAATCACCGGCTTCATTGCAGCAATCCTCACCAAACCGCTCTCCCGGGTCGCACTCACCCATGGCAGGAGAGCAGTGGGACACCGCCTCATTGACCAATCGCTGCGCCCAGCCATTGGACACATTCAAAACCAATGCGTCCCAACCATAGCCGCTCAAATCCGACAGGTAGCCAGTCAGGCCCACAAAGCGCCCATCCGCCGACAAACTGGGAGGGCCGATGAAAAATGCAGTCTGGTAGCGCAACAGATTCGTGGTTTCAGCTTGAACATTCAGGACACGCATATAGACGCTATTGGAGTTCATGAGAGATCCGAAGGGCGCGGCCAGCAACCTCCCATCCCTATTCGAGATGAAGACAATCCGGTCGCCGGCCGGATGAAAGACGCCCGGGCCGTCCGAGTGGCAGGGATTGTCTGGCCTCGACTTCAGGATCACCCCGCCACTGTCCAGATCCACCACCCAAAGCTCAGCCCGCTCTCCACCGAAAACTTCCTTCCAGCAGTCCTCGCCCAGGGGCACAAGCCTGGTTAGTAGGGCCCGCCTGGAAGAAGGATCTACATCAAGCCACTGGAAGGTGGATTCCGTCCCATCCTCAGCCGCGTCGATGACCAGTCTGGCGGGTCCCAACTCACCGGATTGCGGATCGATGTCGTGGGAGATGAGCTGCCTGAAATCTTGAATGTAAACCAACCGCTTGCCGTCCGGGCTGATGGTGGGAAAAGAAATCGGCAAGTCGTTCTGACCCTCGTCGCATTCTCTGGACACCACCAGTTCATGAGCGGAAGGCTTGTCGGTCGGTCCGAATCGCAGATCCAAACCGAATTTGTCGCCCGGCATCTGTCGAGCGGACAGGTAAACCGCAAGCGCAGCATCCGGGCTCAGGTCATATCCGGGGGCCACACCCAAGGCCTGGAAAAATGCAGGTACGACATTGGTGCTGGCCACGGCCCCTGCCAGCAAGATATTCATGGTGCCGGTGGCCAAATCACCGATACAAACATTGAAAGTGTTCTCCATCGTGCAACCCGCGATCAAACTGATTTCCGACTCGGCACCGACACACAGCCCCCCGGGCAACAAAGTCGAAAGTCCATTCGGCCCCCTTACCTCAACGTCCGGGCTGCCCGCGACAAGACCGCCTTCGGGCAAACGGGCCGAGAGACGGTCGGGCGCCAACAGATGCACCTCCGGCGACAACTTGCCCCCAAAGAGCACACGATGCCTTTCGTCCGTGGAGGGACCTTCTTCATCCCAGGCCAGACCGACGCCAAAGCGTCCTTCCAAAATGACATAGCCATCCCGCCCAGCGGTCAGGACTGAAGGTGTGACCGCGTCGAGGCGTGGTTTCAAGTCCGCCTCCTGGGTACAACCCAAGGCAAGCAGCGTCCACAAAACCAAGCCCAATCCCATGCGTTCACTCATCTCGCTCACCACCACAATAAGTAGGAAAAGTCCACGCCCATGCCGCCAAGCCGACCCTGCCAACCGCCGTTTTCTTCAGTCGACAAAGGCGCGTGTCGATAGCCGACTTGCAGGCCGAGGGTGCCCGGACCGAGGCGCACTTCTGCCCCCAAGCCGACTTCGAGGACGTAACTCAGGCGCCTCAAGGATTGCGACGAAAAACCCTCCACCTCCTGTTGCTGCCATAGGACACAGGGTCCCGCAGCCAAAGCCAGCACAGGTGAGACCGCGGCGTCGGGCCAGGGTCTCAGCGCGAGGCCCAGCAAGCTGGACCAGGCCAGAACCTGCCCCGTGGCATCCCGCGTCCCCATCACATCCAAATCCACTTGGCCCTCCCGACGGCTCCAAAACACGCCGGTCTGTACATCAAGCGCCAGACGCCTGCCCCAAAAAGGCATTCGCCATGCACCATGCAGCATGAGGCTTGGACCCAAGACCGCCGAAAAATCAGTAATGAGTCCCGCCCGCAAACCAGCCGCCAGCCCGGCATCGCTGCGCACCGCAGCTACTTTTTCCCGGATGCTTGCATCCACAAGCTCAAGCTGAAGCAAACGCTCCCGGTCGAAAACCACCTTGACGAAGCGCTCCACGTCTTCAAGGCCCTCGGCCGAAAGCTTCACCGCGTGTTGGCCCGGCGTCAAAAACTGAGAAGGCAAAGGACTGCGCCCCACGTAGTCGCCGTCGATAAAGACCTTCACGTCCACTTGATTGACCTGGATGCGCAGTCTGCCCAAAAAGGCCTCCGGCCTGAGGGCCCGGGTGGCCACCTGCCGCATGATCTCGATGAGTTGCTCGTCACCGCCCTCCCAGGTTTGAACCAAACGACGCACAACCTTGCCCTGAGCAACGTCTAACAGCTTCACATCCAGGCTGAAGCTCTCGGCCATTCGCGCCAGCACGCCGGTCAGCACAAGATCGGCCCCTATCGACTTGCCCGCCCGAAGCAAACAATCCGCATCCCCGGCGCATAAAGACAGGGCGGGATCGGCATCGAAAGCCTTTTTCACCTTGTTTGGTTCCGTCAGACGAAAAGCATCCACCCGCGCTATCTCCTTGGCCAGCAAGTCGGAGACCCGGACCGCGATTTCCTCATCCACCCCCAGCGCGCGCAGCTTATAAACCAAGACGACTTGTTCGGATTCAACGGCCTCTACCCCGCCAGGGACGGCCACGATCCAGGACAGGAAAATAAATGCGACCCAACGCAACATCTTCATCACCAGCGCAAATCATATCCACAGGCGGTCATGGAGGAGCCCCAAGGTGGTGATGGTAGCCGCTTCCGTACGCAAGATGCGAGGCCCCAGCCCCACCCGCGCAAAGCCATGCCTGGAAAGCAATTGAAGCTCGTCATCGATCCATCCCCCCTCCGGCCCGATGGCCACCAGCGCTCGTTTTTCGCAGCCGACTTCCACGACGTCACGAACCCGATCCGAAGCCGCCGGGTCGGCCACAAGGCGCTTCACATCACCCACCAAAAAATCCAATTCGTCTTCCAACAGGACCTTGAGTTGCTTGTGGATGCTGACGATGGGCAAGCGGGTGTCACGGGCTTGCTCCAGTCCCTCGATCAAGGCCGCCCGATAAAATTCGGAGCGCAGCACATGGGTGTCGAAGTAGTTGCGCTCCACTTTCCAGGCGTTGGTCAAGAGGATGCGTCCCACGCCGATGCTGGCCAAAGGAGCCCACATGCGCTTGAGCACCTTGGGTCTGGGCAAGGCCAGCAGCAAGTCCACCCGTGGTCTTGGCGGCGTCTTGTCCTCGAGCTCGCATCGCAAGACCACGCATTCCGTATCCATGGACTCAACCACACCGATGCCCATGGGGCCATCGATCACGCCCACGCGCAGTTGTCGACCAGAACCAACCCGCAACACCTCACGGATGTGCTGGGCTCGATGGTCTCTCAGGCTGGCGCGCCCAGCATCATCGAGTTCTTCCGCTTCGAGCAAGATCGAATTCATTACTTCTTTTTAAGCATGATAGTGGGGCAGAGGTCCAGCGGGGTGGGAAAAAACGCTTCAGCGGGGCAGCCGGCCACAGGCCAGCACAGCGGCGGCGTTGCCGCAAGCGGAGGTATCCTGCAGGTCCCGCCGGAGCAGGGTGTTGAGGCAGCGCTGAACATCCACCTGACAATCGTCCGCGGGCCACTCCAACATTGCATGTCCGGTGGTCAAGCCCAGTCCCTCGACAACGACTTGCAGTCCGGCTTCCACCCGGTGTTCTCCACCCTCGTCGTCACGCCCCAAAAGATGCACCTGGCGACCTTCTGCTTCCATGGCTCGCAGCATATCCATGGTCGACCAGGTGAAGCCCCAACGGGTCCGACTCAAGCTGCGGGTCAAAGGATCCGCATCGTTGTCGGTGACTACATTCAGGCTATTGATACGAGAGGCGGTGGTGGCGAAGCCGGAGAAACGCACTTCCTTGCCCACCAAAGCCGAAGACATGTCGTCGTCGACCCAAATCAACAGGCTGCCCGCGGGGTCCAGCACGCGTGGCCGGAGGTGAACCACGGCCGAGTAGACCAGGCGTTCGCCGCCACGAGCCAAAATCTCCAGATACAGAGTTTCACGCGCCAGGACGCCGGCCAGCTGCTGCCTATCCAGCCAAAGCTTGCCGTGGTAATCATCCGACAATTCCACGCGCAAGGGATATCCATCCACGTCATAGGCAACCAGGCCGTCTAAAGGTCGATTGGATTCGAACTCCATGCGCCAATCCGATTCGCCAGCCTCGACGCCCATGAGCACCGGGCTCAAAGCCAGGCCCAGTCCTTCGGTGGTCACGCGAAGCGGGGTGATGCCGTCAAAATCCTGATCGGTGGCCTGAGTGTAATTGCTCTCTACCTGACTGTCGTTGGTACCGGTTGGATCCGATCCGCCACAAGCGCCTGCCAACATGGACAACACAAGAATTCCACACAAAACGTTCTGCTTCATCTTAACAACCTCTGCACCGCAACCCTGTGGGTTGCGGCACAAGACGTTCTAATCCTTGACCGTGTATTTTCATTCTTAACTCAAATGTCAAAATCACGTCTCATCAAGAACGTCTAGTCAATCCAGGCTCCACGTTATGTGCCCCGGAGTAATAAAAAAGACCACATGTACGACAATGTGTCCGCTAGAGACCACACCACCTTACACCTGTCAAGCCTCATTTTTTTGTTTTTATTTTTTTCTTTTTTGTCAATGGCTTAGGCCGAATCCTGGGCTTGGATTCCGCAGCCTGGGTGAAGCTCAGCTCCAAAGGTCGCGAGGCCTCCCCTTCGTATAGAACTCTGTACACCGCATAATAGGCAAGGATGCGACGCGTGTAACGAGCTGTTTCGGAAAAGGGGATCTCCTCGATGAAGGCATCCAGGGGCAGCTCTCCTCGGCGTCGAATCCAGCGGCCCACGGCAGTCTCGCCCGCGTTGTATGCAGCGAAGGCAAGGGCTGGATGACCAAATCGATCCAATAGATCGCCCAGGTAAGCCGAGCCCACTTGCACCGCAATACGAGGTTCATAGAGGCGCCAATGACGAAAACCCCGCAGCTTCAGCTTGCGTGCCACCGCATAACCCGTACGCGTGATGACCTGGGTCAGTCCGCGCGCGCCGGCCGGAGAGCGAGCCCGAGCCCAGAACCCGCTCTCGACCCGCATCAAGGCGTAAAGCATGGCCGGACTGATACGCGCATCTCGCGCATCACTCTCGACCACATCGGAAAAGGCCTTCGGATAAGCCAGACGCGCATCGGTCCGCCAACCGGCCTCTGGAAAATCAGGCAATCCCCCCGATCGGGGCACCGGGGCCAAGCGATGCGAGCGTCTGTGGTCCCCGAAACGCTCCCAGAGCTGGGCCGCCAGGCGCCGATCCACCCCATGCTCCAAATCCACCAGCCGCATGGCGCGCAAAGACTGCCGAGCCAGACCCCTGAGCCCCATCCGGTAATAGGTATACGCCGCGCCAATTTCAGGATGCAGGGTTTGGGCCTCGGGCGGACCGGCCTCCGCGGCCTGAAGGGCTTTGGCCAGCCAGCCATCATCCCGCTTCATCGCCGCCAAGCGTTCCCAGGCCAACAAGGCGTAGTAAGAAAAGGGTCTCTCCTGCATCAAGCGCAGGTAGCCCGCCGCCGCAACCTTGATGCGGTTCTGACGCTCCAAGAGACGACCACGCCAATATAGAGCTCGCTCCCGAAGCCTCCGGCTGCCCAAATCGAAGAGCTTCAGTTCATCCGATTCCTGACCCTCTTCAACGACCTCCGCTGACTCATCGTCTTGGCTTTCCGCCGCGGTATCCTCTGATTCATCATCCCCTGACTCACCATCCCCCCCCTCTTCTTCTTCCTCGATCATCAAATCGTCGTCATCGAGCCACTCGCCCAACTCGCAAAGCGGCTCCAAGTGCTTCAGGGCCAGGTCGTCTTTTCCCTCGCGAAAGGCCATCCAGGCCAGGCCCCAGCGGCAACCCGCGGCGGCCGGATCTCCCGCATGCTCGTCGATGCAACGCTCGAACAGCTTGGCCGCCTTCGGGGCGCGGTTGTACCGGCGCTCCAGCTCGGCGGCCCGGAACAAAGCGGGGGCCGCGGAGCTGCTTTTGGGCCAGTGCTTGGCCACCTTCAAGTATTCAGCAATGGCCGCCCTTGGCCTGCGCCGCGCCACCAGACGCGCGAGCAACAAACCGGCCCGGGCTTTGAAATTCGGCGTACCTGCCTTGTCCCGCACCCTGACCAGTTTTCGATAGGCCTGATTAAATTTACGGTAGCGAATCCAAAGCTCAGCCAAAAGCAAATCGGCTTCGGCTCCGGCCGGGTCCTTGAGGTCGGCAGGCAACAAGCCGCGCAAGCGCCACAAGAAAGTCCGGTCCCGTCGGCCATAGGGTCGCTCCACCAGGGCGCGAGCCCGCTTGAGTAACCAGGCCCGGTCACGCTTGGGCTTGTATCCCGCTTTCCGCAAGCGCTTCAGGTTTTCCGCCGCCACCGATCCCGCCCATGCATCCGGCCACAGGGTGGCCACACGGCTGTACAGGCCCGTTGCTTCGACCAGGATCTGCCTGGCCTCCCGCCGGGTCTCTCGCTTGGCCTTGCGCTGGGCTTCTCCCTTGAGTTCCCGAGTCGCCTTGCGGAAAAGGCTCCAGGCCAATCGCTCCTTGGCCCGCGCCAGGGCCAAAATCGCCCGCGACTCGCCCACCCGACGAAAACGCTGATCGACCAAACCCTGGGCCCATCGACAAGCCCAGCGAGCCCGACCCGCGGCCGCGGCCCCACGCACCAACAACAAATGCGCGTCCAGGCCATAACGACCCGCCAAAGACACACGCTTGAGATAAGGCTCGGCGAGCTCGAAGGCCTTGGCCTCCGAGGTGCCCCGGCCACGCTTCCACAAGTGCTCGCCAAAATGCCAGGCCGCGTGATCGCCAATGCCCGGCGGGTCGACGGCGTTCATCGCCCGCATAAAATCAGCCGGATCCGGCTCCAAACCCAGCTTCAGACGGCTCAAACCCCGAAGGAAGCCCAGGGCCACCTTCTCTTGCTCGCCCAGGGGTTCTTCCCGAAGGCAGTCATCGGCCCGCTTGGCCGCGGCCTTGAAACGACCCCGTGCGAAATCCTTGGCGGCCAGCTCGGCCTCAGGATGTTTCCAAATGGAGGCGAAAGGGTCTACGGGCTTGGTCGGAGCCGCAAAAAGAGACGGAATCGGCCATAAAAACAAAATCAAAAGAAAACAAAACACTGTGCGTAACTGGAACATGAACCAGGCAGCCTAGCACAAAACCCATCCGGCGGTTATGCTGCAGCCATGAAGAAATTCCTCATGCCTCTTTGTCTGTTGGTGTTTCTCGCCGCCTGCGAGGAGCTGGACGAAAGTCAACGCGCAGCCCTGACCCAGGATCTGGGCTGTCCGCGGGGCAGCCTGGCGGATCGAAAACTCATCTGGCATGGATGCCAAGAAGGCTGCAAGGACGAGCAGGGAGAATGGCATGGACCCTTCCGCGCCCTCTGGGGAGACGGTCAGATCAAAGATCAAGGCAGCTATCGCCATGGCCTGCGACAGGGTCCTTGGCGTTTCTCTCACGTCAAAGGCATCCCAAAAGAAACAGGTCCCTACGCCGAGGGCAAACGCCATGGCAGATGGACCTTCTACGACAAAGGCAAAAAAACCGCCGAGGGCGAATACGCGCAAGGGATACGCCACGG
>JAFCZJ010000060.1 GCA_019314375.1 Deltaproteobacteria bacterium | reverse complement strand
ATAATTCTACTAGTGTATTACATATACTTCATATGCAAAACTGACAGTGTCGACTCTCGAAGGAGAACAATCTGGGTTATTTTGATACTGTTTGGTAGCGTAATCACAATGCCGATATTCTGGTACCAATATCTATGGAGAGGATCTTCCATGGATGGAAGGTTCCGATCGCGGGAGAATAGAATCATATTGTTCATAATAGTTATTGTGTTGGTCATCATGATAGTGAGTGCATGGACTACATTCAGACGTTTTGACAAAGATGACAAAGAGTTGAACTTATCTATGTTCTACATGGACAAGGAAGAGGTAATGGGTGACAGCCGCGGTCCGTCATCCACTAGCCGGACGAGGAAGGAGAATAAGAATCTTATGATCGCTACGGCCCGCTGGGCACCATGCAGGCATATGTTGCCGTCATCGCTGCTGGACCTTCGGCAAGTCGACAACAGGCTCGAGTTCGAGTATGAGATTCCGGCCGAACTGTTCGCATGTATGGAGCGAAATCAACTGGATTTGAAGCTATCCCAGGTAATCCGGTGGGAACAAAGAGAGGAGGAGTTTGGGGGTTGGTACATCCATGCTCCCATTATCCATCTCATCGTAGATCCATGGAGAAGTAGCCAGCTCGAAGTTATGAAGGTTGGCAAGGTCGGTTCATACCAGAGAAAAGTTAGTTTCGGAAGGCCACTCTGCCCGGATTCTTCCCTGCGGGACGTGCGGATCAAGCTGATCGCGGAAGCCTCCAAGATGGCCGTTACCTCCATCAGTTCGGAGCCAGTCGAGATCCGATGTGAGCGAAAGCAAGAAAAGGAATTAACATTGGGATCCGGCACAGTCACGTCAACCAGCGAGAAAGAAACGAAGTACACAGACTCCGACCCGAAACCAAACATCGCGATCGTACCCGAGGCGGCCATCCCGCCCGAGAGCGGAATGGTTGTCGGTGTGTCCGAGAGCCATGGCATCCAGTTGGTCCTCAGTCGAGCGCAGGATGGCGGCAACCTCGAATTCAAGTTCAAGCGCAGCTCATCCCAGGGCCGTAAGAGTGGGATCGACAATGGAGTAGACTGTGGACACAATGGCTGCCAGCTACAGATCCACCTGTACACAGGACGTACCTGGGACAAGGCCGAAACCGCCCAGCGCCCTGCTCTCAGCATCAAGGCCCGTGAAGGTGGGAACCGATTCTCAAAGGAGTTCCCACTCAAGAGCATCTGCCGACGCAAACCCAAGTTCATCGCCATTGCAGTCAGGGGCCGTGGTGTCTTCGGCCAACTCTTGAGTAAAGGACGAATCGTCCTCAGCGCCGAATCCCTCTGTGTCCTCCCTCAGGTGCCATAGAAACCGCACTAAGAACAGGCGCTGAATCCATCAGCAAAATCCCGGAGCACAATTTCTTTCAACTTTCGGCATAAGGGGATCTGCTCGGGCTCGGGGGTATCTCCTCTTATGAGGCAGGTTCTTTGAGTTCGGATTTCAATCGAGCATCAAGGCGCAAAGTTGCGTCCATCATTTGCTCCATCGTGTCAGCCTCATTGTTGAATTTATGCTCTTAAGGTGCCAACCTTCCCCAAAGCCCATGCCCCCCTTCCTTGGAGATGACTATGTGGTACGAAGATGTCCTGAACCTGTCAGAGGACTTAAGAACTGACCTAAGCAAACTACTTCTCAGCCATGAGCAGCCAGACATTGCCCCCCGTGCCTCTGAGCGGTTTCAGGCTGAAGAGGAGGCCGATGCCCTTCTCAAGAAGCTGGCTCGCCAACAGAAAGACGACGATTACGTCTTATTCCTGTTGGCACTGGTCCAGATCAAGTTCCGTTTCGAATTCAAGCTTGCCCACAAGATATTGAAAAAGCTCTGCGACAAGCACACGCTCCCCTACTTGAAGTTCATCTATGGATTCGCCTTGCTCTCGGATTTCGAACAGGGCAAGGCCGCTAAGCTCTTCACCTCGCTGATAGAAGAAGGGACGACTGATTATAGGTTCTACTATCTGGCCGGAATTTCATTGTCACCAAATGAAGCTACGTTCAAGAAATCGGTGCCAGGATTTGACTACTTGCAGCGAGCGAGAGAGCTGTGTGATGACGAGGGGTACAAGAACGAGATCATCTTCAAGATGTTGTTACACGCAAGCTACTATGATGAGGAGGATTTCAGGTCAAAACCGCGAACGAACGAGACTACGCGTGTATGGTCTGAAACCTTGCAGCTCATTGAACAGCTGTTGTCCGTTTCTGAGGAGGGATATGGCTATGCATATAGCTACATCGCCGATATTCACAAGAAGATGGGAGACATGGACAAGGCTGGAGAAGCTCGGGAGAAGTTTGAGAAGCACTGTTCGGCAGAGCACGAATCCGCCACTCAGAAGGAGATCGACTCCAATGTCCTCATTCTCGAAGCTGACTTGAGTTCCGTCGAAAAGGGGATGCGTTAGTAAGCGCTCTCGGGCCCAATTCCCCCTACTGTACAATTGGCGCGGACTGGATGGCGGCCGAAAACTTGGCTTCTCACCCTTAGAACGCGAGCCTTGCCACGATGGGCCAGTGATCCGATGGGTATTTGTCGTCCAGGCCGTAGACGTAGAGATCCGCGGCCCAGGTCGAACATTCGAAGGCTGTGCCTTCGGCCATGAAGATGTGATCGATGCGCATGTCGAGGTCGTAGTTTGGGGCTGGTTCCTGGTTTGTGTCCACCTTCCAGGATGCGGCGTTATCGAAGACGTTGATCAGGGAAAGACCCGCTCCGTCGACTCCTTCCGTCAAGTCACGGTAGGCAGGATCCGCCGGTTGTGAATTGAAGTCGCCGGTGACGATCACTGGGATTTCTTCGGCCCAGGGGGCCGTGCGTTCAAGCAGCAATGGGGCCGCTCGATCCTGGCTGGGCGAGTTGTTGTCGAAATGAGTCGTGAGGAACACAAGCTCTCGCTCGGTGGTCTTTTCCAAGAAACGTGCCCAGTTGACCAGACGCGGAAATTGTATGCCCTCGGCAAAACCCGAAGACCAGGCTTCCTCCGGCGTGGGGCTGAGCCAGTAGAAGCCGTTTTCCAAAAGTTCAAAGCGGGCGCTTCGATAAAGAATCGTGGCGTCGGGGTACTCGCTCATGCCGAGCGGGCCCGGGTTCGTGTCTTCAAAGTAGACCGCCTCGAATCCATCCCTGAAGGCCAAAAACTGCTCGACTTCGGAGGTCCAGGTCAGTTCCTGCAGGCCGATCAGATCCGGATCATGGCGTTCCATGATGTCTTCAAAGTAAGCAAGCCGGTCTTCCCAGGGCTCGTATTCGTTATTGCAAAAAGAGCAGAGCACGTTGAAGGTCATCACGCCGACCTCCATGCGCTCGGATGAAGCGCTCGAACCGCAGGCGGACAGCACCGCGACCGGCAACAAAGCAAGCATCCACCAGACGAGACCTTTCACTTTGTTGACCTACTTGGCAGGTGCGGCAACAAGATCATCAAAGAGTGTCAGCCCGTCCGCCTTGACCCACAGACCGACCATGCCCGAGTTCTTGAAGGTTTTGTCGCTTACCATCAGCAGCACCCTGCCATTCAGGGAACATTCGATTTTTTCACCCTGCATGACGACCCTGATGGCATGCCATTTTTTCGCATCCAGTTTGATCTTGGCGGACTTGAGTTGCTTGCGGCGTCCTTCGATGACGACGTAGACCCTGAAGTTGTCTTCCAGGGGGTTCCACCGGGCGATGTAGTAATTGTTCTCGTCTTGAGCTCTCCAGATGGGACCCCCGCCCTGGTCCTCCTTGCCCGCGACGGCTTTTACCTTCACGGACAGCTCCAAATCCTTCAGGTTCGAGCCGGTCGCGACAGCCAGGTTGAAGGTATGCCCGAAGTTCTCGTTCTTGGTAATACCAAAGACGTTTGGCTTGCTGGGGGATTTGGAATCAGCGACCACCTGCCAGGCAGCCGGTTTCTTTGCCCCCGCGGTCTCCGCCGCAAGCAGGCCCTTGGCAAGGCCTCCAACCTTGTCGCCGTCAAAATTGAGATTCAGACCCGTGCCCTCACCGGCACCCGATTTCAGATTCTGAGCGGATGCGGAAACAGACCACGACATGAGAATCAGGAAAATCGAAACTGCGGTAAGTGATTTTGTGAACGTCGCCATTTGATTTTCTCCGTATTGGGGTCGTGGGGGGCCATCTTGAAAACGGGCGTCAGGGCATCAAACGTGCACGGCCAAGCAATCCCACCAGCGCTTCACGGTAGCGATCCCTGACACGTACAAATATCTCCTTCGCAAGCTCCGCGCGGTAGGTGTGGACCGTCCGGTTGCGGTCATCGAGCATGCTGAGCCAGGTCTCTTCCTCATCCAGGGGAATCAATCCAAGTTGGAAGGCCGCCTTGAGGGCCTGGCGTGGGCTCTGGGCGCTTAGACCCTGATCCGCGGCTATCTTCTGCGCAGCTTTCCAGGACAGCTCGAAGGTGTACTCGAATGCCTGCAATACGCCCGCGCGATCACGATCAGATACGACCGGTTCGTCTAGAAAGCGCTCAAGGCTTCGCAGCGCGAGTTCGAGGTTGGTCAAACTATCCTGAACCTTGTCATGTCCGCTCATAAAGCAATACCCCCTCGGCCAAGATCCGTTGCCTCATCTCTTCAGGCGCACTGTCCCAGCGAAGCAAGTCGATCTGGTGGAGCGTTCGAGCATCCTCTTCGACCCCGGCGCAGAATGGCGGCCACGCGTCGCGTCGATCCGGAGGGACGACAAAGGCCAAATCAAAGTCGGATCGAGGCAGAGCGTCGCCCCGGGCCCGCGACCCGAAGAGCCACACCTTCTCAACCTGCAACTCCCTGATTGCACGGTCAAGCAAGTCGGCCACAAAGGGAGGGAAGGCCGCCAAGGATTGGGCGAGGTCCATGCTCATGACCAGCGAGTTTGACACAGCTCGAAGTGAATGAAAAGTCAGCTGCCAACCGAAAATGTCAGACCCGGGATCTAGTCTAAGTTTAGTAACCGAGACAAAAGGAGACTAACCCATGTACAAACAATCCATCCTCGACATGATGAACCTCGCGGAACACTGCACTTCTTGCGGCGCCCTTTTGCAGACCGAGCCAGGCGTCAGCATCTGCGCTCATTGCGGTTTCGAATTGGAAGAGCCGGAGGACCAAGCCACAGTCCTGGCCTTCAGGAAGATCGCCACAAGGACCGGGGGTGGGTTCTGGACGGCGGACGACTATCCTCAAGAACTTTGTGACGAGGTAGCTTGAGTCAGGTAGCGGAACCAGGCTCAGCTTTTCCTTATCTTGGCGTCCAGATCCTTGGCCAGGCTTTCCATTTGCACCCAGTCGGCTGCCAGATAAAAACCCGCACAAAGTATTTTGCCGTCCCGCTCAAAGTCCAGCTTGAGAAGCGGTCGACGCCCGCCCCAGCGTCCCGCATGCCACCGACCCAATTCGGCCCCGGACAACTCCGCCCAGGTGAGAAGAAAGGGCGTCTTGGTCATCTTCCGATGAAAGCGGATGCCCTCTTCGTCCATCCAAAAATCACCGTTGCCGCGAGCAAAAAGGCCATCCTTCCGAAATCGCTTCCACCACTTGCGATCAATCTCCGTACCAAAATAATTGCCCTTTTTCTTCTCGCTCATCTTGGTTTCCGCACCTGTCCTTTCAGTTCCCAATTCGGCAGTGGAAGCTGCCGTCCACGACCTGGATGTGTACAGTGTCGTCGGTTTCGTCCCGATCCAGACGGATGTCGTCGAAGGTTCCTTCGATCAGGTCCCCTGTGTCGTATCCGATTTGCTCGAAGACGATGGTTCCTTCACTGACGCCGGACATGCGGATCTTGCTGGGATCAGTCGGGTGTTCGCGGACCACCATGGTGGACATGTCCATCAAGCCCTCGCTGACATCATGGCTGCCCGGTCCCGTGATGTAGTCTTCCTTCCAGGAGAACACCAGGCCGAATGGCACCGTCGGGTCCTTGGCCTCCATGCCCCAATAGGATTCGTCGCTGATCGTGACCTGGCTGACGATGCAGGCCTCATGGAACTCAAAGCTGCTGCCATCGGTCATGGTCACCGAGGCCCGGATGAAATATTCGGCATCAGCATCCGCGCCGCCGTTGCAGCCGGCCAGCAGAAAAAACAAGGCAACACCTGATAACAAAGTCCGTTTCATTTACTATTTCTCCTTGTCCTGTTTCTTCCAGTCGACTGGAGCCTTTTCAAAAAGGCCCCGCACTGGATAATCAATAGCTGCTGTTGGCCAGGCTCTCCAGCAACTCTTGGTATTTCCCCTCCCCTTGATGTGCGCCGCCCTCCGCTGTTGAGTGGATGATGCGGCTTTGGCGGTCGAATATCAGGTAGGCAGGGTAAGTGTGGATGCCGTCTCCATCGTCGTAAAATCTCGAATAGACGGCGTCGCCCCGATCCAACAAGATCGTCCAGCCCTGTTCTTCCCAGCCCCACTTGTCCACGAAGGCCTTCACCGACCTGGCGTTTGATGAGGTGCTCACGGCCAAAAAGACGACGTCGTCGTTCTCCGCGAAGGTCGACGTCAATGCCGCCTCCATGGCCTTGGCCCTTTTGAAATTCGGGCATTTCGGCGGCGGGATGGGCGAGAAAAACTTAGTAAAAACCACCTTGCCTGCATAATCCGAAAGCTTCACTTTTTCGCCGTCCAAGGATCGAAGCGAAAAATCAACCTGCTGCCCCATTGCGGGCTGGCATCCCTCACGGGCCATGAAGATACCGTAACCCAAGAGCGCACCCACCACGGCGATCATCCCCATTTGCTGAATGGAAAGCCCATCGGGATCGTGAACAAAGGGACAGGGTATCTTCAGCACCTTGACGATCATCAGCAGCCCGCCGGTCACGAGCAGCCCGCCAAAGATATAGGCCATCTTGCCTTCAGTAAGACCGGCCCTGGTGGTGATCATCTCTCCGGTCACCAAAGCCCGAACGCCGACGAAGATCATGAAGCCCGAGATCAGCACCATGATTACTTTCGAAATCGTCGAATCCATCAGAAAAAGCCTCCGACTTTACAAATCCTCGAAATCGTAATCCTGCGGCCTGAATTTTTCCGCGCCGGCCACCACCTTGCCCAGAATGCCGCCACCCAATGCGCCCGCGAACATGCCCGCGATCACGCCCGGGATGATGGTGGGGGCTGTGAAAGCGCCCACGCCGACCCCGAAGAAGATGCTCAAGACGCCCACCAGATTTCTGTATTTGCTGGCTTCGGGAGAGTCTTTTTCGGCTATCGGATGCGCTTGACTCATGGCCTCCCTGATTTGCTCACGCAACTTCGATCGCTTTTTTAGTTCATGAACCGTCTCACGAGCGCTTTCGGGCGCAATATCCAAAAACGAAGCCAGCACCGCCAAATCCTCGCGCTCTTGAGGCGTAAACTTTTGATCCACCAAAACCATCATCGCGCCAGTCACAAAGACCACGGCCCTGACTTTCTTGGGCAAGCCATCCAGGCGCAGGCGCTCGGGATTGTCCGGCTCATCAAGAACCGACCTGGCCGCGTGTTCTTCGACACCCATCCAAGAGGCCAAATCCAAAAACAACTGCATCTCGCTCTCGACCACCTTGCCGTCACTCCAGGACAACGAAGCCAAAGCCCCCAAGAGTCTTTGCTTTTGTTCCGGCTTCAAGCCTTCCAGCAGGTCTTTGCCATCGGTCATCTCAAGTCCTCCCAAAATCGGTGGTTCAGCCTAGCACATTCCAGAACCCAGCAAAGCAGCTTTGATTCCCGACTTAAAGCCCAGTATCATGACCATCTATGCTTCTGTTTCATGAGGTGCCGGAATGAAAACGAAACAAACCTGGCGTTTTGGATTTTGGATCGCGACGATCGTTGCAATTTTGGGCCTGATGACGGCCTGCGGCTCGTCTTCACCAACCAGTGATTTCCCGGACGATGCGGGAAGCGACGGTTCTTCGGCGGGCGATGACGATGTGCCGCAAGACGCCGGGGACGATGGTTCGGCGGGCGACGACGATGTGCAGCAAGACGCCGGGACCGATGGATCGGTAGGCGATGACGATGTGCAGCAAGACGCCGGGGACGATGGATCGGCGGGCGATGACGATGTGCAGCAAGACGCCGGGGACGATGGATCGGCGGGCGATGACGATGTGCAGCAAGACGCCGGGGACGATGGATCGGCGGGCGATGACGATACGCCGGAAGACGCCGGGACCGATGGGGCTTCCGACGACGACGGCGACACGGGCCCTGTCGGCCCATTTCAGGTCTTCGTCGACCCCGAGGGCGACGATGCCCAGGACGGCAGCGAGCCCGCCTTGTCCGTGCTCACATTGAATCGCGCGCAAGCCATCATCGAAGCGGCAAGTCCAGACCGGGATGTCGAGATTCGCATCGCGCAAGGAACCTACCTGGGCCAGTCCGTGACCTGGACCTACTACCATCCCGCCCACGACACCTCTTTTTTGCCCATCGACTACCAGGGCGGCGGCATCGGCTCGATCGCGGGTCGACCCGTGTTCGACGGACAAGGCGCAGGGGTCCTGCTCTCGCTCAACGTCGCTGACGGTCAAGCGACAAACCTCCAATTCATCTACTTGCAAATCCAGGGCTATCGAACTTATGGGCTGCTTTTTCGCGGCAACCGCAATGACTTTGCGCAAGGCTGGAACGGCGGCAACCGTATTTACGGCTGCTTGCTGACCCAAATCGGCAATCTCGCCAACACCGGAGATCCGGGCTACGGCGGCCTCGATCTCGTCAACTCCCAGGGCAACGAAATCAGAAACAACCACTTCGTCAACGTAGAAAACGCACCGGCTTCCGCGGGCCTCATGCACGCTGTCTATCTTGCACATGGCAGCAGCAACAACGACATCAGCGCCAACCGCTTCGTCGACATCTCGGGCGATCCGATCCGTGTCCGGGACGGCAGCAACGCCAATCAGGTCATCGACAACGTCTTCGAAAGAACCGGCGCCGTGGCCTTCATCTCGGACTGGTGGTGCGACATGGACGCAAACCCCAACTGCACAAAGCCGACCGGGGAATGCCCCTCATGGCAAAATATTTTCCGAGACAACGAAATCCACTGCGGCTACAGCGGCAACGACATCGCAACCTTCACCTACTTCCAGGGCGTAGACTACGTCCCCGACTGGTGCGTGGATCACGCAAGCGTCGACGGCTGGGTCCGTCTTCGAACAAGCGGCAACATCAAAACCTGTCCCTAAACGAAACAGCCCAGAATACGTCAATTAATGTTCTTAAGGTGCCAACGTCCCCCATCCCCCATCCTCAGCTATTGTTGCCTTAGACAAAGCCTCGTTTTGCGACTAGCATGCGGCCATGAAAAATTTCACCCTGTCAGTCCTCTCTTTGGCCTTCGGTTTCAGCCTCTTCTTTTTTTGCTCCGCGCTTCAAGCCCAAAGCTGGGAGGCCATCGGCCCCGAAGGCGGCCGGTTCACGGCCTGCATGTATGACGCGACCGACCCCGACATCATTTACGTGGGCGCGGACTTCGGTGGCCTATTCAAAAGCACGAACGGAGGCCAAAGCTGGGCGTCCATGCCCGCGCCCGACGCCATTTACTTCAAGCACTTCACCCAGTCGGGCTCCCGGATTTATCTCTGCTGCAACCTCGGGCTGTTTTCCAGCGACGACGGGGGCATGAACTGGGACGAGATACCCACGGGCTTGAGCAGCACCATGCTGGACGCTCTGATCGTCGATCCCTCGGATCCCGACACGCTCTACGGCCTGAGCAACGTTTATTGCGCCGAAGGCGCGGGCGCGGTCGTCATCAAAAGCACGAACGCCGGGGCCGACTGGACGGAACATTGCGTGGGTGATACCACGGCCGGGGTGGACGCTTTCGCCGTCGACCCGGATAGCCCCAACCTGCTTTATGCTGGCACGGGCTGCTGCGGGGGCGGTCTATTTAAGAGCACAGACAGCGGCGTCAACTGGGACGAAGCCGGCAGCGGTCTGCCGCCCAGCCTGATCCGCGACATCTTCATTGATTCCTCCGACCCCACCACCGTCTGGGCAGGCACCTCTCAGGGCCTCTACAAGTCAGAAGATTCAGCCGGGTCCTGGTTGAAAAGCGACATTCCAGCGCCGACGGTCGACTACACGATCGAAAACATGACCTTGTCCGCCGGAGCCCTCTACGCCGGACTGTCCTATTTCCTGGACGGGGACGAAAACCACTACAACAAGATCTACAAAACCACCAACGGCGGCACCGATTGGATGGATTCCTCAACCGGCCTGGGCGCGGCACTCTCCGGCCGCATCGAGAGCCTCTGTGTGGCGCCGTCGGATTCCGCGCGTCTGCTCATTGGGACCTATGGTGAAGGCGTCTATATCTCGGAAGACGGGGCCACCTCCTGGGAGGCCAGCAATGCCGGGTTGCTGACCATGGAGGTGGCAAGCCTGACCTCCAGCGACGCAGGCCTTTTTGTGGGTGCCTCGGTGGGCGGTGCCTTCCGGAGCCTGGACGGGGGGCAGAGCTGGCTCAAGATGCCCTTGGGTCATCGGGTGGACGTCTTGATCTCCGACGGGGCCTCCCCCGAGGCCCTCTATGCCGTCTCCGACAGCGAGCTTTTCAAATCCACCGACGACGGTGAAAACTGGTCATCGATAAGCCCGGGACACAATGTCCATGAGGTGGCGGTGGCGCCTTCTCAACCCCTCCGCGTTTACGCCGGTGGCTGCGGCCAGCCCATCGCCCGCAGTGACGACGGCGGGCAAAATTGGGCGATGACGGCCTGGGTGGGCGACGAAATCTGCGTCATCGGAATGGCCGTGGACCCGGAAGATCCGGACGTCCTCTTCGCCACCGCCGCGGGCGGCTGGCCCAACGGCGGCCTGTACAAAACCATCGACGGGGGCGGAAGCTTTGAACCCGTGCCCACCTCCGTCTCCAACAACGCCTTGCGCTCAGGTCTGATATTCCATCCCACGGACGGCCAAACGGCCTACCTGGCCGTCAACCCCTCCGGCCTCATCAAGACCGAAGACGGCGGAGGCAGCTGGGCCGCGGTCGATTCCATCACTTACACGGTGAGCGCTTTGACCTTCGACCCACAAAGCCATGCCCTCTACGCGGCCTTTTCCAACTCTTCCGCCCAGCGGGTAGCCGTCAGCGAAGATGACGGCGAAAACTGGAACGATCTCAGCGCCGACCTGCCCGACTTCACCCTAAGGGCCATGACATCAAGCCCCGACGGTTCCTTATTTGTCGGCAGCAAAGGCGCGGGCGTCTTTCTATTTCACACAGAACAAGAAGCCGATGGAGGCGTAGCCGACGGCGGCGAAGACGCAGGCATGGAAGACGCGGGCACGGATGACGCAGGCACGGATGATGCGGGCATCGAAGACGCGGGCATCGAAGACGCGGGCACGGATGACGCGGGCATCGAAGACGCAGGCACGGAAGACGCTGGCGAAGAAGACGCGGGCACTGATGACGCGGGCCTGGATGACGCAGGCACAGAAGACGCTGGCGAAGAAGAGCAACACACCATCGTCGGAGAAGGCTGCGGCTGCACGGCCACGAGCGGATCAGGTCCCATTTGGCTGGGGATGTTCCTCCTGCTGCTGGCCCTGCGCCGAAGAAAAAAGTAAACCCCATGGAGGCCATGACCAAGAGTCGCACCCAGCTGCCACCAGATGCATGTGATGCGGTGATCGACAATGAGGCGGCCTGGGGCAAAGGCCGTGGGCCGACCTTTGGCGAGCTGTCCTTCTTCTTCAGCGCGCCCCGTCCAAGCTACTGCGCATCGGGTACTTGCGTGATTTACTTCCGCCTAAGCGTCCGAACCAGGTCGCAGGAGTATCTTCAAAAGCTTGATGCTCCGGAGCACGACGATCAGGGGTGCGATGGACAAAACCCCGCCGCCGAGCAGTCCCCAGGCCAGAAACGGTATCGCATTTTCAAAACTGCTGGCATGCCTGAGTTCCGAGACCATGATCGATCCGTAAAGAAAAAACCAGCCCCCAGAAGGGAGCAAACTCACGCCAATCAGCACGAAGCCGCTCACCTTGGAAGGCTTCGCAATCCATCGCCCCAGCATGACGGCCGGAATGATACAGAAGATGACCAACAAAAGGCCGAGGCCGATCACAAAAAGCACCGCGGCGCCCTGGCCGATGGCCCCCAGGTTGTCGGCCCTGGCGGTGCCTGGGCTCAAAACAAGCCAAAGAGCAACCAGCATGCCCTGGAGACCCAAAAAACGCGTGGTGGTCGGCTTCCAATCTCTCATCACAGCCCTGCCCTTTCCTCCGGCATCCAATTGCTGCATCCAATTGCTCAATAAGTAAAAGACTATCATTTCCAATTGAGGTGGTGCAACGACAGGGGCCAATCAGTCCCCTCTTGCGCTTTGCGTCATTTCCGTTGACAGATGCGTCAGGGTCTTGGATGATTTCCCTACCGCCATCCAACCGTGAGGAAAGCGACGCAATGCCCTCCAAATCAACATCGAAAAAGAAATCAAAGGCCAAGTTCGACCGCGGACAAGAACTTGAGCTCATTCGCGAACTCGTCACCCGCATCGTGGCCGAATGCCCAAAACGTGCCCCCACCAGCGAGGACGAGCGCCGGGCCCACGAAATCATGCGTACCGAGTTCGAGGCCCTGGGTCTGGCGGTCACCGAGCACGCTTTCAAGTTCAACAAGAGCCTTTACGCCAACTTGGCGCTGCACATGGGGCTAGGTGTCGCCGGCACGGCCGTGTCCGGTCTGCTGCCTTGGCTGGGTTTCCTGCTGCATGCCGGGACGGCGGCATCCTACTGGACCGAAGCCACCCGCAAAGGTTACTGGCTGCGGAGGCTTTTCCCGTGGCGTCCATCCCGCAACGTGCTGGCCACCCTGCCGGCCAGCGACCCGAGCGCTTCCGAGCCGGCCCTCCGTGTGGTGGTGGCCGCTCACGTGGACGCCGCCTACACGGGGCTCTTGTTTAATCCGGACGTCATCCGTGCCCTGGAGCAAGGGCCACCCAGTATGGACTTCACCAAGCGGGGCCTCAATGTGGCCGTGCGCTCGCAAGTCGCCCTGGCCGGCATCGACCTTCTGCGGATGTTCTTGGGACCGCTCACCTGGCCCCTCAGGCCGGTCGAGGCCATCTTAACCCTGCCTTCGCTTGTGGCCTTCCTCTCGGCTATTGATGTGGTGCTGCGAAACCGCATCGTGCCCGGTGCCAACGATGATCTGAGCGGCGTGGCCGCCCTGCTGGTGCTCGCCCGCCGTCTGCTCGTCCAGCGCGACCCACGTGTCGAGTATGTATTCGTGGCCACGGGCTGCGAAGAGGCCAGCCTGGGTGGTGCCGACGCCCTGGCGCGGGACATGGCGGGTCCATGGGACAAACACCGCACGGTGGTGCTGGGCCTGGATGGCCTGGCCGGCGGCGATCTTCGATTCGTCGAAACGGAGGGCGAGATCACCCGGGCACACATCCCGGCCTGGCTGAAGCAGGTCTGCCAGGAAACGACGGCCTCGGAAGCACGCTTCGAGGAGGTCACGGGCTATGCCATCCCGGTGGGCGGCTCGGACATGGAGGCCTTCCTCTTCCATGGATGGGAAGCCGTCGCGCTGGTTTGCGTCGACCCGACCATCGGCGCGCCCCACCACTATCACCAGCCCTCGGACACACCCGAAAACCTGGATGTGGACAAGGTGCTGTTTTCCACCGACTACGCCCACAAGTTGATCGAATCCATCATCACGCAGCGCCTGGGAACAGCGGGTGCCTGAACCACGCCCAATTGAAAGGAGCCACGAGCCATGCTGGAAGCCGCGGAAAAGAAACGCTTGATAGCGAAAGCGCGCCAGCTAAGGGAGCGCATGGTGGAGGTCACTTACACCTGTGGAGGGGCCCACATCGGCGGTGCCCTCAGCCAGCACGACATCCTGGTCGCCCTGTACTACAAATACCTGCGCCTCGACCCCAAAAAACCCGACTGGAGCGAGCGCGATCGTTTCGTGCTCTCCAAGGGCCACGGCGGCATCGGACACGCGGTCATCTTGAGCGACAAGGGCTATTACGAAGACAAGTTGCTTAACGACTTCAACAAAACCGGCTCACCCTTCGGCATGCATCTCGACCGGCTCAAGGTGCCCGGGGTGGACGCCTCAACAGGCTCCCTCGGCCACGGCTTCGGCATCGCCTTGGGCATGGCGATGGGGGCCCGGGTAACCGGCAAGAGTTACCGCACCTATTGCCTGATCGGCGACGGCGAATGCCAGGAGGGCTCGGTGTGGGAGTCGGCCATGGCCGCTGCGCACTTCAAGGTGTCGAACCTCATCTGTTTCGTGGACCGCAACGGCTTCTCGCTCGACGGTCCGACCGAAAAAGTCATGGCCCTCGAGCCGCTGGACAAAAAATTCGAGGACTTCGGCTGGAAGGTGCTGACCATTGACGGACATGACTTCGACGCCATCTGCGAGGCCATCGAGGCAGGTCATCAGGAGCGCAAGAAGCCTGTTATGATCATCGCCAAAACGATCAAGGGCAAGGGCGTGGACTTCATGGAGTCAAAGACAGGCTGGCACTACGGCGGTCTGGACGACGAAATGAAGAAGAAGGCCTTGGATTCCATCCAACGCCGTTACCCGGACTGAGCGGAGGATACCATGGCCAAAGCACAAGGGCTTACCTGGACCGTCGATGACGCCGATCAGATGACCCAAGCAGAGATCTACGGTGAAGTCATCACCCAAATCGGATTGAAGGACAAACGCATCGTGGCGCTGACCGCGGATCTTGCGCGCTCCACCAAAATCGGTAAGTTCGAAGAGAAAATCCCCGAGCGTTTCTTCAACTTCGGCATCGCCGAGGCCAACATGTTCGCCGTGGCCTCCGGCATGGCCGACGCCGGGCTCATTCCCATCGTGTCCACTTTCGCCGTTTTTTCGTCCCTGCGGGCGGCGGAGTTTGTACGCACGGACATCTGCTACCAAAATCGAAATGTAAAAATCATCGCCACGCATTCGGGCACCTCCTTCGGGCAGGCCGGCACCACCCACCACTGCACCGAGGACCTGGCGGTCATGCGCTCGTTTTCCAACCTGACGGTGATGGCCCCCGCCGACTCCTTCGAGACCGCCAAGGCGATCGAGGCGGCGCTTGAGATGGATGGCCCCGTCTACATGCGCATCGGACGAGGTTTCGAGCCACCGATGCACAAGGATCTCGACTTCGACTTCAAAATCGGCAAGGCCATCTGTCTCCGCGAAGGGACGGATCTGACGGTGATCGCCACGGGGATTCCGGTGCGTCACGCGGTCGAGGCCGCGGACATCGCCAAGCAGCAGGGCCTGAGCGTGCGGGTGCTGGACATGCACACGGTCAAACCACTGGACGAAGCGGCGGTGATCGAGGCCATCCAGGACACCCGACGCATCATCACCGTCGAGGATCATTCGGTGGTGGGCGGCCTGGGCAGCGCGGTGGCCGAGGTGATCGCCACAAGCGGCAAGGGCTGCGCTTTCCGACGCCTGGGCTACCAGGACTGCTACGCCATCGTCGGCTACCCTGACGATCTTTTGCACCACTACGGCATAGACGGCGACGGTATTTTGGCCGCCATCGGCGAGGTGCTCAAGACCGACTTCGAGGCCGATGAAGACTGGGCGGACGAGGACTAGAACCATGGCCGACCCCAAAGAGGAACTCCGCGCACGCATCTTCCTTCGCTCCGCCCTGCCGCTCATCAAGGTGGTACTGGCCGAGCGGCCGAAGTATGCCTATTTTCTGTATCGGGCCCGCGGGGTGGTGCAATTCGCCGCCTCGGACAGCAGCCAGGGGGCCCATGTCGAATTCGCCGACGGCGGCTTGCAAGTCACCCAGGGAATGCACGACAAGCCGGACCTGCGCTTGACCTTCAAGCGCCTCTCCGACCTGAACGCCTTTTTCGCCGGTGCGCTTAAGGCCCCTTCCATCGCCGGGCTGTTCGGGCTTCCCCTGTTGGTCCGACTCTTGCCCTTCCTGCTGAAGCTCAAGCTGCTCATGCCGGACGCCATGCCGAACAAACCGGCCGAAAAAGCCCTGAAGGTAAAGCTGCTGATCTTCATGGTCACCAACGCCTTGAGCCAGCTGAACAAAGGGGGCGACGAAGCCTTCGGAGAAATCGTCAAGAAAAGCCCGGACCGGATTTTCCAGTGGACCGTGAAAGACGGCCCGGCCGCCTACCTGCGAATGAAGGCGGGCAAAACCAAGGCTGGGCGAGGCAGCTACACCCGGCGTCAGCCCTTCGTGCACATGATGTTTCCGGATATTGATAGCGCCTTCGATGTGCTCACCCAGAAAGTCAGCACGGTGGACGCGGTCAAGCAAGGCAAGCTCAAGATGGAAGGATCCATGGAGTACGGCAAAGAAATCGGTCTGCACATGCAACGGATAGAGGCGCTCACGACGGGTGGCTGAGAGAAAGGCTGTGAACCCAATGAACATCCAATCGTTGCTCGACAAAATCGGTATCGGGCGAGCCACGGTGGCCGAGCGGGTCACCGCGCACATGCACCTCTTCGCCGTGCTGCCTCGCCTGGGCGATCTGATCCGATTGGACGAGGAAGCCCGGGAACTGGCCGCAGAGCTTGAACTGAGCCTCGACTTCGTGGTGCTGGGCGGGCCCGTGGCCCACATACGCTTCCGCAAAGGCCGCTTCGAGCACGGACCCGGACGTTTGGGCTTCCCTGCTCTGGATCTCGTGTTCACATCCTGCGGGCGGCTGAACCGCATGTTTGACGGCGAGAAAATCATGCCCATCCCGATGGGCGGACTACACCAACTGCCCAAGGTTAAACGTTTTGAGGCCCTGACCGAGCGCCTGACCCGGCACCTGAAACCCTCGCCGGACGACCTGGCCAACGCGGGCTTCCTCGCCCGGCATGTCGAGCTCAGTCTGCTGACCGGCCTCGCCGCGGCTTGCCAAATAGGGCAGCATGACCCGACCGCGCGGGCCCGCATCATGCCGGCTCTGCATGACGGCACCATCCAGTTCAGGGTCAAGGGCGGCCCAAGCGCCTTCGTGCGCATCTCCCATGGCGAGCTTTCGGCCGAGGCCGGCGAGACCGCCGAGCCCACGGCGATGCTCGAGTTAAAGGACCTGGACTTCACCACCAAGCTCATTCGGGGCGAGGTGGACGCCTTCTCGGCGGTGGGTGCGACCGACATTCGCATGAGCGGTGACCTTTTCATGGCCGACGAGTTTAACGCCCTGTTCGATCGGGTGGGATTGTTTCTGTCCTGAGAAGGAGACGCGCGATGACCGACAAACTCCATTCCTTCGATCAATCCATGGCCCTTTTCCAGCGGGCGGCAAATGTCATCCCTGGCGCCATCCCCGGACACCTGAGCCCTGCACTCACCGTGCCCGGCTCCTTTCCCTACTATGCTGTTCGAGGCGAGGGTTGCCGCTACCAGGACGTGGACGGCAACAGCTTCATCGACTACATGTGTGCCTACGGTCCCATCATTCTGGGCTACAATAACGCCAGGGTGGACGAGGCCGCCCGCAAACAACGCGAGCGGGGCTCGGTCTTCAACCACCCCACCGAACTCAGCATCGAACTCGCGGAGCGCCTGGTGTCTTTGGTGCCCATCGCCGACTGGGCCACCTTCGGCCGCAACGGCTCCGATGTATGCACTTACCTGGTGCTGGTTGCCCGACAACACACGCAGCGGCGCAAGGTAATCAGAGCCAAGGGAGCCTACCACGGCACCCACGCATGGTGCATCCACGGCATCGCGGGGCTGATCCCCGAAGACTACGAACACGTATTGCAGGTCACCTGGAACGACTCGGAGGGGCTGCGTGCCCTGGTCAAACAACACACGGACGATGTGGCCGCCATCATCCTGACCCCCTATCACCACCCGGCCTTCGGTGACTCGATTCTGCCCACCTCGGACTTCATGTCCACGGTGCGCGAGCTCTGCGACCAGCATGGCATCGTGTTCATCTTAGACGACGTCCGGGCGGGGTTTCGCTTGCACATGGGCGGCTCGGGCGAGTACTTCGGCTTCAAGCCGGACGCCATCGCCTACTGCAAGGCCCTCGCCAACGGGCACGTGATCTCCGCCGCGGTGGGCCGCGAAGAACTGAAGCGGGCCGCCTCGCAGGTGTTTTTCACCGGCTCGTACTTCGGCAGCGCGGCCGAAATGGCCGCGGCACTCGCCTGCATGGACGAGTTGGAAAAGACCCAGGCCATCCCGCACATGCTGAAGATGGGCAAACTGCTTCAAACAGGATTGAAAGAACTATCAGAAAAGCACGGGCTCCAGGTCACCCTATCCGGCCCACCTTCCCTCCCCAACATGACCTTCACCAACGAAAATAACTTCCTGCGCATGCAGCGTTTCTCGGCCGAGGCGGCCCGACGCGGGGTCTTCTTCCACCCCCACCACAACTGGTTCATATGCGCCGCCCATCAGGAAAAAGACATCCAGGAGTCTTTGGACGTGGCCGACTCATGCTTCGCCATCGTAAAGAAGGAATTCGGAGGCTGAACCTTTTCACCGCGGCAGAGGGCATCAAACCCAAAAAACACGTCACCAGGGGCAGCCGCGGTAGCACCCGTAGGGACCTTCGCCGCCGTAGTAGCAGGTCGAGTTTTCGCAGTACCAGCAGTGACCACAGTCGCAATCCGTCCCACAGGACCCCGAACCACCCGTGCTGCCGCCAGCCTGCGGACAGGCGGCTGAATGACAGTAGTTCTCGGTCACGTCAAAGGCGATTCTCTGCAGGACGATGAAGCCGCTGCTCTGGTCTGAACACTGAGTCCCTTTGTACAAGAAGGTGTCTTCCCCGTCGGTCGTCAGATACATATCAAACTCAAAGCCGTACTCGACGTCTTGTTGGCCTCCAAAAATCAGCGTGTCTTTCACCGTTGCGCTCACCTTGGGAAAACAGCCCAGCATGTCCGTGCAATCCTCGTACACGGCTGGAGACACCGTAAAATCACCGCACCAAAGATTCGTCGCGTTATCAAATTGCCCGGCACCGCGGAGCTTACCGCCTGGGCACAAAAACGCACCGTAGCCGTTCATGATGCTGCCGCCATCGCAGGTCGAGCCCACCTGTGAGTAGGCCCCCACGGCCTGGGCCAGGAGGCTCAACTCGGTCTCTCCCTCGCACTGCCCCGCCGCATTGCATGTATCGGGCGCGTTGCAAGTACCACAAGAGCCACCACAGCCGTCGCCGCCGCATTCCTTGTTGGCGCAATCCGGCGTGCAGCCCGTCACACAAAGGCCCGCGTCATTACAAGTCTGGCCTGCCTCACAATTGCCGCAGGACCCACCGCAGCCGTCGCCGCCGCATTCCTTGTTGGCGCAATCCGGCGTGCAACCCGTCACACAAAGGCCCGCGTCATTGCAGGTCTGGCCTGCCTGGCAATTACCACAAGAGCCACCGCAGCCGTCGTCGCCACATTCCCTTTCGCCGCAGTCCGCCGTGCAGTTGCAATCGATACAGCCCGTGTGATCAAAGTTGCAGCCGCAGTCACAGAAGGCCAGATGGTCGGTCAACTCGCCGCAGGAGTCCACGGCATAGGTGTGGGATTCGGTACAGAAGGTGTTTTCAGTCGCCGTGCAATCATCACCGCTGGAACAGGCGACAAAGGCCATGCCAGAAACCAAAAAGACAGAAAACACGCACAACAGCCTAAGAGAAATCCTTTGCAGAGACATGGCGTCCCCCCCTCTGGTCAATGAGTCGCGGTCGCGCGACGCGCCTACTTCTTCACCGTGCAGGCGATACGTGCGGTGAAGGGTGTCCGCTTCGCGGCCGCGCCGCTGTAATAGATATATCCGTCATGATAGCCAAGGAAGTTCGTCGAGTTGACCGTCATTCGGGTGCTCATCTGGTACGGCAGCGGCATTTCCAAAGCCGGCGTCTCGGCTGACCAATTAAAGTCCTTGGGGATGCTGCGCGCTCTCCAATCGCCATTGCCGGCAATTTTCTTGATGGTCCCGTGCTCCACCGACACCTGAAAGAGATAGCCATGGTTGGCAACGATGATCTCGTTGTCGATGTGGGTGATCGCGGACAAAGCCGTGGAGCTGCGTGACTTGCCGCCCCATTTACCCTCCCGCTCCTTCACGATCTCATTCACTTCGCCGTTTTCGGTGTTTACTTCCCAGACAACGCCCTCGGTGGTGGTGTTGCCGACCAGGTAAAGCTTTTTGCCGATCCGGGTCATGCCGAAGATGGCGTTGGTGGGCACGCGAGCCACGGTTGTGACGGTGCCGTCGGGCATGGCCTTTTTGACCTTCTTGTTCATCAGATCGACAAAATAGACCTCACCCTTTTCGCCGGCCACCGGCCACTGCGGGTGCCTGAACTGGGCCGCGCCGCCTTTGCCGTCGATATCACCGCGGTTGGGTGGCTTGTAGAGGTCGATTCCGGTAAAGGCCTTGGTGTTGCCCACAAAATATTTAACGGCGCACTTGGGGCCTAAGGGGTCGATCACGCGAAGCAGGCCATTGCCGTTCGAGTCGGCGACGACGAGGCTGCCGTCCGGCATCAAGGCCATGCCGGTGATGGTGACCAGGCGCGCCTTCTTGCAGGAGCCGGCGTTAAAGCGGGTTGCTCGTTCTCTCTTGCCCATGAATCGCTTATGCACCAGAGGCTTGGCCGACATGTCGATCGTCCACAGCTCTCGCTGCGCCGCGACAATTACCTTGTCCTTCTGGAAAACGAAGCCCCACCAGGGCAAAGGAATGCCGCCCAGGGCGGGTTTGCCGGGTACAGGCCAATCCTGGGGCTTCTCATAGTTGGGGTTCCCCGCGTACAGGGTTGCGGTGGTGCAGACCACCTCCCCCGCTGTCGCCTCGGATGGAACCAAAGTAAACACGATCGCGAGCACTGTGAAGATTGCAGCCAATCGATTCATGTTGTCTTCCCCTCTTATTCCAGTGTGATGTTTGTAGCCAGTCTATGGCTGAGCTTTTTCCTCAAGGTAGGATACGAAGCGCCACAATGAGTCATCAATATGCTGTTGAAGAAAACTGCCGATGCTCGAGAAACCACCTCGGCCGCCGGAGCTTGCATCGATGGTGAAGTCCGCGATGACCTGACCATTTTTGGTCAGCTTGACGGTCGTCAAGAGATAGGACGCGCCCGCCCCCATGCCCACCATCGCGCGCGCGGCGTTGGAGCCGGCTTCGAACTTCTCGACCACCATCTCCACCGTGACGGCGCCCACCGGTATGCTGGCCCCGGCCATCTCGGCCTTGAATCCCGACCCCAGCAGAAGGGGCAGCAGATTCTGAGCAAAATTGTTTTTGAGCATGTCGCGGTTGGCGACCACGCTGGGGGGGTCATCTGAAAAATCACCCAAGAATTCCGTTTGATCGGCCTGGGCCGGCTTGATAACCAGAGAATCGGCTCGGCTGAGGTCCCCGGGTTTGAGGTCCGTGCGGATGATGGAAATGCCCGCGCCGGCGCAACCGCCAAGCCAGACGGCACCAATCAAAGCAATCAGCACCAACATGAATCCCTTCGCATGCATCACTCGACTCAATCGCATTCTCGTCTCCCATTTTTCAAGCACTGGCGGGCGAATCCCGACCGACAAGAACCCCATGCCAACCGACCCTTGCCTGTGCATATCACTCTGTGCATATCACTCCGGTTCATATCCTCTCCCAGCTGAAATTTCAACAAGCGGGGCCCGAGATTTCTCAAGTGGTGCGTCATCCCATCATGTGCGTCATCCCATCAGGTGCGTCATTCAGGTCCGTCATCCCCAGATGTTTCTGCTGGGGATCCAGATGTTTTGGAGCGATGCCGACGGCAGGCCTTCAGACTGCGAAACAGGACCGGCCCTTCGCCCGAGGCCTCCGGAGAGAAGAATTCCTTGCCTTCCAGATACTGATTGAGCCGATCCCTGGTTTCAATCAGGCTGTTTTTCGGACATGGGGCCGAACAATCCAAGGGCTTGCTGCCGGATTGTCGCATCGTGACCTCCCCCGGAAACTGCCTGAGGTGCCTCGCCTGGAGGACTTCGACTCGCAGGGAACGACAATGACGACAGACCCGCTTGCCGCCCCCGATACAAGGGGATGTCTCCACGGTCACCCATCGACAGCGGATCTTCAGTGAGACCTCGTCCCCGGCATACCAGACAGCGTCCTTCGTTACCCGACTGAGGAGCCCCGGGCGGGGCTCAAAACAACCCATGCCCCCGCCGCCGACTTCTTCCCACTTGCCCTCTTCCACCCAGGACAGCAATGCATCGATGACCCGAGGCCTGAAGGAAAACGGCCGATATGCAGAAAGCTCTTCAAGCTCCGAGCAAGCCTTACGCCATGCTTCCTCCGGACCCACCGTCTTTTGTGAATCAGCTTGCGCGGGAGACAGGAAGAAACAAAAAAACAAAACGAATGCGGCCTTAACCATACGCGCAAAGCTCCAGTTGGAAGTCCAAATTATGGGCGGCAAGAGTCATACGAACGGCAGGAGCTGTTGCTGCAGTCACCGCTCAAGCACTCATCATCTAAGTTACAGCTTTCGCCGGCGTCTCTCTTCGGCTTGCATACCCTTGACTGCCCACGCTCGCAGTAGAGGTTGTACCCCAGGCATCTGGCTTCATCGGAGCACGAATCATCCAGGACCGGACGTGGTTTACATGTCCCGGACTGACCGTCGCAATAAAGGGTGAAGTCGCACTCCGGTTCAATGGTCCCCGGCGTGCATAAATCTTGTGCCTGGATGGGCGTACCGCACTGCCCTGGGACAATCTGGTAGGTTTCCGGATCGCGCCATAGATCAATACAGAGCAGGCCCGTCCGGCACTCGTAAAAGGACCGGCACTCGAGCCCCGAGTCTTTCTTCGAAAGGCAGGTGCCCAACTCCTCACCATCGAGCCAATTCGCGTCACAGTAAAGGCCCGGCGCGCACGCATTCCATCTGACCTCGGGCTTCAGGCGATCTATCTCACACGGTTCTCCTTGCCCCGCGGGTCCCGAACAAGATTGATTCACGCATAAGAGGAATGCCTGGCAATCTTCCTCGGAGGTGCAGGTATCACCCTCCGATGCGGGTGTAGTACAAATACCGGGCTCATTGTCGCGATCACAAGTCAGGCCTTCCTTGCAGTCCCATCTGTAATCGCAGATGTCACCCTCATCGCCCAGTTCGGTGCAGACCCGCGTATCGAGACCCCCTTCCAAGCAGTCAGCAACTGCCTGGTTGCACTCCGATTGCGAGTCGCAAGGTTCCCCGAGCTCCTTGAAAGGCTGACAAATCCCCGGGCACCCGACGCAACGGAAGCCCTCACCACACTCAACATTCTGGTAGCAAGTACCACCCTCGTCTACCTCGCCCGTGAAGGCTCGGTCACACATCAAGTTTTGATAAGTATCCGCACTGAAATAGCATTCCGCCGAAAGGAAACTGCTCAGGCATTCATGAGCAGACTCCCCATCGTATCTCAATCGGCCGGCCTGCACGGATTCGACCAGAATCTCGAATGCGTCGGTGGATTGCCAGAAAAGATCCTCACAACACATGTCCTCCTCGCTCTTCCAAAACCATTCCAGCCCGCACTTCTCAATATGGTCACAGTAGGCCCCCTTCATTCCATCTGCAAAATCATCGAGAGCCAGTTTTTCTCCCCCGCCTCCCGTATGGGTTTGGCAAGCCAGATGAACTGAGGCAAGAGCCATCAAAAGTGGAAGGAAGAATCGACTCATTGGGACCTCCTGGAGAAGCCGCTTTCCCAAATATATATTCCATTTCCGGCTAATCGCCTGCCAAGCAATTAAGTCATTATATGCTATTCCCACGTACTGTACTTGGAATGGGTCCGAATCGTCCAGAGCCCTGTACAAGGTCCCCTTGTCCACCTGAATCTACTTCAGTCCACGAGAATCCCCGTCATTCACGTCAAGGTTTTTGGTGACCAGTTTGGCCGCCAATTCCTCCACGATGCTCAGGGCCGCCTGGATGTCGAAGCTCGCGAAATCCTCCGGCCGAAGGACGGTCTTGAGTCGGGTGTCGACTTGTCGGGTGAGTTCTTCAAGCCTCCTCGGACTGACATTGATCGGGCCGTTGCCGGGAATCGTCAGCTTCTTCATCACCAGATCCAGAAAGGCGCTTTCATTGAAATCAAAGTTGAGTTTGTTCTTCGCATAAAGCAGATCATAAGCATCGCGGATCGCGACCTCGCGGCGGGTCAGGGCCGCCCGGACTTTCTCCGCAAAGGCCTCCTGCAGGGAGATGCAGGAAAAAGGCACCTCGTCGACAAAAGGCGTATTGCTGACCGGGTTGAGAATGATGGACTTGGCCGGTCCTTGCTTTGCAGGCGTAAGCAGCGGCTCACGAAGACTCACCTCAAAACTGATTTGTTCGGTCGCGGCGGTGATCTGGGACTGATACTTCACGACGCCGACGTACTGGGTCGAACGATTCGCTCCGGTCAAACCCTCGGACTTCTCGAATACA
The DNA here is from genome assembly GCA_019314375.1 of Deltaproteobacteria bacterium. Lineage (GTDB taxonomy): Bacteria > Myxococcota > B64-G9 > B64-G9 > B64-G9 > JAFCZJ01. Next base: position 2,066 of record JAFCZJ010000060.1, on the reverse strand, counting down.
GGTATGTCCGACACAAGACTGGATAGCGCATTCTTGGCAGGCGCGATGCCCGATCTGCGTTCCTTGCGACTGGCATCAAAAGAAACCGGAATCACAAAATCGAGATCCTCGCTGAGGCGATAGAAACCAACCAGGATCTTGGCCAGGCAGGTGCCTCCCTTGAACACAAGGCCCGTGTTTTTCTGCGCGAGATAAGCAAGCACCAAGGTACAAAAGTAGTCTTTCTCGATGAGAATGGGCGGAAAGCCTGTTTGGACAGCGGTGAAGTTCAGCGCCCTTCTAAACAACGCTGCGTCTTCGTGAAGCCGCGGTAAGCTGATTTCATGCTTGCTCATTGAAAACCACCCCCCATCGCCGCAAGAGCTTGCCTCGACTGGCCAGGCCCGGAACAAAGGGTATCTGACTCTTTTTGGAGCGCAAACGCCGTTCGATCTTTTTCAAAAGCAATTCGGAAACACCGAGACCATCGAGAAGAGCGCCAATTCGCCTGAGCGTCCCCTGGTTGCCGAATTGAAGCACGGTGCCCACCAGTTCGCCGACCTCGACCCGCCCTGCCGCCAATTCACCCCGAATCCAATCGAACCCGCGAGGGAGACTGTCGAACCTGGACCAATCCCGCACGGCATCGACCAGAGTTCGAGCACGTGAAGCCATGAGCAACACATCCCCTTCCGGCGTAGTCATCTTTTCCGTCCCACCCAGGCGCTCGTCCGCAACCTTGATGAGGGTCAGGGCGACGGATCCAATGACTCGATCCCCGTAAAGGCGGTTGTTGTACACGTACAAGCGGACAGGCAGCTGCTGGTCGAAGCCGTAACGATGAAAAGCATTCGGGCCGCCCAACTGATAGCGCCCCTTCTGGTCATCCATCAGGGTATTGATGGCCAGCGCTTCACTTGGACTCCACAGACCGCCAAGGGGAAGCTGGGACGGCACAAGGTAGAGACCTCGCCGAACCTGCGCGATAATTTTTCGCCTGCTCATGCGATCGAAGAGGCTGCTTTCCTGCTTGGGGCTGAGTTGCAATGGGCCCCTCAAGTCCCCAGTGCTCACCTTGCGCAAATTTCGCATCTGGACATAGGCAAGCAAAGCAGCCTCAAGTTTTCCAAGGTTCGCGGACATGCTTGTATTCTATTACACCCTATTCTTCTGTCAAGTACCTTGAGGGTTTTCGACTACAAGACAGAACAATGAAGCAAAGGCCAGCCCATATCGCTCTCTCACTGTTCTCTCACTGTTCACCTGGCACCTGAAATCGGGGCACCTGAAATCGGGGCCCGAGCTTCGGGCGAAATGGCCTCCAGGTCGCCAAGGAGCTTCCTGCAAGGCCCAGCCGGAAAGAGCGCTTTGCAATGCTCGGCCACAAAGACAGCTTTGCTTTCCGGTGCCACGGAAGACAGCTTGGTCCAGTAGCACTTAGTTGGCTGGCCGGGGTCTGGTACCTGACCTTGAAGATGCGCTTGATGTTCCGATACCCGCCTCCCCCCTGCCCCCCCCTTGCAAGATTCTTCCGTTTATTAGAAACTTGTAGAGTCCTGCATGAAAGGGGCCTGGGGAATGTTGCAAAAAATATATTTGCTGGGAATCCTGATTCTTCTCACAGCCTGTGGTCGCGATGGAATTTCGGTCCCTGGTCCAGCGGATCGTGACGGAGACGGCGTGTTGGATGGGATAGATGGCTGTCCGGACGATCCACTGAAGAATTCAGCGGGCCATTGCGGCTGCGGGCAGGCGGATGTGGACCGTGATGGAGACGGCCTATCCGATTGCCTGGATCTTTGCCCCGAGGACCCTGTTAAATTGAGCCCAGGAGCTTGCGGTTGCGGGGTGTCGGATACGGACGGCGACGGGGATGCGAGCCCTGATTGCGTGGACGGTTGTCCGGAGGACGCGAACAAAATTGAGGCCGGCGTCTGCGGTTGCGGGGTGACGGATACGGACGGCGACGGGGATACGACCCCCGACTGCGTGGACGGTTGTCCGGAGGACGCGAACAAAATTGAGGCCGGCGTCTGCGGTTGCGGGGTGGCGGATACGGACGGCGACGGGGATGCGACCCCCGACTG
>JAFCZJ010000169.1 GCA_019314375.1 Deltaproteobacteria bacterium | reverse complement strand
AAGGCCAGGCTGTCATCGCTCATGCAGGTCCTCACGGCTCCATGTCCGAGGCCCGACCTCCAAAATCCCACTTTCCATCATCTTGCTAAGCCTTGCGAGCGCTGCCTTGCGCCTGGACTGCTCTTCTACAAAGTTCCTTAGATATTCTCGAACCAGCTTGTTAACCGTGGTGTTGCGATCCAGGGCCAGCTTGCGCGCAGCCAGCAATATGTCTTCTTCCAGAGCCAGCGTCAGATTTTTCATTTCCTCACCTCCAAGCACTGCGCGGTTTGACCGCGCAGTATAAGATGCTCTAGAAAAAGAGCATCTAACACATAATCAGTGTACCACTTATTACGTGGAACGGTCAATCAGGCAAGTGGTGACGTTGAAAATCTGCGACAGCTACACTCAAACGTCCATTCCGAGTTTGATTGGCGTCGCCCGGGCGCCGGGCTTGCCTTCTTGGACATTGTGGTAAAAACGCTGGGTGGGGTAAGCAAAGTCGATGCTGTCTTCGACCGCGAAGGCATCCAAGACGGCCTCCCATATTTTCTCTTCAGCGCTGCGGCGCCTTCGCGGTTCGCAGAGGAATCGCATGGTCAGGCGCACGCCGATGTCGTCTACCTGGGTGTAGACGATGGGCGTGAGGTTCTTGTAAAAAATCATAAACTTGCCAGCCGCTTTGCGCAGGGAGCGCTCGGCCTCGGCACTCAGATCCGAGGTTTGATCACGAACGACCTTCCACAGGATCTCCTTGGCCTTCTTCCAGTCGCTCTCGAAGGTGACCACCACCGGCAGTTCGTCCCAGATATACGAAAAGCCCTTGGAAAAATTGGCCAGGCTGGAGGTAAAGACCAGTCCATTGTTCACATGCACGATTCGACCCGTCGACTGATCCGCCTCCACCCAATTGCCGATCTCCATCAAGGAAAACTGAAAAATGCGCAGGTCGATGACATCTCCCGACACTTCGCCGATTTGAACCCTGTCCCCCACCTGAAAAGGCCGTCGCCACAGAATAAAGCCCCAAGCCACGATGTTGACCAGCGGATCCTTGAGGGCGATGGCCAAACCGGCCGACAGCAAGCCCAAATACGTAGTCAAGGACTCGAAGCCCGCAAACCAAATATTGCCCAGCACCATCAGCGAAATGATCACCGTCACGTAGAGGGTGGTCTTTTGCCATTGATACCGAGCCCGCAAATCCTCAAGCTTGCGGCAGATCAGCTTTAGGACCACCAATCGCACAAGAAACAAGACCAGCACGATGAGGATGGACTTAATCAGGTTGGCCTGGGTCAAGCTCGAAACACCCACATCGGCGGCCAGCCACTCTCGAAAATCTCTCAATATCTCCATGGCACTCTCATATCACAGTTCGGGCTCTTTGCGACGCCACAGCCGCCGGTCCACGAAAGCCAGCTGCCGCGCCATATACTCTCGAGCCCGGTCCTTGTGGCGTTTAACATAAACCCGTCGATCCGCCACCAGGCCAAAGCATTCGATGCCGGCCAATCGGGCCAAATACAGGCTGCGAGGCAGATGAAAAGCCTGGGTGCAAATGATGGCTGATTCCACCCCGAAATATCGCCGGGCTCGCAACATGGTCTCGATGGTGCGAATGCCCTGACCATCCACGATCAAAGCCTCTTCATCCACGCCTTCTTCCATCAAAAAACGCCGCATCGCCAAAGTCTCATCCCCCTCGACAGCCGTAGCGGCACCCGACAACAAAATACGCTCCACCTTGCCGGCAAGCCACAACTCACGAGCCGCCAAAAGCCGGTCAGCAAGCACCGGACTGGAAGAACCGTCGAGGTATGCGCGGGCGCCGGGTACGACAGCCCAGGGACAAGACACCGCATCCTCAACGCGCCCAAACACCCGGCCTCTGGCCCCCAGACCCATCAGCCCATAAACAACAGGACCGGCCAAACTAAGACCCAAGCCCAAACTAAAACTCTTCCCAATCAAGGTCCTCAAACGAACTCGATCGCGACCACTCATGCCCCCAAGAAATCCCCCAAGACCCCGCCCTGTCAAGACCCAAAACCCTCAGACTTGTCAAAGCAAAACAGGCCTGCTAACAATCTATGCATCTTTCGTAAGAATACGGTTCCCAAGGGATGAGGGAGAACTAATCATGTCGGAGAACTACTACGACAAAAACGCCCAAGAACTCTACAAGCGCTATCAGTCGCTGGATCCCGACCAAATCCACTGCAACTGGGCGCATCTGATACCCATGCACGGCAAAGCACTGGACGTCGGCTGCGGCTCCGGCAGGGATGCCTTCTTCTTCGCCTGCCAAGGCTGCGAGGTCACAGCGGTCGATCCCTCCCCCGCCCTGCTCGCCCTGGCCGAAGATCGCTACGACGCCTACGACTTCCGCTGGCTACAAGACAGCCTGCCCCACCTATCAAAAGTCCAAGCCCTGAACGAACACTTCGATATCATCCTCCTCAACGCCGTCTGGATGCACATCGAGCCCAAAGAACGAATCACGGCGCTTCAGAACCTCACAGAATTGCTATCCCCAAAAGGCAAACTCATCTTCAACCTCCGCTACGGCCCCTCGGACCCAGCCCAAGGCCTACTACCCGTCGACGGCGACGAACTTCGCCAGCAAGCAAAAGACCTGAACCTTGCCGACATCCCCTTGAAGTACCCAGTCTCCGAAGACCTCCTGGAGCGAGATGGGATAAGCTGGGAAACCTTGGTTTTTGAAAAAGGATAGGACGAGAAGCGCATGGATGACTGGAAAACCCTCATCGGCAACCTGCACACCTGGAAACGGGGCAAGCAGCGGGCGGTACACAAGCCCTTGCTGACATTGCTTTTGCTCGCCAGAGCCCAGCAGGGTCAATCAAACCAGGTCTCTTATGAAGAAGTCGACGGACCCATGCATCAGGCCCTCGTGAATTTTGCTCCACCTCGCAAAAAAGTGCAGACGTTCTATCCATTCTGGCATTTGCAAACTGATGGATTCTGGAAAGTCTTGAATGCAGATCAGATCCCTGATTCACCAACCCGAGGCAAGCTGTTGCACCACCACGCCATAGGCATGGTGCCCGCAAAGCTCTGGGCCCAGTTGGGTAAGCACCAACATCTCATCCCGGAACTCAGCCAACAACTCTTAGACGACTTCTGGCCGGACACCTATCACGACGACATCCGATCCTTCTTCGGCTTGGACGAGATGACGACTTCGATCAGCAAACGAAAACGCGACCCACGATTTCGCGATTCCGTCATGTTGGCCTACGAGCATAGGTGCGCCATCTGCGGCTTCGACGGTCGCCTGGGCAACAGTTCCGTGGGACTGGAAGCCGCCCACATCAAGTTCCACACCGACGGCGGACCCGATGTCGTGCCCAACGGCTTGGCCCTCTGCGCCCTGCACCACAAACTCTTTGACCGTGGCGCTCTGGGTCTGGAGCCGGAAAAGAACATCATCCTGGTCAGCAAGCTACTGATCGGACACGACACGGTGGCCGATGTCTGCCTGCGCTACAAAAACAAACCGATCAGATCGCCTCAGGACCCGATCGGATCCCCAAAACCCGACTTCGTCCGCTGGCACCGCAAGAACGTCTTCCAGGAACCCGCCCGAGTCTGAGCCTGCCCTCTCCGGCAATGATAGTGAGACACGCGCCCAGATTGAGCGATGACCCCCGACCTCTTTGGTCAAGATTCGGGTGCGGCCTGGGCTAAGCGGGTCAGGGCTATGCGTAGCTTGGACCGGGGGATGCCGGAGAGCGTCAGGGTGATCTCGGGGTCGGGGCCTTTGGCTTTGGCTGTTTGGATCGAAAGCGTTGCTTTGGGGGCGATGGCTCGTAAGGAGCGCAGGGCTTCTGCTTGCCATGCGGGCTTTAGGTATTGGTGGGGCATGGGGACCAGATGTGGCTTTTTGGCTTGGCGGCGCTTGATGCGTTGGACGGCTCGCTTGATTTCGTTGCTGCTGGCGTCCTTGAAGGGCTTGAACTGCGGCTTGCCGTCCGTGCTGGTGACTTCGATTTGATAGGCTAAGACGTCGATGGGCCGATCTTCTTCGGGCGTGGCCTTGGCCAAATCGATGGAGGCCAGGAGCTTGGTCTTCCCATGCTTGCGCGCGATTTCGCGACCGAAGTTCCTCGCCAACTCCATGAGCCGATAAGCCGTGGTCCGGCCGAGGCCGACACCCTTGCGCCCCAGGTACTGCTCGAAACTGTCGAAGCCACCCTGGGCATAGATCGCCTGGTCGTGGACCCGGATCAGACATTGGCCCAGATCCCAGAAGCGTACGCCGATCTCATCTTTCAAGCGCAGAATCTTTGCGGTCTCTCGGGAAAGCTCCTTGGACGGGGCAGCTGGCTGCGGCTTGAAAGGGTTTGGGGGCCTGATGGGTCTGAGGGGCTTTGTGGGTTTCAGGGGCCTGGGGATCTTGATGGGCTTTAAGGGCCTGATTGGTTTTTGGGGCATGCGCCACCTCCCGAAAAGAAAAGTTTGAATTTGGACGACCCTAACACTGCACGGCTTGGATGAGAAGCATGTAATCCAATGTGTGCAAAACCGGCCGACTGAAGTCATAAGAATATGTATTACATAGGAAATCCCGTCCAACCGGTTGGACGTTTGGGGCCGAGATTGATCCTGCCCGAGAAAATGATTGCCTCCGGTGGATAATGGATTAATCATCCGTCGTGAGAGGCACAGGCTTCAAATTGCAGTCAAACGCCGAGACCGAGGAGTTGGAGATGACCGAGATTGATTATGGTGCCCGAAAAGCCCCCGAGGTTTACAAGCCCCTCTTCGACGCCGAGTTTGCCAAGCTGGCCGAGCTTGCGGGTGCTGATTTGGCCGCGGTTCAAAAATTGCTCGATGAGATCAAGCTGGAAGGGCGCGGACCCTGGGGCTATTTGACCGGCGGGGTTTCTGCCACCGCGGCCTTGCTGTTCAACGACAAGCTCAAGGATGCGCTGGGCTACACCTGGGTTCGACAACTATGGGAACCCAGCGACCAGTTCGCGATGTTCGGCGGCATGACCGAAGACGAAGTGGAACGGGACCCAGACGACTACGACACCAACTACATCGTGGCCGAGTACTACCCGGAAGAATCCCGCGAAGCGCTGGCAGAAGACAACTACTGGGGCGGAGGCGACGCCGATGTCGTGGGCCTGTGGGTCAAAGATGGAGTCGCCAAGGTCTACCACGCGCATATGGAAGGTTTCTGGATCCTGGGCGAAGATCCTGTAGATTTCCTCCAAAAAGAAGTGGCCAAGATTCTGGGTAAGGACAAGTAAAGGTATCCCTCTTTAGTAAACTTTCCTGGATTCCCCGATCGCCCCTCTGTATGGTCTTCTCGTAGCCGAAAACCTTAGGGGAGGTGAATCGTGAACGAGAATTCGAGACGAATTTCCGCCTTGTTGCATTTCCTGCTGCTGTTCGGATTGGTGTCGGGTTGCGGCAAAGCCGAAGAGAAACAGGCGGACATCGAGAAGCCCAAACAGGAAACCAAAACCACCTCGGCAGTCGAAGCCAAGAACGCTCCAGTGGAAGCCATTCTGCTCGAACCCGGCAAGACCGCGATCTTCGATTTGGACGCCAGCGGAAACACCGCGCCCAAAGAGGCCAAATTCCGCACCCGGCACGACGGCAAGCGCTACCACATCCTCAAGGTATCCGTTGCCAAGGAAAAAGCCCTGCTGCGCTGCGAATCCAGCCAGGAGTTCGGAAAACTCAAGGTCTTTTACAACAAGTCTCGAGAAATCTACGCACGGGACGGCGCCCACACCTTGATCGACGACATTCCTCAACTGCCAGGCGAGTACAACTGGAAACTGGAATTGTACGGAAAAACACCGGCGCAGAAAGTGAGCGTAGAGTTACTGGAACGCCACCCTCTTCCGCCCACCATCGCCTCAGATCGGCTGGGCGCTATCCGGGTTAAGGGCGTCGGTCTCGGCAGAGCCACAGCCGTACCAGACCACGCAGCCTGGGGCGGCTTGCGCCACACCGACATGCAGGGAGGCCGTTTTTTCGAGGCGGACAAGACCCCGGAGGGCGACGCTCTTTTCTGGTTGCCGCCGGGTTTGTGGACGGTCACGGTGACGCCGGACAAGAGTCTGGCAAGACGAGCCAAGAGCGTCTCCGCTCAGTTGGTGCCGGTCAAGCCGAATACCATTACCGTCTTGGATCTCCCCCGACTTCGGGTGGCCGAACCTGCTGCGGGAGAAGGCACCCAGGTAAAAATCCAGTCCGTTGAAGGACGCGCGGAACGAGGCGTAATGCGCCTGTCTCTTCTGGGCAAGGATGACGACAAAGTGCTGCCGACGAAGGCCAACCTGCAAATATTTGAAGGGCGACGCAAAGGCCGGGTGCTCAAGGTGGAGCATCCGGAGTCTCCCCTCAATCTGGTCATCCTGCTCGACTCTTCCGGTTCCATGAAGGGACAGATGAAGGCCGTCGTCCAGGCCGCCACGGAATTCGTCCGGGCACTGCCCGCCGGCGCCCAAATCCAGGTGGTGGATTTCGACACCAAGCCCAAGCTCTTGAAAGCCGGGAAGCGACCTGCCCTGCTCAAACTGATGTCCGCCATCCGGGCCAACGGCGCCACCTCCCTGAACGACTCGGTTCTCTTGGGACTCGAGATGCTCAAGGACAAGGAGCGCGCAGCCCTGATCGTCTTCACCGACGGCTACGATGCCAACCACAACGATACCGGACCGGGCAGCAAGGCGACCCCGGAAGAGATGTTCACAGCGGTGGGCAAGACCGCGGTGCCCATTTTCTCCATCGGCTACGGGAAAAAACCGGACACCCTGACCCTGGCGCGCATCGCCGATCTCTCCGGTGGTCTCTACTATGGGGCCGACCAAGCATCCTTGGACGAGGTATTCAAACGCATCAACGTCAACCTGGGCAACACCTTCGACATCACCTACCAGCGGCCTGAGCAGGGAGGCAGCTCCGACGTGCCGGTGGTGGCCATCGTGGTGGACAACTCGGGTTCCATGAACAAAAATCCTTCCCGGAAAGGTTGCGACTACAGGCTCCAAAAGGTCAAACGCCTGCTGCATACCTTTGTGGAGAGTTTGCCCGAAAACGCCGTCGCCCAGATCACCGGCTTCAACGAAGAGAACAGCGTCTTCCAGGCGGCCACCCAGAACAAGGCCGAGTTGGCCCGTGGTATCTCCCGGCTGCAGGCCGATGGCGGGACCAATATTTTGGGCGCGACTGAGCACGCCTGGGAAACCCTCACCCAAATTCCTTCCAGCCGCCGCTTCCTCGTGTTCATCACAGACGCGGCCTTAGAGGTTGAAAAGGCTCAGAAGGAGAAGTTCAAGATCCTCTTGGGCAAGCTCAAGGATCGCGGTATCACCTGCTTGTGGATCGGCATCCTTTCCGATCCCGGCGAAAAAGGCCCCTTCGAATACGCGGCCACCTTATCCGGCGGCGAAGCCGTCGTGACCGCCAACCCCGACGATCTCAAGGCGGCCTTTGATCGGGTCAGCACGCGGGTCACCAAGTTGGACGAAGAACCCGCCGGAGAAACCGCGGTCAAGGTCCTCATCCAGGCCCGTCGCTCAAACGGCCAGCTCGTACAACATTCAGACAGCGGCATGTTCGATTTATCCGCCCCCAAGGCGGGCGCCGGGATCGAAGTCCCCAATGTCATCACCATGAGTTTCGAAGACATGCCCGGGCGCTACGGCTTCGATGCGTCCAGCGGCATCTACGGAGACGATCAGCCCCTCAAAGACGTGCGTCTGCTCAAGCGGATACCCTTGGACGTCGAGGGACGCAACGATGCGGTGAGCATTCACTTGGACGAGTTGTACTTGTTTTCGCGCTTCCGCGGAATCGAAGCGCAACAGAATCAACGCTTCGTGGCCGCCCGCATGACCCTGACCAACATTCTGCCGGCGCAGAAGGTGGCCATCTACCCGGGCGGAAGCGTGCATCCCGCCTCTTGGGTGGGCAGGCCCCCAGCGGGCGTTCGATACGCCAAGCAAGTGCCCCCATATCTCGTCCGGGATCTGGCCAGCCACTTGACCTTCCGCTGGAATCAGGGCAACGAGACCCGCATCTCCAAGCTGACTTGGATCTCCGAGGATCCACTGATGACGCCGCGGGACAGCGCGGTGATGGTCCCGCCGGGCGAGAAGGTGACCGGCACGGTCATGTTCGTGGCCGAGGGAGGCGAACTGCACCAGGCCTCTTTGCATTTCTACGACACGGCTTACGGACATATCGATCTGCCCCTGGTGGGCGCGATCCCAAAACGGCCGTCCGAGTTCACCAAACTGCCCACCGCCTCCCCGGGACGACTCTCGGACGCGTTCACACTCCGGGCGACCGCGGTCACCGACTCACGAAAACTCCTCAAGGTCGAGACACCGGAGAACCAGCGCTTCCGCGTTGTAGATCTCGACTTGGTCTCCAAGGTGCAGGCCAACCTGAACTTTGACGCCTCCGAGCGTGTGCTTCTGCGTATCCCCACCGCGGACGGTCCCCTGTTGATGCGTCCCGAAGGAATCGGCGCCCACATTCCCATGGGATTCCACGGCCCCATGCTGCTGGCTCCGGGCTCTCACAACAGGGTGCGGCTCACCTTTACTGTGCCGGCTGCGTTCTCCGGCAAGGGTTCTTTGGGCGACATCGTGGTCGAGCTCAAGGACAAAGACACCCTCGTTTCTCTCGATGAAGTCAAGAGACCCCCGCGGTCAGCCGGCCTCAAGACGATACCTGGAGACGGCATCGATCTCACCATCAACCGAATCGGTCTGGTTAAAAAGCTGGACGGCCGCTCGACCGATCTGCTCGCTGTCGACTTCACCCTTGCCGACAAAAAGGACGGACAATCGACCCTGCTCGGCAACTGGCTGGACCTGCGCAGGGACGACTGCCCAGAGGTCCCAGCAAAAACGCCGGTCTTCTCCGGCGAAACCGTGGACCGGGGACATAAGGGCTTGCGCAGAGTCGGACAAACCCTCAAAGAAAACCGCCAAGCGCCTGCCGGACAAAAAACTCGCCTGTGGCCCGACCCCGAGAGCGAATCTCGGCAGTTCGCGATGACCTCCAAAACCATCATTCCCGACGGGCTGCAACGACGGTCGGTGCTGCTGTTTGAGAATCCCTTCAAACAAGGCAAGGACCATTCCTGGTCTCTGCGTTCGAACATCTTCACCGGCCTGAATCTGGCTCTGGATGACCAGGGCTTTCTGGAAGAAGAAGCCTACCTCCTGACCAAAAAATTCAAAGACAAGACCAAGCATGACATCGCCTCCTTCGAGGACAAGCTGGCCAAGGTCCTGAACCGATTGCAGCACGAGCGCCGGGCCCGGGGCTGGGTGAAGCCCGGGCGGGTCAAGCGCATCAGCGTCGATCCCACGGGCGGCATGGAAGCGGCCAAGGCGGAACTCCCGGTGCCCGCCATCAGCTTCCAGGGCGCCGCCAAGTGGCGTGCCATCAAGAACCTGGACACCTTGCTCCGCGAACTTGAAAAGCTGGAGTTCAAGCCGGCCATGCCTGGGCCCGCGCCGAAAAAATTATGGTCCGGCCAGCCCTGGGACTGCGCCTATGCCCCGGAGGCCGTGTTCACCCAGGGCTGGGGCAGCGAGAACGACTTCGCCTGGATGGTGGCGGGCATTCTCAAGCGTCAGGGTCTCGAGTTCGAGAGCATGGAGTGGCCACTGAGCGATGCGGGGCGGAAAGAAATCGAGAAGATGGCCGGCCGACCTGCCGCCGACCCCATCAGGGGCGTCCCCGGCGTACGCTACGACGAGGGAGGAACGAAAAAAACGTTGGTCTTGCCCTTCTTGAAGACCGCCGAAGAACTCGCCGGACTGCTGGAAGGCGAGCAAGGCAAGGTGGTCGATCCCGGGACCGATCTGCTCTACAGCGTGAAAATCACCTTGCACGCCGAGCCCCGCAAGGGCTCGGCCAAAGCGTCCAAGGCGGATGCGGCCACCGCTCTGGCTGGAGGCGCAAGCGGCAAAACCAAGGCCTTCATCATGTTGGACTTGCGCTACACGGGCGAGAGCCTCAGCCGCGGGGCCGTGGATATCGGCTATGCGGAGATGGCCTCCAAGGACGGCATGCAACTGGTGGCCATGTTTGACGGGCCCGCGGGTCGGGTGATGGGCAACAAGGCCGGCTTCGACCCCAAAACCTACCGGGCCCTATCCGAAACCATCGAGATCCGCACGCCGGACGGCGAAAGGATTCCGCCCCTGGAGTTGGCCTTCGAGGGCTCGGTCCAGCCGATCGATCGCTTCCATAGCTTGGGATTGAACTTGCCCGATCTGAGCCCCGAGGCGGTCGAAGCCATGGAGAAGGAGTGGAAGAAACTCCGGGCGGAGGTTCCCACGGAACCGGATGATCTCTCCATCCTCAAGTGGTACACCCGCAGCCTGTTCAACCGCTTCATCGCCATGCAAAGCCGCAACGAGCGCCAACAGGCCAAGAGACTCGGCGTCTCACGGGGGCGCAGCGTCCGCGGGCGGGTGCTCATCGCCAGCGTGGAGCGGGACGGCGAAAAAGGCGTCGTCCGCACCCATCTGGATCTGCGCAGGGCCGGCGATCAGATCTACGCCGCAGAACCCAGGGCGGCCCGGGCCTACGCCATCCAGACCGGAATCTACGACGCCCACCTGGAAGCCCAGGTTCTCAGCGAGGCCGGCGCGGCCCCGGCCCAAGCCAGCGCCATCGGGATCTTCGAAGAGGCCTCAAAAAAAGGCCTCTTGATGGTCACCGACCGCAACCGCAGCAAACTGGTCAAGTTGCTCGAGGAGCACAAGTTCGCCCCAGCCATGGTGAAACGCATCCGGGCCGCTTCGGCCAAGACGCTTCTCTTCCCCTTCGGACGCGCCGAAGTAAACGGCCGGCAGCGCCTGGCCTGGCTGGAATTCGACCCGAAAACCTATGAAGTGCTGGCCGTCCTGGACACCGGAGGCCATGGTGCGGCCACCGAGCGAACCCTGCTCGACTCCATCCACGACGCCGCCTCCTACGCCATCGGTTTCTTCGTGGGCATCGACGCTTCGGTCTGGGGCGTATCGGCCTTCTCCCTGCAGGAGGCCGACTATGAGGTCATCTTGGCCAAGGCGCAGGCCTTCGCGTCCACACTGGCCGATCGCTTCTCAGGCATCGGCACCGATCCGCGCTGGTCCTTCGA
>JAFCZJ010000282.1 GCA_019314375.1 Deltaproteobacteria bacterium | reverse complement strand
ATGGCCTCTTTCGAGAGGCGGCGGAAGGGCCGGCGATAGCGGCGGGCGTAGAGGTCGAGGAAGTGTTCGGTCAATCGCTCAATGTCGAGGCCTCCGCGCCGGCGTAAGGGCGGTACCAGCAATTCGACCACACGCAGGCGATAGTACAGATCTTGCCTGAAAAGGCCTTCATTCATCGCCACCTCCAAGTCGGCATTGGTGGCGGAAATGATGCGGACGTCGGCCTGCAGGGTCTTGCGCCCGCCGACCCGCTCGAAGGTTCGCTCTTGTAGAAATCGAAGAAGTTTGCTCTGCAATGGCACCGGTAGATCGCCGATTTCGTCTAAGAAAAGGGTTCCACCGTCAGCCAGCTCAAATTTGCCAGGGACCTGTCGCTCTGCCCCCGTGAAGGCTCCGCGTTCGTGTCCGAAGAGTTCGCTTTCGATGAGGCCGGCAGGCAGCGTGGTGCAGTCCAGATGAATGAAGGGGCCGCTGGAACGATCAGAATTCTCGTGTACCGCCTTGGCCACCAGGGTCTTGCCCGTGCCGCTTTCGCCGAGCACAAAGACCGTGGCGCTGGTGCTCGCCGCGGCCAGGATGCGTTCATACAGTGCGACCATTTCGGGGCATTCGCCGATGATGTTGTTGAAGGGACCGTCTAACATTAGGCCCCTGCTGCGATCGCCAATCGGACGGATGGAGGTGCGCTCAAGGGCCTCGCTGATTTGGGCCGCCAGGGCCATCATGCGTTTTTTGTCGTTGTCGTCAAAGCGCCCAGCGCGTTTGTTGAGTACCTGCAAGACGCCTCGGATGGTGCCCTCGTCGTCTCGGACGGGTGCCGCCAGCATGGAGCGGGTGACGAAGCCGGTCTTTTTGTCGATGCCCTTGAAAAAATGCTTGTCGCCTTCCACATCCGGCAAATTGATTATCTCGCCGCTGCTGGCTACGTGACCGGCCACACCCTTGCCCGGGGGCAATCGAATTTCTTTGAGCTCGGGCAGGTGGGCCACCTTGCTCACCAGTTCTCCGGTGTGGGCGTCGATGAGGAAGAGCGTACCCCGCTCTGCGTCCAATTCATCCACGACCCGATCCACCATGGTTTTCAGCAGTTGGGCTTTGGCGACCGGGCGTTCGAGCAAATTGGCGACCGAATGCAATACCGAGGGCTTGTCGTGAGGGCTCATGGCCGTCCATCCTAGCGATTCATCACAACTCGTGCAAGGTGGTCGGGCCTTGGGCTTGTTTGGCTCCTTTTCTAGCAACTCCAAGTTCATGCCTTCTCCCTTCTCGCTCACCTATTAGTTAGCAAGGCGCATGCCAGAAAAGGCCCTCAATTTATTGAAGAAATTCACCAGAAAAGACGGGTCCTGGCCTGGAATGGATCGCTACAGGGGAAGCACTGCACCATTTTGGAGCAATGACTTTGCTTGACCCTTTTGCTTCTTGGCTTCTAATATGGTCTGGGAGCTAAGTTTATGGCGTCTACGGTTCGTCAAAGTTGGTTTTTTTCTCGGATGGCCCTCAGGCTTATCCTTGTTCTCTCAACTCTTTGTGCATTCTTTCTGTTTGGTGCATGTTTAGTGGAAAGTCGGTGTTACGAAGATGCGGATTGCCCCGGGGGCCAGTCTTGCGACACAAGCCTTGGTCGCTGCGAGTCTTGGGAATGCGCCGATGACTCCGCATGTCCTGGAGACCAGGTATGCGATGAGGCCCACCGATGCAGAGAGCCCCATCAGTTGGATTGCCCTGATGACATGGTGCCGATCAAGGGGCTCTTCTGCATTGATGTCTTTGAGGCCTCTCGTCCGGATGCCTCTGCGAGTAGCGCCGGCACTGACAACAGCCGGGCTTTGAGCGTGGCCGGGGTCTTGCCCTGGCGGGTGGAAAACAACGCGGCCGCTCAGTTGGCTTGCGAGGCATCGGACAAGGATCTTTGCACGGCAGAGGAGTGGACCCTGGTTTGTCAGGGACCGGATAGCCTTGCCTACGCCTATGGAGACGATTACGACCCGCTCGTTTGCAACGGCATCGATACTTTTTGTAGTTGTGATCAGGGTCCCTGCGCCGAACAAGAACCATGCCCGTACCCGCACTGCTTCCACGATTGCCAGGCCTTTACTCCTTTTCACCTTGTCCCCACCGGTAGCATGGCCGGCTGCACCAACGCTTACGGTGTTTACGACATCAACGGCAACGTGTGGGAGCACATCAAAGACGGCAACGATAGCTTGATTCGGGGTGGGGCTTATAACTGTTCTGATTCGGAAAGGCTTCATCGCTGCGACTACATTCCCGGAAGCTGGAGCCCCTCGGCGCGTGGGTTTCGTTGTTGTCGGCGTTCGGAGGCCTTGCCATGATGCGTGTCATGTTGCGGGGTTTTGTATGTTGTGTATTGCTTGTTTTGGCCTGGGAGGCCGAGGCTGAATCTCCGAACTGCATGCAGGATTGCAAAGAGCGTTTGGCTTGCGAACAACAAGTGGTGGAATGCCTGCGCGCACAGGGGCAAGGTCCTCAGGCCATCGCGCATCTAAAAAAACAATTGGCGGATCGGCCTGAGCGTTTGGACTTGGCTCGCTTGTTGGCCGCCACCTACCATGCCGAGGGCAATGTTTTCTGGGCGCAACGGACGCTGCAGGCCTTGATCGAGCAGAATCCAGAAGACTGCGCCAGCCGCTCCTGGTTGGCCTGGATCCATTTGCAGCAGGGGGATTTGGATCTGGCCGAAGAAGTTTTGGCCCCGGCTGGCTGCCCGAAGACCGAAGCGGAGAAGGGGCGCTGGTCGTTATTGCGTGTGATGATCGGCCGTGCGCAAAAAGATGAAGCCGCGACGGCGAGGTTTTTTCTGAAGCTTTCAGGTGCCTCGGTACTGTTCTCAGAAGACGCCGTGGCCATGGCTCGCTTGCGTCGTGAGATGGATCCAGGATGGATCCATCCGCTTCACCTCAGGGCCGAATTTTCCATGGGTGCGACTTCCAACGCCAGCGCGGGTTTGCCCACCACGCAGTCCGGGACCGAATCGGCAAGCCCCATGATGAGGCTGGATCTCTTTGGGCGATTTGTTTGGCCTGCTTCATCTTGGTTGAAACCCGCCATGGAGGTGGGTCTCAAGGGACATTATCTGGACGATTTTAGCTATGGGGATTCAGAAGACGTGCGTTTGGGCAACTACTTGGACATGTCTTTCCGTCCAGGTCTGATCATCGGTTCCGGTGCCTGGCGCGGTTTTGTCGGCTATCGCAATGATGTCTTTGTGATGAACCAGGGGGACGACTACGCGGCGGCACCCTTGGTGTTCTATGAAGGCCATCGGGCGGATTTCGAGCTCGAAACCCCAGGGAATTTAACCCTATTTGCCGGCGCGGGCCGCAGGATTTTTCGCCAGATGTCGCGCTCTCGCTGGGAAGTGGATGGCGGTCTGGGTTGGTCGGTTGCTATCGGGGCCCGTTTGCAACTTTTGCTGGCGATGAGCCTGCGTAGTTATGAGGCGAACCAGGATGAGTACAGCCAGGTTGGAGGTACCGTACTGGCGGTGGGGCATTGGCGCTTGCCCTTGGGCGCGAGGCTGCGGGTGGGTTTGACCCTGGGTCTGGATTATTACCCGGATTCGCCGCCTGGTGAGGGCGGACGGGATCTCTTGATTAAGCCCAGCCTGCAATTGTGGTCTCCTGCCTGGCATGGCTTCTGGCTGGGGGCTGTCTACGAATACACTTGGCGGGATTCCACGGC
>JAFCZJ010000281.1 GCA_019314375.1 Deltaproteobacteria bacterium | reverse complement strand
TGTCGCTCACCCTGCTGCCGGTGGACTTTTTGCCCAACATCGCCTACCCGCTGATCAAGGTCCACGTCTGGTGGCCCGGGGCGACACCGGAGGAATTCGATGAGCACGTCGCCGACGTCATCGAGCGCGAGATGGCCTCCGCGGAAGGGCTGGACTACCTGGAGTCCTCCTCGATCGAGGGCGGCTACACCCTGCAGGTGAACTTTCGCTACGGCGTCGACGTAAACGTTGCCTTCCAGGATGTGCAGGCGGCCATGGCCCGCGCGGCCAGACGACTGCCGCCCGACATGGATCCGCCCATCGTCATCAAGGCGGACCCCCAACAACTGCCCGTGGTCCAACTCACCGTCCAGTCATCGCTCTGGGATCTCGTCGAGATTAGAGACTGGACGGAAACCTGGCTTTTAGACCGCGTGCTGGCTGTCTCCGGCGTCAGCGGTGCCGAGATCCTGGGCGGCCTGAAGCGCGAGATCAGAGTCCACCTGGATCCACTCGCGCTCGAGAAGCACGAACTCTCGGTCGGCGACATCCAGAAAGCCCTCACCGAGGCCAACGTGGAGATGTTCGCCGGGCGAGTCAACGCAGGGCCCCGGGAGCTCATCGCCCGAACCCTCGGAGAAATCACATCTCTCGACGAGATCAGAAGCGTGGTGGTCAAAAACCACGGAATCGCCAAGGTCTATTTGCGGGACCTCGCCCAGGTCGTGGATGCCCACGAGGAAGTGCGTGTCATCACGCGGCTCGACTCGAGTCCATGCGTCAAGCTCAGCGTCCAAAAACAGCCGGATTCAAACACGGTCGAGGTAGCAAGGGCCTTGAGTCAAAGGATTGAGGAGCTCGGACCGGTCCTCCCTGGACATATCAAGCTCGGGATGGTGGAAAGCCAGGCAGAATATGTAGACGGTGCCCTCTCAAGCGTCAAGGCGGCCGCGTCCCAAGCGGCGCTGCTCATCTTGTTCGTGACCTTCCTGTTTCTTGGCAGCCTGAGGCAATCCCTTGTGCTCATGACCGCGCTGCCTTTGACCCTGATCATCAACTTCGCGCTGATGAGGCTGGGCGGCTTTTCCATCAACATCTTTACCCTGGCTGGCATCGTGATCGCGCTCGGCGTGCTGCTCGACAACTCGATCGTGGTGCTGGAAAACATCTCGCGCCAAAACGAGGAAGGACACAGGGATCGAGACACCATCGCCGTGAATGCCACGACTCAGGTGGCCGGGGCGGTGCTCGCCGGCACCCTCACGCTACTCGCCTTGTTCGTCCCCTACCTGCTCGTCTCGGGCATCACCAGCCTCCTCTTTCGTGAACTCATTCTGGTGGTGGCCGGCGTCGTGCTGGTGAGCCTGATCTGCTCGCTCACGCTGGTTCCGATGCTTGGCAGCCTTCTTCTGGGAAAACCCGGGACACAGCGTTCCCCCCGGTGGCAGGTACGACTACGAGACGGTTACGGCCGAATCGTGCGACACAGCCTGCGCTGGCGTTGGCCTGTATTGGCGGTTTTTGTCGGCATCCTGGTTACAGCGACGCTGCTGGCACCATCGCTCGGCAGCGAATTCTTGCCCAAACTTGATGACGGCCGAATCATGGTCAAGGTCAAGCTACCCACCGGTTCATCGCTAGGGGAAACGGATAAGCTGCTTGCCCGCATTGAGCAAAAACTCTCAGATGATCCCCTGATCGAAAGCGCCTTCACGCTGTCGGGCGGCAAGGTATGGGGTCTTTACACCTTCGAGGTGGCAAACGAGGGAGAAATCGACCTCCAGCTTGCCCCGCGAGGCGCTCGCAAAATCACCACCAAGGCCTACATGCAAAAACTGAAAAAACGCCTCTCGAAGATGGCACCTCCGGGCGGCAAGGTGATGGTTCGACAGATGCGCATCAAGGGCATTCGGAAAATGGGGCAATCCGATCTTGAGATTCAAGTGCGCGGACCCGAGCTTTCGAAGCTTTTCGAGTTGGCTCGCGGGGTTGTCCAAGCCGCGCAGGAGAACCCTCACCTGAGCAACGTGAACCTCGGCATGGATCTAACCAAACCCGAGTTGCTCGTCCGAATCGACAGAAAGCAAGCCTCTGAACTGGGTGTCTCGGTATCCGACGTGGCCACGACGCTCAAAGCCTTGCTCCATGGCGTCATCGCCGGCCGGTATCAAGAAGGCGAAGAGCATTACAATATCAGGCTGCGCATTCCCGAAAAGCAGATCCGCTCCAAACGAGACATCGAAAACCTCGTCCTCTCCGGCGCGGGTGGCAGACAATATCGATTGCGCGATTTGGCCACAGTCACCCAGGGGACCGGCCCCGTGGAAATCATCAGGGAGAACCAAGTCAAGCAGGTGGTCGTTCGCGCCGATGCCTGGGGTGCGAGTGTTGGCCTTGCACTAAACGAACTCAAGACCGACATGAAAAAGCTGGACCTGCCGGCCGGCTATGAACTCGATTACGGCGGCAAGGCCAGACTCATGGAGGACTTGGCGGAGACTGCCCTGGGCATCCTCGGCCTGGCGATTTTCCTGGCGATGGTTGTACTCGCCGTGCAGTTCAACAGCATCAGGTATCCCTTTATGATCCTGTGCTGCATTCCGATGAGCGCAACCGGGATGGTATTCGCACTCTGGGCCAGCGGCCTCGCCATGGGGGCGACCGTACTGGTCGGCCTGCTGGTCGTGTTGGCGGCGACGGTCAACGACGGCGTGCTGCTCTTCACCCTGGCGGACGAGCTGAGAACAGACTCACGATTTCGCACAGCCGCCGCGGCGGTACAGGAGGCCGCCCGCCTGCGCCTGCGACCCAGGATCATGACGACAGCAACCACCATCGCCGGACTGACGCCGCTTGCCTTCAACATCGGCGTGGGTGGCGACATGCTGCAGCCCATGGCGGTGGGGGCCATCGGCGGCCTCCTCGCGGAAATCCCAGTGGCTCTGTTTCTGATGCCCTGTCTGTACGCGATGGCAAGCAGGACTGCAAAAACCGCCAAAGGTCAGACCACGATCGACTAGCATGCGGAGGTTCCATGGCATTTTGTCCCAACCCGGACTGCCCCGCGCGCAAGCGCAGCAGGCGGCCGGCCGAATATCGTGCCGGCGTGGAGCGTTGCGCCGACTGCGGATCCCTGCTGATCATCGAGGATCCGACAGAAAAAGAAAAACCCCAGCGAGTCGTCTGCCCCCCGGCCCTGCGGTGGCAGATTTTCGCCACACTGGGCCTTACCCTGACCCTGATCGGCCTGGCCTGGGTACCTCTGCCCGGGTCGCTGATCGACTCCGCTGCCCTCGATGGGCTTTTCCTGGGCCTGCCGGCCGTGGGCCTTTTGTCTTTGGGGGTGACACCCTTTCTCTTGGGATTCGCCCTGACCGAACTCTTCGCCCTGGCCATACCCCGGCCTTCGCCCTGGCCATACCCCGGCTCAGGCGGCGGCGCCTGAAGGATTTGGCCCTGCGCCGCAAGTTGTGGCGAGCGGCCTTGATCGCCTCTGCCTTCTTGGCTTTTGTCCAGGGACTTGGGACGGCCCTCTCGCTGGAAAACATGGGCTATTCTTACGGGGCCAGCGGCTACGGGCCGCCGATGGTCCCCAATCTGGGCTGGGGGTTCAGGCTCAGCTGTGCCATCTTGTTGACGGCTGGATCGGCGGTCTTCGCCGCCTTCGCTTTCGCCGTCGACAAAATCGGTCTGGGCCGCGGCTTTGCCGTGGCCATCGTGGCCAGCATGCTTATGAGCCTGCCCGGCGAGGCGGCGGCAACCATTCACGACATGAACATCGGTGTAATTAGCCCATTCATGATCATCCTGGTCGCCGCCTGCGGCCTGGGCATATTGCTGGGCCTGGGCTGGCTCTGGCGTTGGGGGCAAGCCAGGATCGCACCACTGCCCCTTCGCCTGCCCACCTGCGGCCTGTTTCCCCTAAATCTGGCCTTGTTCTTGAGCGCTCTGCCCTCCATCTTGGCCGGTTTTTTCTGGACCAGCTGGATTGAATTCCTGAACCAGGAGCTGATACCTGGTTCGAATGCCTACCTGGCGCTGGAGCTTTGCCTGGTCGCTCTGTTCGTCGCCCCCGTGTCCATCCTCTTCCACTTTCGGCGCCGAAAATTCCTGCGATCACCCGCCCACGCCCGCATCTGGCGCAAGGCCCAGGTTTTCTCCGGCCTGTTTCTGGTCGGCGTGGTGCTCCTGGACCAGCTCATCGCCCGCCAGGCACCCCAGGCCTTGAGCCTGTGGCCGGGCACCTTGACCCTGGTGGCCCTCTACGCCCTGGGCGGAGACTGGCTGGCCGAACTCGGTGCCCGCCGACAGACCGAACTGAAGGTGCTCGAGACTCACCAGGATCTGTCCGACGCCCTGGCCTCCCTCGCCGTGTACCGCCAGATGCAGCCGGAGCTGACCTTCGTCTTGACCGGCGAACGATACCGGGCCCTGACCTATATATTCGCGCCCTACGCACCCTTGACCCTCCTCGGACCGCCCGAAGCCAAGCCCCGGGCGATCTTCTCCGGTGGAGAGATCATCGATGAAGCCACACTGGCAGCCCACTTCGAATGAGCGGGGCGCGTTCCGATTAACACAGCAATCCCGCAATTGATCAGGCCTCTTTGAAGGAATCCAGGCCTCGCTCGATCAATATGCGTAGCTTTACGCCCAGATCGGTGGGATCAAACATCCGCGGTTCATGCAGCTTGTCGTCTCGACGGAGGGCAAGCATCCCCGGGCCCTCGAATTTCCAGAAGAAAACAGCCTTATAGCCGAGCTTTTTGCCGTTGTGGAAATAATGCAGCAAGTGGTCATTGCCGGGTCGATCGTTTCCTTCGCGCTCACCACATTCGCCGACGAGAAGCGGAAGGTCGCCGATGTCCACGGGCAGGTCTTCCCTTGGTGGCAGTCCACCCTCCTGGTGATACACGTGTATATCGACGGCATCCACCGGGGGCTTTCCATGCTTTGCGACATCGCACCACAAACCCGGCAAGAAAACAGCCTGATAATCACTGTCGTATTGTTGCGTTTCCATGGTATTTTTCATCTCCCTTGGGTCCATGATGGCCTTGTATCTATACCCGGACAGTTGATGCACAACGGTTACCGGGGCCTGTTCATCAAGGCGCAGGATCTCTTCGATGAGATGCATGCAAGTCTGGCCGACCGCTCAAGCAAGAAACTCTATCAGTCTATGGAAAAAGCCAAGGGTTTGGCCATGAGGAGCCGTTCAGCCACGCGTAGAAGGCGGAAACTTTTCGCTTATGGAATCATCGGCGATCTTGATGGATTGGACTTTGTCCAGAGTGAACCTCGAGACCTCCGGCTCCGTTTCACCGGGACACGTCACAGAAACAACAATCTCCTCAGCGTCAATCAAGGCCAATTCTTCTGGATTGCTGAGATCAATCTCTGTTTCTCCGAAGACTTCTTCTATCTTGAAAACACCCGTCAGTATCTCCATCTCGGAAGAGGTGAAAGAAACGACTTCCCCATGAGCGAGGGCAATATTGGGGGCCAGTAGGTTTCCAAAGAGCAAGACACCATTGGGACCAGGGCGATATGATTCAATAAGTTTCAATTGTTCCGTTGTGAATTTCATACGCTCTCCATTTCTTCTGAATCCTCGAATCTTGGAGGATGTGTTAAGGATAGTCATTTCAAAACACACTTTTTGCAATTTCTACGACTGACTCTGCCAGGAATCGACGAACCCTGTCAACGATTTGGGGACACTCGACGAACGCATTTAGGGCCTTGTTCTTGGGCGCTCTGCCCTCCATCTTGGCCGGTTTTTTCTGGACCGGCTGGATTGAATTCCTGAGAAATCTGGGAAGAAATCTGGGGAGAAGAAATCTGGGGACGGAGGCTTGAAGCGCGCTCGACTTTTAGTTATTTATGTTATATTTGTTAATTATGTTATTCACGGGGAGACGGTAGATGGAAATCGTAATTACAGAATGGCTACAAGATGAAGTGGCACAACTTTGGCCCCGGAAAGGTTCAACTCCGGCTTCCAGTCGGAATTTCTGGGCAGGCAATTCTCTGTGAGGCATATGTCAAAGAGAACGCAAAGCAGGGAGGTTGTCATGAACAGTCAGGTTGCACCCGATCAAGATCTGGAGCTTTTCGAGATCGCCAGCCTAATGAACAAAAGCGGTTTGCCGAGTAATTTTATTTCTTTGGCCGTTCGCACCTCCATGGAGTTCGAAGGCGTCTACGATTTGATGATTCTCTGGAGGGACGAGGACGACAAGAAGGAACGGTCTGAAATCGTGGCCGACATCCAGGATATGATCGACGATTGTTCGCAGCGCGAACGCCGAAGCGCCGTATACATCAAGTTCAATGATCTTGAAAAAATTGCAAAAGACATCCGAACCTTTAAAGACAATCTCCGTCTCGTCGTGGACAAAAAGGGTGGAATCAAAAAGCTCTCTACCCTCACAGGCATACCTCAACCGTCGCTCTCCCGGTTCTTTGGCTCAAGCTCCATGCCGAGGAGAAATACTCTCTTCAAAATCGCTACGGCGCTTAATCTAAGTGCCGTGCAAATCGCTACGGGATGGACACGTGATTAACATTGATTAACACAGCAATCCCGCAATTGGTCAGGCCTCTTTGAAGGAATCCAGACCGCGCTCGATCAATATGCGTAGCTTCACACCCAGGTCGGTGGGATCAAACATCTGCGGTTCATGTAGCTTTTCATCTCGACGGAGGGCAAGCATCCCCGGGCCCTCGAATTTCCAGAAGAAGACAGCCTCATAGCCGAGCTTCTTGCCGTTGTGGAAATAATGCAGCAAGTGGTCATTGCCGGGTCGGTCGTTTCCTTCGCGCTCACCACATTCGCCGACGAGAAGCGGAAGGTCGCCGATGTCCACGGGCAGGTCTTCCCTTGGCAGCAGTCCACCCTCCTGGTGATACACGTGTATATCGACGGCATCCACAGGGGGCTTTCCACACTTGGCGGCATCGCACCACAAACCCGGCAAGAAAACAGCCTGGCCACCCGCCGTATCGAAGCCAACGGTGCCCAGCAGGGCTTCTTTTGGCGCAAAAGGTTCGCCGGCCTCACAGGGGGGATCCATAGCGAAAATCGGAGCCTGGCCGGTGAAAAAGACGTTTCCGTCACTATCC
>JAFCZJ010000280.1 GCA_019314375.1 Deltaproteobacteria bacterium | reverse complement strand
AAAGTTCAGCGCGGACTTCGACACCCTCGAGCTGCTGAACGGCAAAGACACGAGCACCATGCTGAACGAAAGCATCTACCTCTGGTCTTACTTGAACAACCGAGGCCTCTTCAAGACCGCGGTGGGCGTCAGCGACAGCCATGGCCGCACCTCTGAAGCCGGCTTCGGTCGCACCCTGATCGCGGTCACAAACGACGACCCCGCCGAGCTGAACATCGACGAGGTCTGGTCAAATCTCAAGGCCAACAAAGCCGTCATGGGCGGTGGCATCTTCATCACCATTTCGGTGGATGAAGCCGGCATGGGCGAAGAAATCCAGCACAGCTCACCGGTGCCCGTCCACATCCAGGCCCAGGCCGCCGACTGGGTGCCGGTGCAACAGGTGGACTTATGGGTCAACGGCGAGATCCACAGCACCCACGTCCTGACGAACTATGGCGAAGCAGACCCAGACCATCCGGCCATCCGCCTGGACACGGTGGTGGAAGTCGAGGCCACATCCGACATCTGGGTAGCCGCCGTGGCCTATGGTCAGGACTCGGATCGATTAAACCCAGTCTTTCGCTCCTGCCGACCCGTCGGCATGACCAACGCCGTCCGCGTGGACGTAGACGGCGACGGCAGCTTCACCCCGCCTAATCTATAAAAAAAACGAATATGAGGGGTAAGTTGAAACCCAATACATCTCCCGCGCGTACTCAATAGATATGAAAACGGAGGCACTCGCATTGGCCGACTCTGACCAGACGAGACCGGACGAAGGAGCCAAGATGCTGGCCCGGCATATCGCGGGAGAACCGCGTGCATTCGAGGAACTGGTACAGGTGTTCGGGGGCTCGGTATACGGATACCTGGCCCGGGCGGGCATCCAGAAGCCCGCGGCCGACGACTTGTTCCAGGAAACCTTCCTGCGGGTCCATAAAGCCGCCCGGCGCTATGATCCCGGACACCCCTTTCGTGTCTGGCTCTTCACCATCGCCAACAACCTGATCCGCAGCCATTTCCGCAAGAAGAAAGTACGCCGGATCATGGTCGGCTGGTGGAAGCGATCGGGCAGCAGCGATCCCCATGCGGACCTCCGTCCCCTGGATCCGGCGGACGATTCTCCGGGGCCGGACGAGCAAGCGCAGGCTAAGTCGCGGGCGCAATGGCTGAAACTCGCGATGGCGGAGCTCCCCGAGGGACCCCGCCGGGCCTTGTTGCTGACCCAAGTGGAGGGACTCAGCCACGAAGAGGCCGCCCAGGTTCTCGACGCCCCGATACCGACCATCAAGACCTGGGTCAGACGAGGCCGACTCATGCTGGCCGAGGCACTCGATAAAGAAGAAAAGGAGTGCAACTCATGAACTGCCGGGAGATTCAGGACCTTTTGGCCGAGGATGTCGAAGTCGCCACTAAAAATCCCGAGATCGGGGAACACATCAAGGGATGTGCCTCCTGCCGAAAGCTCCTCGGGCAATTGCATGAGGTCAACGCTGCGCTGTGCAACCTGCCCAAAATCACCGTACCCCCGGCGCTGATCTGGAAAACGACCGATGCCGTCGAGGCCAAGAAGGGCAAGTCTCATAGGCTTCTGAAGTGGGCCCTGGTCTCAGGCATTCCTGTTCTCTTGCTGCTTTTGCTCTCCTTTACCTTCGGGGCGATAGACGAAATCCGCGGTGTGTTTTCCACCTCGGCCAATTCCCTGTCCGGCAACGAAAAGTTTTACTACATACCGGCTGACCCCGCCAACCATCGGCAACTTGTGGACAGCCCGGTCGAGCAAAAGGAAAAGGCAAAGGAAACAGACAAAGATGCCTGGGAGCACAACTACCGACCACCCAGGGGTCATGCGACCGTCGAGACCCTACTCAGCGGCGAGCGGACCAAGGCCTTGAGGAAACGACGCGAGAGCACCACTCAGGTCATCAGACTGCCGGGCGCGACGAACCTGCCCGAGAGCGAGGAGCAGAAAAGAGAGACTGACATCGCAGGGCTGGATGAAGAAAAAACCCTTGCCGATTTCGGGGAGGATGAGTCGAGGGGAAAGGGAAAAGACCTCGACGCCGACATGGTGGCAGCGGTCAAACTTATCGAGAACACCGACGGGGGAGACACTTACATCAAAGCGGATACGACCAAGCAAGCCAAGGACACCTTGATCCTAAGCCGGCTCCGCCGCGACCAATACAAGACGGGCCTGTCGCAATCGTCAAACGGTGGGGAGAATGACCGGAACAAGGGGGAGCAAGATTCCAAAAAGCTGCCCAGGCAAGACCTGCGGTCGCTGAGGTCGGATGTAGGCAAGCTGATCGGTGACAGAGAAGGAATCACGATACGCCAAATCGGCGACATGTTGGTTCTGGACGGCCGGGCCTTCACATTTGAGGACTATCATCGGATCGGAGAAATCGCGGACTTATTACCGCAGGTGAAGAGCCTCGTCAAATTGAATCCCAACGCCATGAAGGCCCCGGATTCCGTCATCATGGACGCTGAACCGCCGGACTATCAGGACGATGGGACCGAAATCGGGCAGGATCTCGACAAGATCCCCTTGCATCAACTCGAGTTCATTCCGGCCCAGGGTTATTTCGCCAACACCTACCTGCCTGGCGACCCATCCGTGGCGTGGCTGCAGCGCAAGCTCGAAAAGGAAATTCCCCTGCACGGACAGGAATTGACCCTGGAAAGAGCCTGCTCACCTTACCTGCAGCCTTTCGATGCCCCGACCACTGACGGTCTGGACGTGTTTCTCAGCAGCGATCATGTCGCTGTGGAGGGGCCAACGAGGTTGACCCTGCAGGTGGGATTGAAGGGGTCTTTGCGCCATGCCAAACGCAGGGCCCCGCTGAATGCCGCCGTCGTGATTGATCTGCGCGCCGTCCCCAAAGAGCAGAACCGAAGATTGCTGTGGATGATCGCCGATGCCATCGTCAGCAACCAACAAGCCGGCGATCAGTTCAGTCTTGTGGTGGCTGGAGTGAAAAAGCCCTTGCGTGTCATGCCGAACCGCTTCGACCTGGTGACGGTCCGCCGAAGTCTGGCCCAGGCCTTCCATGACATGGAAGAATCCGGCGGGGGTGAAAGTCTCCAGGCTGCCTTGGAAGTCGCTTATCGCAAAGTCGGAGGAGAGGGTGCAAACGATGCCCCCCTGGGGGCCAATCTGGTCTTGCTGGTCACGGCCGCCCCTTTAGGCAGCGGCACCGAAGCCATGCAAACGCTTGCGCATCGTCAGGCGCTTTTGGGTATCAACCTGACCGCCATCGGGGTTGGAAACGGGGCGGACATGGAGGGCCTGGGAGCGCTGGCTTTGGCCGGCCAGGGAAGGCGCAGGCTGATCGTCGATGGCAAGCAGACTCGAAGCACGGTAGAGACCGAGCTGTCTGCCTCTGGAAGGGTGGTGGCCCGAGCGTTGAGATTGCGGATACGCCTGGGGGAGGGAGTCAAGCTGATCGAGATCCTGGGTTCGCATCCGCTGGACGCCGTCCGAACAGAGCGGGTCCGTGAGTCGGAACACGCCATCGATCAACGAGTGGCCAATACGCTGGGCATCAAGGCCGACAGAGGCGACGACGAGGATGGCATTCAAATAGTCATTCCCGCGTACTACGCAGGAGACGATCACGTGGTCTTGCTGGACGTGATGGTGCCTGGTCCCGGCAAAGTGGCCGACGTGCGCCTCCGCTACAAGGATCTGGTCCGCCTGCGCAATTCGGTCGCCAGCGCCAGTTTGGATTTGGACGCC
>JAFCZJ010000168.1 GCA_019314375.1 Deltaproteobacteria bacterium | reverse complement strand
GAAAGAAGAACCGGCAACGGAAAAAGAGAAAGAAGAACCGGCAACGGAAGAAGAAGAAGAAGAACCGGCGAAGTAAAAAGAGAAAGAAGAACCGGCAACGGAAGAAGAAGAAGAAGAACCGGCGAAGGAAGAAGAAGAAGAAGAACCGGCGAAGGAAGAAGAAGAAGAAGAACCGGCGAAGGAAAAAGAGAAAGAAGAACCGGCAACGAAAAAAGAAGCAGAACCGGTGCCGGAGAAGGACGCATCGCCTGAACTACCTCTCCTGGATGAGGATACGGAATATACTGGTGAGATCTTGGCCCAGGTTCGACAGGCCAGGGGCGTAAGCCTGGAAGAGATTGCCGATATCACGAAGATTAGCATCTACTATCTTCGCTGCATCGAATCCGAGGCTTTCGAAGAGCTGCCGGCATCGGTGTACACCCGAGGCTACTTGCGGCAGGTGGCTCGCATTCTGGGTTTGGATGGGGAGCGGGTCGCGGCTTCCTATGTCGAGCGAATCAAGCGAAGCAAAGACTGATCATACCGTCAGGGCTTGCCCAAGGGCGTCAAGGTCCTGCTGTTCTTCCAGGTTGTCTACCAACTCCAATGCTTGTTCAACCTGCACTTCGCCAAGCAGCCTGACTGCTTGATCGCGGAATTTTTTTCGCACAAGTCCGCGTGTCTCGGCCGTGTCTCGGCCCGCTGCGCCGAGGGGGATGTCCACTCTGCTCTTCAACTCTTCGTTGTCCTGGGTCTTGAGCTTCACTTCGCAGAGGAAGGGCATGGTGGCTTGGTCAAATTGGGCATGCCCCAAATCGCAGGGAGTTTCTTCTTGGGAGCCGATGCGGCCCAAGCCGTTTCGGGCTACCCGGCCCACTTCGCGGACCAGTTGAGGTGCCCGATTCAACAAGAAGCCCGCCGCGCGCAAGAGATCCCGGGGTTTGAGCTCCGCCAAGCCTCCGAGTTGCCTTCCGGCATCCCCGCGCTGGGCCAGCATCTGGCGGATGTCCAGATCGCGCAGCAGGTCGGTTAGGGGCAGGGTCTGGTTCATTTGCTCAAGCATCTCAAGGGTCAGCGACCAATCGTGGCTGACCTCCACTTTGTCAGCCAAGGCCATGAGTTCCTCGGCGCTCGCCGCCAATTGGCTTTCCTCCAACTCGGTGGGGCTCAATCGACCGGAGCGGATGGCGATACCCAGGCTCAGCGGAATTGAAAAATTGACATGCACCGGTGCCAGTCGTTCCGGCAGGGAAGTGAGGCTGAGCTTGTGCATTTCCGCGCCGAACAAGGTGGTTTGTACCTGGATGCCGCGCACGTCGGCCAAGGCCAGCAGGCGTCCGTGCTTCGCCTGGAATTGACCGGCCAACTCCAGGATCCCGTCCACGGCCGAGGCAATGTGGGCACAGCCTGGGTGGATCTTGAAGCAGAGGCTGTCGGTGACCCAAGATTGGCCCCAGCCGCTGAGCATCTGAGGGAGATATTGATATGCGAAATGATCGCCGAAGCCTCGCTCGACATCCAGGATATCTATGGGACCGGTCAAACCCCATGCCGCCATGCGGGCAGCTTGTAAGCCATCTCGAGTGGGGTTGGCCGCCGACATCAATTTGGAGTCGGGGCCCAAGAATCCCGGCCACATGGCCATAGGGGGCTGGTACAGGGCCAGGGCAATGGCGTGGGCTGTAGCCTGCGCGTCAAGACCCAGCAAGACAGCTCCCGCACAGGCTGCTGCCGGGGCGTGGATGTGGGTCCAGAGTTGGCCGCTTTGCGGACCCAGCATTACGCTGGCCCCCAAACGACCGCCCACTTCGTTGGCGATGATTAAGGCTTTGAGCCAGTCTTTCCCTCCCAGGCCCTCCTCCTGGGCCAGAGCCAGACTTGCCAGCACAGCCGAATGGCCAGTGTGCCCCATGAAGAGATAGTCGTCATACTCCAGGGCCATGGAGGCCGCTGCGTTGGCCATCGCCGCCACGGTGGGGGATGTGCGATCGCCGCCCGGCAAGATCAGGGCTCTGCCCTGAGCCCGGCTGGACAGAACCACCTCCCGGATGCTTCGGGCAGCCCGGGTGGAGTAGCCTGAATAGACGGCTGCCACCATGGATAGAATTTGCAACTTGGCTTTGTCCAATACGCGGGGAGGGATGTCCTCAAATTTTAATTGGCTGGCCCAAAGGGCCATGCGTTCCAAGGTGGTCGACAAGGGCGATCTCCTCAGGTCCCATCCGGCGAGTCGGACTGGCGACCCTGGTTGAGCCTGTGTTTGATGAAGATTACGCTGGCGATGATGCCCAGCAAGAGCACCACGCTCCAAATGCCAAGGCGCTCCATGAGGCGTAAAATGCCCTCGATCTGATCCGAAAACAAGTAGCCGATGATCAAGAAGGGGATGCCGTGAAGGAGCACGGTGATGCCGTCGATGAGAAGGAATTTGGTGTAACGATAGCGAAAGAAGCCCGCCGCCAGGTAAGTGGGTGTGCGGGTGCCGAAGAAGAAGCGACAGCCCACGATGGCCCAGATGCCTTTGCGGTACATGGTTTTTCGTGCTCGTTTGAAGCCGTGGGCGTTGAGGATTCGATTGCCCAAGCGGGTGCCCGACAAAAGCTTGAGCCCGCCTCGCCCCATCCAGTAGAGGATGGAATTGACCGTGATGATACCGCCGAGTATGGCCAGCCCCGCCCAGAAGGGATGCAGGAGGCCGCATGCGATACAGGCTCCACCAAAGAGGGTGAAGGCTTCCTCGGGTGGGGCCAAGGGAATCACTGCGGTCAAGAGGACCATCAAAAACAGGCCCAGATGCGGGTCACCCGCGATGGGGGTCAGGACGTTTTCGACAAAAGATTGAAGCAGTTCCACGGAATCGTTGGGCTCCACCCCCCAGGGGACTACTTACCGGGACACTGGGCGCGCACGGCGGGGTCGATGCCCTTGTCGCCATAGGCCTTGTCAAAGTGGTCGGAGAACTCCTGGGCCAGTTTTTTGGCCCGCGCATCGTAGGCGTCTTTGTCTTTCCAGGTGTTTTTTGGTTGCAGGATCTTGGCGTCTTCGACCCCTGGGCAACTCACCGGCACCTGGAGGTGGAAAAACTTGTCCTCCACTGTCTCGACATCGCTCAGCTTGCCCTCCAGGGCGGCGTGCACCATTTCTCGAGTCAGGCGGATGTCCATGCGTTTGCCCACGCCGTAAGGTCCACCGCTCCAGCCGGTGTTGACGAGGTAAACCTGAGTGCCGTGCTCGGCCAATTTCTTGCCCAGCATGCTGGCGTAGACATCCGGGTTGCGCGGCATGAAAGGCTCGCCGAAAAATCGGGAAAAGACAGTCTTTGGCTCCAGGATGCCAGTTTCCGTGCCGGCTAACTTGCTGGTGTATCCCATAAGAAACCAGAGCATGGCTTGCTCATGAGTGAGCCGGGAGATGGGGGGCAAGACGCTGTTGGCGTCCGCGGTCAAAAAGAGAATGGTCTTGGGGTGGCCACCGACCGGCGGCTCTTTGACATTGTCCAAGAAGCGCAAAGGATAAGAGCCTCTCGAGTTGGGCGTGTAGCGCCTGTCGTAGAGGTCGAATTGCCCGGTCGGATACATCATGGTGTTTTCCACGATGGCACCGTGTTCCAAAAAATCGGCTTGATGAAAGATCGCTTTGTGAATTTCCGGCTCTTTTTCCGGATCGAGGTCGATGAGTTTGGCGTAGCAGCCGTTTTCGAAGTTGGCGATGCCTTCATCGCTCCAGCCGTGCTCGTCGTCGCCCAAAAGGGCACGCCGCGAATCGGCTGACAAGGTGGTCTTGCCCGTGCCGCTCAGGCCCAAGAGCAGGGCCGTGTCGCCTTTGGGTCCTTCGTTGGCCGAGCAATGCAACGTCAGGAAGCCCTCCGCGGGCAGGTAGTAATTGATGACCGTGAAGATGAGTTTTTTCACGCTGCCGCCGTAGGCCGACCCGTAGACCACGCCTAAGCGCCGGTCGAAGTCCACGGCCACGGCCATGTTGCTGGTCTGTCCATCCGGCAGCTTGCGCAGGCGTCCTTCATAACGGGCCCGGTCCAGTTTGTCGTAGGGGGCAACAAGAATAGTGAAGGGCTTGTCGGTGAAGACCGATTTGGACATGTCCTCCGGCACGGGGCGGAACATGTTGTCGGTGAAGAGCGCGGTCAGTGCCTGGTCCGCCACCGTGGTGACCGGCAGGGCCATGCGCGGGTCGGCTCCCACCACTCGATCCGTTACGTAGATTTTGGATTTTTTGGCGAGAGTGGCCAGGGCGTCATCGAAGAGCATGTCGAAGGTGGAGGCCTCGATGGGCAGGTTGTTGGGGGAATCCCAGTCGATCTCGCCTTCGGACTCCGGTCTTTTCACGGCGACCGTGTCATCGGGGCTGCGGCCGGTGGACTCCGTAGGGGTCCAGGTAGCCAAGGCCCCGCAGGCCGACACGACTGCTTCTTTGTTATCTACGGCCGCTTGGATCATTTTTGATCGCGAGATGTTGCGGTGAAGTCCTTCATGTTGTTTCAGCATCTGGTCAATACGGTCGTTTTCTTTCATGCTTGTTTCCTCCTGGGTTGCAGATCATGCCTTGGCCGTGCTGTGAATGCAACGGATTTGACTTTGCAAAGTGGGCGTCAGGGGAAAAGGGCCTCAGGGTTTATCCAAGGCCCTGCGATAGGCGCGCCAGCGTTCCCGGATGGCGCGCACATAGGCAACAGGCTCGGTGCCTCGGCAGTAGCCGTGGCGGGCCCGTTTGGCGTGCTGGGGTCGAGCCAGCATGGGTAAGGCTTTTTCCACATGGTCGAAAAAACGGTTGGGATCTAGTCCTTGTTCCTTGGCCAGCGATCGAGCGTCTTTGACGTGACCCAGTCCTACGTTGTAGGCCGCCAGGGTCAACCAGTTGCGGGTGTGGGGATTCAGGTCTTCCGAGAAGCGATCCCGGAGCCAGTTCATGTACTTGATTCCGGCATGTATGCCCACCTGGGGGTTCTCCAGGTCGGTCAAGCCCAGCTCCTGGGCTGTGCGGGGCATGACCTGAAGTAATCCTCGGGCACCGACCCAACTCTTGGCCTTGGGGTCGAAGCGGCTCTCCGAGTACATCTGAGAGACGATGAGTTTCCAGTCGAAGCCGTACTTTTTAGCAAATTGCTTCACGATGTCATCGTAAGGGGAGAGCTTGCCCGTGCGGCTGGCCCGGGCCTGGCTTTTTTTGCTCATGGAGCGTGGGCTTTTGAAGTAGCGTTTGACCAGTATGTTGTAGACCAGTCCGCGATACTCTTTTTTCCAATAGGCGTTCAGGGTGGCCAAGAGTTCACGGTTCTCGGGGTGCACGGCCCAGGCCAGTTCGACCGGTCGATCCAAGGTGAGGCAACTTTGCACATCGTCACGATAGGTGCGCTCGAGGTCCAAGATGTGACCGTCGGCCATGGTCAGGCCGTAGCTTCCATCGCCCACCATGGCGATGAGGCTTTCGGTTTCAAGTTCTTCGGGGGCGTTTTTGATTTGGACCTGGATGCCCTTGGCTTGCAGGTTTTTCAGCGTTTGGAAATAGGAACTCGAGGGCCGAACTGCAACAGTGCGCCCTGTGAGTTGGGCTGGTTTTTCCATGGGTTTTTCTGTGCTTCTGCAGACCACGGTCTCCCGGGTGAGAAAATTGGGTTGAGTGAAGGCCACGCCGGCGGCTTTGCGTTGCTCGTTGATGGTTAACGAAGCCGCGACCAGGTCGCCCCGACCGGCTAACAGCCAGGGCAATAGGTCTTCCCGGGACGGGGGCACGACGATTTCGACGCGCAGGCCGTGAAGCTTTGCGAAATGGCGCACCAGGTCATATTCGAAGCCCACCAACTCGCCTCGGTGCAGAAAATATGTCGAGGCGTTGTTGCGGGTCAGCACACGTAGCACTTTGCGTTTTTTGAGCTCCGGCAGGTCGGCTCGATAGACCTCTTCTCGATCGGTCAGCAAGCCTGTTTGCTTCAGGAAATCGTTCAAGGCCTTTTGCAGCTTGGGGGCCTTTCGGTGGAGTGCCCAGGCGTTGGCCTGGTCCTCCGTGAGGTCGATGGCCACTTTGAGCTCGGGTCGGTAACGCAGGGTCGATTCCACCAGATGGCTGTCGGCCACGGTCAAATCCAATTCGCCGTCCGCCACCCGGCAAAGGATTTGTTCCGTATCCATCGATTCGTCCACATCCAAAACGACGAGTTCGGGCACCTGCTTGTGGAGCTTGTCCAGAGTGCGTCGATAAGAGGAAGAGGGGCGGACCGCCAGCTTGCGCCCGGCCAAATCCGTTATGGCGCGGGGAGGGGAAGGGTCGGCCTTGCGGGTCACGACCTGCTCGCGTACCAGGCGCAGCGGCACGGTGAAGGCGAACTCACGGCGACGCTCCGGCGTGACGGTCAAGCTCGCCACCACGACATCGGCTTTGCCCTGCCGCAGATTGGTCAGCAGAGCGCTATATCGATCCTCGTAGACGTATTCGACCCTGAGATTATGGCTCAGGGCGAATTCTTCGATGAGGGTTTGCTCAATATCCAAAGGGAAGTCGCCGCGAGGCAGGTGGGCCGCCTCGGGTCTGCGCGGCATGGCCACCCGCAACACCCCCGACTTGATGATGGAGGGCAGATCCAGGGTCTGTTCAGGAGCTTGGGTCGTGGCCTCGTCGGCTAGCTCAGTGGATGTTTTTTCGCATGCCGTCGGCAAGAACATGGCGAACAGGAGAATGCTTGCGCCTGCGATGGATTTCATGTCGGGATGATTTCACTCAGGCCTGGGGCGGGTCAAGGCATTGTCTTAGACGTAATTGCGATTTTCTACTATACTTGCAATTCATGGTGTGAATCGAAGTCTCCATCCACGAGGTCGCTTGAGGAAATGAAAACGAACATACAAAATGCAGCAGGCATGGTCTTGGTCTTGCTTGCCGCGGCGGCTTTTTTATCCTGTGGGAGATATGGTTTTCTTCCCGAGTGCGAGCCGGACTGTACGGGCAAGGCCTGTGGTCCGGATGAATGCGGTGGTCTTTGTCTGCCCGGCTGTGATTTGGGCGAGACCTGTGATGAGGCGAGTGGGCAATGTGAGAGCTGCACGGCCGATTGCGAGGGTCGAGTGTGTGGTTCGGATGGCTGCGGGGGAAGCTGCTTGCCTGGCTGTGGTGATGGCGAGACCTGTGATGAGATGAGTGGGCAATGTGAGAGCTGCACGGCCGATTGCGAGGGTCGGGTGTGTGGTTCGGATGGCTGTGGGGGGACTTGCTTGCCTGGCTGTGGTGATGGCGAGACCTGTGATGAGATGAGTGGGCAATGTGAGGGATGTACGGCCGATTGCACGGGTCGTGAATGTGGTTCGGACGGCTGTGGGGGAAGTTGCTTGCCTGGATGTGGTGATGGCGAGACCTGTGATGAGACGAGCGGGCAATGTGGATGTACACCGGATTGTGATGGGCGTGAGTGTGATGATGACGGATGTGGGGCAAGTTGTGGTGATTGTTCGGCTGACGCAAGCTGTGTGGATGGAATCTGCGTCTGTGATTTTGTCGACTGCGACGGGCTTTGTTGCGTCTCCGGCGAGGTCTGCTACGCCGGAAGCTGTTGCAGCGCCGATTGCACGGGTCGAGTATGCGGTACGGACGGCTGCGGGGGGACTTGTGGAGCTGGTTGCGGTACGGGTGAGACCTGCGATGAGACGAGCGGGCAATGCGAAGTGGTGGGACCTGGGGAGTTTGTGCCCATCGTTCCTGTTTCTTCTGAGATGGGCTCGCCGGAGGGTGAGGCAGGAAGGTTCGTAGAGGAGGTTCAGCACACGGTCACCCTGACCAGAAGCTTCGCCATGTTGTCTACCGAGGTGACCCAGGGGCAGTTCGAGTCCCTGATGGGCTACAACCCCTCCGATTTTGTTGCATGCGGAACGGATTGCCCCGTGGAAACGGTGAATTGGTACGAGGCCGCGGCATACAGCAACGTATTTTCCGCGGCCGAGGGTTATGCAAGCTGTTACACCTGCACAGGTGCGGGCACAGGCGTGGATTGCGAGCCCGATGTCGCATACGCCACGCCCTATGACTGCCCCGGGTACAGGTTGCCGACCGAGGCCGAGTGGGAGTACGCGGCTCGAGCCGGCACGGCCACCGCGACCTACAACGGGGACTTGGACGACGGACATCTCAATTGTGAGCAGCCCAACGATGTGCTGGATTCCATCGCCTGGTACTGCGGCAACAGTGGTGACACGACACATGAGGTGGGCACGAGGCTGCCAAATTTTTTCGGCCTATACGACATGCTGGGCAACGCATGGGAGTGGTGTCACGACTGGCACGATGACTACCCGACCGGATCGGTTGAAGACCCCTGGGGTCCCGCGAGTGGATCCTTCCGTGTGGTGCGCGGCGGTTCCTGCGAATTCGACGCCAAGTACTCCCGGGCTTCCTATCGACGCAGGCGCCTCCCGAGCAACCGGCTCGGTCACGGTTTTCGTCTCGTGAGGTCTTTGCCTTCTTTAGATAAATAGATCACTCCTGAAGGGTCCGTGTGTATTTGTATTTGAAAGGTCGTCTGAGAAAGTGAAAATGAATTTCCAAAATTCAGCAGGCATGGTCTTGGTTTTGTTTGGCTTGGCGGCTTTTTTATCCTGTGGAAGATATGGTTTTGTTCCCGAGTGCGAGCCGGATTGTACGGGCAAGGCCTGTGGTCCGGATGGATGCGGGGGGCTTTGTCTGCCCGGCTGTGATTTGGGCGAGACTTGCAATGAGACGAGTGGACAATGTGAGGGATGCACGGCCGATTGTACGGGTCGGGAATGTGGTTCGGACGGCTGTGGGGGGATTTGCTTGCCTGGCTGTGCTGTGGGCGAGACCTGTGATGAGACGAGTGGGCAGTGTGAGGTATGCACACCGGATTGTGATGGGCGTGAGTGTGGTGATGACGGATGTGGGTCAAGTTGTGGTGACTGTCAGGCTGACGCAAGCTGTCTGGATGGAATTTGCGTTTGCGATTTTGTCGACTGCGACGGGATTTGTTGTGTCGCCGGTGAGGTCTGCTACGCCGGAAGCTGTTGCAGCGCCGACTGCACGGGTCGAGACTGCGGCTCGGACGGCTGCGGTGGGACCTGTGGGTTTGGTTGCGGTTTGGGTGAAACCTGCAATGAGACGAGCGGGCAGTGTGAAGCGGTGGGGCCTGGAGAGTTTGTGTCCATCGATCCTGTTGCTTTTGAGATGGGCTCGCCGGAGAGCGAGGTTGGAAGGTCCCCTGGTGAGGTTCAGCACACGGTCACTTTGACCCGGCGCTTCGCCATGTTTTCTTCCGAGGTGACCCAGGGGGATTTTGTGTCCCTGATGGGCTACAACCCCTCCGATTTCGCGGCTTGCGGAATGGACTGCCCGGTGGAGAACGTGAGTTGGTATGAGGCCGCGGCTTATTGCAACGCGCTTTCAGCGATTGAAGGTTTTGCAGATTGCTACCTCTGCACTGGCTCGGATGTCGACGTAAGCTGCGAGCCCGCTGTCGCCTACCTGACGCCCTATGATTGCCCCGGATACCGGTTGCCGACCGAGGCCGAGTGGGAGGTTGCGGCTCGCGCGGGTACGGTCACCGCGACCTACAACGGGGACTTGGACGACGAACATCTTGTTTGTGAGCAGCCCAACGATGTGCTGGATTCCATCGCTTGGTTTTGCGGCAACAGTGGTGACATGACACATGTGGTGGGCACAAGGACTCCAAATGCCTGGGGCATGTACGATATGTTGGGCAACGTGTTTGAGTGGTGTAGCGACTGGTACGATGACTACCCCACCGGATCGCTCGAAGACCCATGGGGCAATGCGGAGGGCACCAACCGTGTGTTTCGCGGTGATTCCTGGACCAACCGCGCCAGATACGCTCGGGCCGCCAATCGCTCCTGGGACGCTCCGGACCGCTGCCGCGACGACATCGGCTTTCGCCTCGTGAGGTCTTTGCCGTGACCCCACTTTTCTCCTTGAGGAAATGTAAGGTGAAAATTCAAAACCCAGCCGGCGTGGTTTTGGTCTTGGTTGCCGCAGCGGCTTTTTTTTCCTGTGGGAAATATGGTTTTGCTCCTGAGGACTGCATGCCGGATTGCACGGGTCGGGTGTGTGGTTTGGACGGCTGTGGGGGAACCTGTTTGCCCGGCTGTGGTGTGGGCGAGACCTGTGATGAGACGAGCGGGCAGTGTGAGGTCTGCACCCCGGATTGTGATGGGCGAGAGTGTGGTTCGGACGGCTGTGGGGCAAGTTGTGGTGATTGTTTGGCCGACGCAAGTTGTGTAGATGGAATTTGTGTCTGTGATTTTGTCGACTGCGACGGGATTTGCTGTGTCTCCGGCGAGATCTGCTACGCCGGAAGCTGTTGCAGCGCTGACTGCGCGGGTCGAGACTGCGGTTCGGATGGCTGCGGTGGGACTTGTGGAGTTGGCTGCGGTACGGGTGAGACCTGTGATGAGACGAGCGGACAATGTGAGGTGGAGGTAGGGGAGTTTGTGTCCATCGATCCGGTCTCTTTTGAGATGGGCTCGCCGGGGGGTGAGGCCGGAAGATGGTCAAATGAGGTCCAGCACACGGTCAGCCTGACCAGAAGCTTCACCATGTTGTCTACCGAGCTAACCCTGGGGGCGTTCGAGGCCCTGATGGGTTACAGTCCACCCGACCATCTGGGATGCGGAACGGACTGCCCGGTTGAGGACGTGAATTGGCATGAGGCCGCGGCATGCTGCAATGTGCTTTCCGCGGCCGAGGGTTTTGCGAGTTGTTATACATGTACAGGCGCGGGCACGGCCGTGGATTGTGAGCCCGCGGTCGCATACGCCACGCCCTATGATTGCCCCGGATACAGGTTGCCGACCGAGGCCGAGTGGGAGTATGCGGCTCGTGCAGGTACGGTCACTGCAACCTACAATGGGGATTTGGACAACCGACATGTCGATTGCGAGTATCCCAACGATGTGCTGGATTCCATCGCCTGGTCCTGCGGTAACGGTGGTGGCAAGAGACATGTGGTGAGCGCCTTGACTTCAAATGAATGGGGCCTGTACGACATGCTGGGCAACGTCTGGGAGTGGTGTCATGACTGGGACGGGGATTACCCGACCGGATCGGTTGAAGACCCCTGGGGTCCCACAAGTGGAACCCTTCGTTCGGTGCGCGGCGGTTCCTGGTTCAATGGCGCCAGGAGTTCCCGGGCAGCCGCTCGGATCAGTGTCGACCCGGCCAACCGCATCATTACCCTCGGCTTCCGTTTCGTGAGGACTTTGCCCTGATTCTT
>JAFCZJ010000279.1 GCA_019314375.1 Deltaproteobacteria bacterium | reverse complement strand
ATCTACATATGGAACTGCACCATATCGACCGGCCAAGTAGCCTCTCATGAGATTTTCGCCCTTCCTTGGCTTAAAGTCCCAGAGAGAAGACAGTGATGTCGCCCCAGTACTTTCCTTCTCTGTAAGCCAAATTTGATCTCGTCGAAAGAGAGACGAATCACCAAGCAAGGAGGGATCGTGACTGGTGAACAGCAACTGAGCGCCATTCCGATTGATCTCCTTGTTGTGAAACATTCCAATAATGGAACGCGTAAGCAGTGGATGTAGCCTCATACCCAGTTCATCCGCAACGAGTGTGAGCCCGTTGTCTAGAATGTCGAGCAATGGACCAGCTAGAGAAAAGAATTTTTGCGTACCTTCGGATTCCTCGTTCATGTCAAACGAAATCTTAATGGGAGTTCCATTGGGCTCGTTTGCTTTGTGGATAGTTTTTCCTTCCAGCATGAATGATTTCGAGTTGCTGTCAAACATGGACAGGATTTTCTTCCGTATCTCCTTTGGTATGCCTTCCTTTTTCATTCGTTCATGAGCAGGCACTTTCAAAACAGAAAAGTCGTCGATCAAAAAGTCAGCTTTTTGCAAGAGTTTCGTCACACGCCTTCGGATGGAATCTTCTTGCTGGGATATCGCCAATGTGAATTGTTGCTCAGAAGAGCCAGAAGGAGAGGCGTTTGCGAATTTGAGATGGTTTGCAAACCAATCAAAAACAAGGGAAGCAATAGGTTGATTGAACTGATTGGCAACCGAAATGAAAAGGGCATCTGGTCTCGTAAGTTCAGAAATCTTTTTTGCTTCCCCTTTCCAAGAGTCCCCAAATTTGTATCCCTCGTCGGGACTGAGGTTTCGTTCGAAAAGAATTCGTCTTCGTCCGACAGGGTAACTATATAGCCACTCTTCAAGCACTCGGCGGGAGTTGACGCTGAACCCATAAACGTAAGAAGCATCGTCTTTAATAAAGGTCACCTCAAAAATTGAGGGCTGGTTTTGAGTTTCGAGGTCCAGACGAAAAGGCTTGACTTGGATGGGTGAATCATCCGAGCGATTTCTTTCGGAGGTCAGAACGAATTGCTTCATGAACATGATTGCTTCAATCAAGCTCGATTTGCCTGAAGCATTGGGTCCGTAGATAACCCCAGAAGAAAGGATTCCCGATTCCTTTTCTGAGGGAGATTCCAGAACATTCTCAGGAAGTGATTTGTCTTTCGATGCCTCCATGCTCAGAATGGCGGGATCCTTGAACGACTTGAAGTTGCTGACCTTGAAGTCGACCAACATCGAGTACCTTCCTTTCCGGTTGGATTCCGGACTGGTGTCCGAATAAAGTCAAGATTACGGCGATTTTTGTTGCAATTCAAGGTTTATTCGGAAATTCTTGCGGTTAAATGGCTATGGTTCGTCGGGGGGGAGATTCTTGACGGTCGAGTTCAAGAAGCGTCCGACGCCGCGGATCATTTGGCGGGTGCGTATGGAGGGGATGATGTCGAAGGCGTGCTGGGTTCCTGAGAATTCCATAAGGAACACGGGTGCTTGGCTTGTGGCTTTGAGGGTCTTGGCGAAGAGGCGGGCTCCTGCCAGGGGTGCCATGGTGTCGTTTTTGCCCTGGACGAGCAGCATGGCCGGGGCTTTGTTGTGGATTTGATGCAGGGGGGAGGCTTTTCGAAAAGCCTCGGGGAAATCGGTGAAGCGCTTTTTTAGGACTCGGCGTACCCAAAGGCCCATCAAGCCCGGGTTGGAATGTGCCTCTTCGGAATCCGTCAAATCGTAGACACCGTAGAGCCCCACGCAGGCACGCACTTGTAGATCTTGTCCTGCTACTGCTTTTTGTAATTGCGGGTCTTCGGCGCTTAAGGCCAAGAGGCTTGCCAGATGCCCGCCCGCGCTGCCGCCGGCCAGGACCATTCGCTCGGCGTCTGCGCCATACTTTTTTCCTTCGGTCTTGAGCCAGGCCAGGGCGCGGGCCAGATCGATGAGCATGTCCGGGAAGGTGGCTTTGGGGCTCAGGCGGTAGTTGGCGCTGGCGCAAAGCCAGCCCTGATCGGCCAGGTGGTGGAGCATGGGCAGGCCTTGCTCCCGATTGCTGCCGAGGACCCAGCCGCCTCCGTGGGCAAAGAGCAGGGTGGGGCGGGGGCCCTTTTGGCCGCGGCGGCGGTAAAGGTCCAAGTGCAAGGGCTTGTCGTTCGGTGCGCTGTATTGCAGATGGGTCAGGCGCTCGATCCGGCCTGGACGGATGGGCCAGGGGATGAGGGCCCGGGCGAAGGCTGGTGGCGGAAATTCCGGGGCCTCTTTGGGCAAGGCCGCGTCGACTTCTTTTCGGCTGAGAAGGGCTTTGCTTATCGCCCAGATGAGAACCAGGGCATTGAAAGCCCACAAGCCCAGGCCGATCCAGCCCAGCGTGTGATTTAATCCGCCGGCCAGAGCCCACCAGAGCATCAATCCGCTTTCCCAAAGCAGGTGCAAAGGTGCCAACTCGATGGTGAGTATGCCCGCGGCAAAGCTGAGGGTGGCCCAGGTCGATGGACGGTAGATGGGCCGCAGGGCGTTGAGCGCGAAGGGTAGGCAGAATATGGCCAGGCCGAGCATGCACCAGGATGTGACGGGGATGTTCATGCAGCCAACATAGCAAGTGCCGGCTTGTGAGCCAATCTCAGCGTTTCAGGCAGAGTTTTCGGTAGGTGATCCCGGTGGCGGCCCAGTCGACGCCTTTGTAGTTGGTGGTGCCCAAGAATAGATGCCGCCAGGCAATCGAACGGTCGGTGCCATAGTTTGCTGTCAGGCGATGGCTTCCGTCGACATAGAAGCGCGACGTCCCGGAGCCCCACTCGATGCGGAAGCTATGCCACTGGTCGGCACTCCAGCCGATGCCTTCGGGCATCATCGGTTCTTGCATGCCGCCATCGCCCGCGCCCGCCTGTATCTTGAAGGTGTCGTGGAAGTTTTCTTGTGCGTAGTTGTGGTATCGGCTTTCGATGAAAGCGGAGCCGTCGTAATGCTCTCCCTTGTCGCCGTTGGATTCTTCAAAGAGGCCGACGTAGTAGCAGACCCCCCAGAAGCAGCCGCCCACGTTGAGGTGAAATCCGCGTGCTTCGAAACTCAGGGAGCCCGAACCCACCACCTGGCCCAGATCCCAGTAAATTTGGTCCGAGATTGGCCCTCGTCGCTGAAACTGCCGCCGTGAACCTGCCCGTCGGCGCTACCGAGCAAGGGCTCGCGGAGTACCACATCGCCGCCCTCACAGTAGTCGTCGCAGAAGGTGTTTTCGCCCCGTGGGTCATCGCCGGCTTCGTTGGTCGCTCCAGGCGGGCATGGTACGCAGGCACCATCGAGAACGTAGTGGTCTTCGATGCAGGGTTCGGTATCGCTGTCCGCGGTTTCGCCGGCGTCCGTCGCGTCCAGGCCGGCATCCGGGCCAGCATCGAGGCCCGCATCAAGACCCGCATCAAGACCCGCATCGAGGCCTGCATCAAGACCTGCATCAAGACCCGCATCAAGACCCGCATCGAGGCCTGCATCAAGACCTGCATCAAGACCCGCATCCAGACCCGCATCAGGACCCGCATCCAGACCCGCATCAGGACCCGCATCCAGACCCGCATCAGGACCCGCATCGAGACCCGCATCAGGACCCGCATCGAGACCTGCATCCTTTTTGTCCAGACTTTGGCCATCCAGTCCACAAGCATTCAGTAGCAGGAAGGTCAGACAGCCAAACAACAAGCCGCGCATTGTTGATCTCCTGCTGCAAAGTTAGGAATGGGTTTTCTGTGTTGCTCAGAACTTCTTGTAGACCGACGTGGTTTTGCCGCGCCTGATGTTCACTAAGATGACCTTGTTGATGCCTTCGCCTTTGTTGATCAGTCGAAGTTTGTGTTTACCGGCGGGCAGCCTTTTGCCGGCGGGCAGCCTTTTGCCCAGCAAGGGCGTGATGCCCAGCTTGCGTTTGCCCAGGTAAACTTCGGTCCAGGGCTCTGAGTTGAGCTGCAATTTGCCGGTGCCGCGTTTGCTCGCGGGGGGGAGATCGAATTCCAGAGTGGTCGTTTCTCCTTGTTTTGCGCGGAAGGACTTCAGTCCCTTTTTCCGACCTTCGCACTTGATCGCCACCCACTGCTTAAGCCCTGCTTTGACTGGATAGTCTGAGATGGGGGTCAGCTTTCGGATGTAGCTGTTGCCCAGCCAGGCTTCGCAATTGGGTGGCGTGGTGATGATGTTGAGGAAAGTGCCGGATGACCCAGATGCCGGGTCGGCGGTCGTGTCTGCCGGGGTATCCGCCGGGGTATCCGCAGGCGTGTCTGCCGGGGTATCCGCCGGAGCATCCGCAGGTGTGTCCGCCGGTGTGTCCGCCGGGGTATCCGCCGGGGTATCCGCTGGTGTGTCCGCCGGGGTATCCGCCGGTGTGTCTGCCGGTGTGTCTGCCGGTGTGTCCGCTGGCGTGTCTGCCGGTGTGTCCGCTGGCGTGTCCGCGGGTGTGTCTGCCGGTGTGTCTGCCGGCGTGTCTGCCGGCGTGTCCGCGGGCGTGTCGACCTTGGGAGGCAGGTCTGCGTCGGGCTTTTCAGCGCTGGACGGCCAGAAGAAGACCACGGCCACCGCCAGCAAGAGCACGCCGGCCAGAGCAAACATCCACCAGCCGCCGCCCTTTTTTTTGTCGTCACTGCGTCGAATGCCGCGGGCCAGGACTACCGGAGGAGGACCCTTGCGCTCCTCTCCCACGGGAATTGTCGCCTCGGAAACAGGCTCGGGCTCATCCGGTTTGGATTCGTCGGGCTTGGATTCGCCGGGCTTGGATTCGCCGGGCTTGGATTCGTCGGGCTTGGATTCGTCGGGCTTGGATTCGTCGGGCTTGGATTCGTCGGGCTTGGATTCGTCGGGCTTGGATTCGCCGGGCTTGGATTCGCCGGGCTTGGATTCGCCGGGCTTGAAATCGCCAGGCTTGGATTCGTCGGGCTTGGATTCGTCGGGCTTGGATTCGTCGGGCTTGGATTCGTCGGGCTTGATTTCTTCCAGCTTGGGTTCTTCCGGCTTGGGCTCTTCCGGTTTGAGTTCTTCCAACTTGGGTTCTTCCAGCTTGGGTTCTTCCGGCTTGGGCTCTTCCGGCTTGATTTCTTCCAGCTTGGGTTCTTCCGGCTTGGGCTCTTCCGGTTTGAGTTCTTCCAACTTGGGTTCTTCCGGCTTGGGCTCTTCCGGTTTGAGTTCTTCCAGCTTGGGCTCTTCCGGCTTGCTTCCCTCCGCCAGAACATTCTTCGCCGAGCTTTCCGCCAAGGCCTTTGCTTCCTCGGGAGGAATCTCGACGGTGGAGAGCAGATCCGGTGGAGAATCCGCGGCGTCTTCCTCGCTTGAGGATTCCTTCCGCAAGGACTCGATCAGATTGGGGTCCATTTTTCCCGTTGCCATGACGGGCC
Source organism: Deltaproteobacteria bacterium (assembly GCA_019314375.1). Classification (GTDB taxonomy): domain Bacteria; phylum Myxococcota; class B64-G9; order B64-G9; family B64-G9; genus JAFCZJ01. The sequence continues at coordinate 2,241 of JAFCZJ010000279.1, read as the reverse complement.
TGGGGCTGACTTCAGGGGTCTCTGCTTCAGCCGGGGCTGCATCCTCTTCTGAAGGCGCGGCGGGAGGGGGCGGTGGGGGCGGAGGCGTCGCAGCCTTGAAGGCTGACTTTTCCACAAGGCTTTTGGCCCGCAGCGCATCTTTTGCCGATTTTGCCGCGGCCTGGGTGGATACGGCACCCGGATCCGGCAAGGGGGGCCGCCTCGGCACTTGGCCGGTGAGTCGCATGTCCTGATCGGGAAGCAAAAGTTTCAGATCCACCTTGGCCAATTCGGCCTCGCACAGTTTGTCCAAGAGCGCCTGTCGGGCGGCGATGCGTTCACCTTGTTGTTCTTGTAAGTATTTGGCGATTTTGTCCTTGGACGCTGCGAAGCGGCGCAAGCCTGCGTTCATTAGGCCGGCCGTGGTGTAGCGTTTTTTTGGCTCGGCCTGAAGAGCCCGCTCGGCGATGAGCGCCAACGCGTCGGGGATGTCTTCCCTCAGCGTCTTGAGCTTGGGTATCTTGCCGGCGGTCACGGCTTGGCGGGTGGTGCTGTCGGAGCCTCGCTGGAAGAGCTGTGTGCCGCTCAGTGCCTCAAAGAGCACTACGCCCAGGCTGAAAATGTCCGAACGGGCGTTCATGGGTTTGCCGCTTATTTGCTCCGGCGAGAAATAGGCCGGATCGTGGGTGGGTTCAGGGGACTTGTCGTCCCCGAGCACGTCGCCGCCGAAGATCTTGATTTCGCCCGAGGGCAAGAGGATTAGGTTGCGCGTGTTGGCATAACGATGGAGCAGGTTCATCGCCGCGCCATTGGGATCTTTCAGGTGGTGGATGTGGTTCAAGCCGTCGGCCGTCTGGGCCACCAGGCCGGCTGCGATATCCAGGGGCAGGTGTTCTCCCTTGGCGGAAAGCTGACTCAATAAATACGCCAGGCTGTCTCCACCCATGTACTCCATGATGGAGAAGATGACGCCTTTGAGTTTGCCCATCTCGTAGATGCGGGCCACATGCTTGTGATCAAAACGGGAGGTGAGCTTGGCCTCCTTCATAAAGCGGGTCAGGGTGGGCTTGTCCTGGGAGAGTTCGGGTAGAATCTCCTTGACCACCGCAAAGCGTCCGGGCCCGGTCTCACCCTCCTTCATGGCCAGGTGGACGGCGAAGCGTCGGCCCGTGGCAATCTGATGCAGAAGTTGGTACTCGCCCGTGCGTCCCTTGATTCTTTTTCTAGTCGTACTCATAGTCAAAAATCATACCTTTGTGACTGGGTCTTGGCAAGCTTGTGACCGGCCAAAGTGTCGAATTTGTTGAAATTGCCTTGCATCATTCAGCGCAACAGATATTATTGTTGTTTGATACTAGAATCGTCCAAGATGGTGCCTGGTCGCTTTGCGACATGGCACATAAGTGCTTCTACTGTGGTGCCATGTGTTTGGATGGTTGACTCAATTGGTTAGATCATTTCGGGACTAGAAGCACTAAGGAGATGACCATGCGAAACGTCTGCTTTTTCGTTGTTGCGCTGGGTCTGTTGAGCATGTCCAGCCTGGTTAATGCTGGAGAAGACCTGGATAGAGCGGAGCAGTTGACTGCCGAGATGAAATACGTCCCGGCTTTGAAGGCCGTGGGCAAGATTTTGTTTTCGGCTGACAGTGGTCCTGAGGATTTGGCCGCGGCCTACCGAATTCAGGGCATGTGTTTTGCGGCTTTGGGAAAAGGCAAAAAAGCCAGGAGAGCTTTTGACAGGCTTTTGGCCATCGATCCCGAACATCAACTCTCCAAACGGGTGTCGCCCAAGTTGCGCCAACCCTTTGATGCTGCTTTGGCCGCGGCCAAGAGCAAGACACCCCTTGGGCTGAGCCATGAGGTGCCTGCGGTGCCTGAGGACCTGGCCGGTCTGGAGCTTTCCGTCTCCTTGGATGATCGTTTGAAGATGGTGAAGCAATTGAAGGTGAGCTACAGCCTTGGGGATGGCCCTGCCGAAGAGCATGTTTGGAAAGTCAAAGGAGCTGGAGACTACAAATTCCAACTGCCGGAAGAAACCGACGTCGGTCAGGTGAGCTATTACTTTGTCGCCCTTAATCCGGAAGGTGGCGTGCTCGCCTTTTCCGGCAAGGCCGCCGAGCCCTATAAGCTTTTGAGCAAGGCCGGCGTGGCCATGGCCCAGCAGATGGAGGCCGACAGGAAGGCTGCCGAAGAAAAACGGCTGGCCGACGCCCAAACTCTTGCCGCCCTGGAGAGCAAGGCTGAGCCTGATGATGAGGGG
>JAFCZJ010000167.1 GCA_019314375.1 Deltaproteobacteria bacterium | reverse complement strand
TGTTGGCCTAAAATGTTGGTTTTGAGGCCTACCCTGATGCCAGGCATGTCGAAGTCGGGCGTGTCGTCCCAATAAGGGACATCCTTCAGCGCCGAGTTGCGGTCGGCCGCATCCAATTCCACGTCGCCGGTTTCGTCCGGGTTGATCAACAGAGGGAAGCCCACGTTGAGTTCCACCCAATTAAACAAGGACCAAGTGAAGCCCGGGGTGAACTGGAAGCCGACCTGCGGGTTGGGTCTTGAAACCGCGTTGGGCAGGTCGAACATCATGCTGTTGAAATAGAATCCCGTTTGCGTCCAGGCCGGTTCGGTGATCAAGGGCCTGGCGATGTAGATCTCTTTCTCCTCATTGATTACATTGGCGTTAGAGGAGAAAGGCATCAGGGCGATGGCAAGAAAAGCCATGCTGGCGAGGGCGGGCATGCGATTGATCATCATTCCTCCTGTCGGCTCAGAGCACCCACCGAACGAGGCGATCCAGACCCGGGGAGATTTCCAGGGCCCAAAAGAGCTTCATTCGCGCTCCATGAGTAATATTCGGCGTGGTCCAAGTCAAGCAAAAACTAACGGAGTTTACATTGGTTTAGCTGGAGATTGCTCTTGACAGGGCCCACGCTTTGTTTTATCAAGAATCGCACCTATACGCCTATCCTTCGCAACTTTGCGGACCGACGGGTGGTAGGGAAGGCACTGATCGCGAGGAGGAAATTCGGTGAACAACGTGTCTCGCAGCCATCCGAGTTCGACAGCATGGGTTGTTTTGCTGATCGGCGTCTTTTTGATGACATCTCTAATTGCATGTCGTGGCGGTGAAGGTACGGAGTGCCTGACCGATTCGGACTGCGAGGAAGGGATCATCTGCATCGCCAGGCAAAAAAGCATTGATGGTGAGGCTTATCTCGAGAAATGGGGAACTTGTTTTCGAGATACCGATCTCGATGGCATTCCTGACGATGGCGATCTGAGTGGCAGTCCGGTGGATCGGCGCTGTGGTGTTCGCGCTGAAATTTCCGATCAGACTGGCATCGAAGTGGTTTTTGGCGAAATCCTTTCCGAATGCGATGACAACTGCGTGACGGTCGACAACAGTCCGACCGCCTGGACATTTGGTTGTTTTGCAAAGGATGCTTGCTGTCCACTTTCGCCTGACGAAAAAGAAAAAGCCAGCGTATATGATCGATGCTCGGAAAAATCCGAGAGCATCGACAGCTGTGCTGCTTGTTCCCAGAGCGGAAATGGCGCGGATACCTGCTATCTGTCTGAGCCCGCGGTCGGCTTTCAGCTCAATGCCGATGGCTGCGTCGTTTGTGGTGCCCAGCAGGTGATTACGCCTTGTGAATCCGAGCAGGATTGCACGAGTTTGCCGGTGCCTGCATGTTCCGGCAAGTGGGTATGCGTGGTAGACCAGGCCGTGGAAGGCAGGTTCTGTAAGTTCACTTATTCTCGGTTTGACCGCCTCGATGAAGATGGTTACAAGATGCAGGTTCAACTCGACGTGGACGGCGATGGCCTGGGTAACGCCTGTGATAATTGCAAGTATTTGCCCAACGGGAACTGCGACGAAGAACCCGTGTATTGTGATGTCGACGGCGATGGAACGGTGACCGGGGCCGAGCGTGAGCTTGGGCATCAAAGCAACAAGGATGGGGACGTCTTCGGCGATGCCTGTGATCTTTGTCCTGACTTGTTCCATAAGAGCAACGGGGACAACGATGGCGACGGCCGTGGCGACCCCTGTGATCCGGATGACGACAACGACGGTTTCTGCGATCCGGGTGAAGTGGCCAGCAGCGAAGAGTTCTGTAATGGTGAGGACAATTGCCCCTTGCTGGCCAATCCGGACCAGGCTGATTTTAATCAAGATGGTGAGGGCGACATCTGCGACGTCGATTGGGACGGTGACGGCATCCGCGAGGATGGCGATGCCAGCGGCGTGGACGGTGACAACCCTTGCGAGGATCAGGTGACCCGCGGTTGTGATGACAACTGCCCGGGTGTGGTTAATCCCCTGCAAGAAGACACGGACGGCGACGGCGTCGGCGACGCTTGCGACGGCAACTGATTTTTTCGCCCGTGGGGCGTGTATGATTGTGCAAGAGGGCCCCTTCTGGGGGCCCTTTTTTTCGTAGGAGGTCTGCATGTTGGGCGAACGGATTCTGCGCTTGCGGCCCACCAACGCCATGCACCAGTTGGGGGTGACGAGTCGGGTGCCCTTGTTCAATCTCACCCACTTGCTTGATGGTTTGGCTCAGCACAGTCTGTTATGGGTGACCGGCATTCCCCATCCGGCCTGCTTGCCGGGGGTATTGCGCGCGGCCTCCCATCTGGCAAGCCCTGTGGGTTTTGCCCTGAAGCCTCTGGCCGCCGACCCGGACGTACTCAAGGAGGCCAAGCCCGCGGCTTTGTTTCACGCCGCGGTGCAGGCGGCCGAAGGAATCCAGCGGCCCGTTCCTTTTTGTCTTCACGCGGAGGCACCAGCAGTCGACGGGCTTGATGGCATGGCCTTCGATGCGGTGCGTTCTTTCGTCGGTACTTGCGTACAGGTCGGCTACACTTCTTTTGGGGTGGACCTTCGCGCTTGCGATGAAGACCGGGCTGTGGAGGTGGCTCGGGGGCTCTTGGGGCCCGTGATGGAGTTGGAGTTGGGTGTGAGCCTGCGCCTGGCGGCTCGGGGTGAGGATCTGTCGTCCAGGGCGGATTCGCTGGACAAGCAGATTCGTAACTTGTTGCGGGCTGAAATGACGCCCAGGCTTTTCGTCATCGATGCTCCAGCGGAGCTGGGCGAAGAGGCTTGGGGAATGGTGGCGGATCTGCAGGCCGGTTTGCCACAGGGCTGTGGTCTGGCATGGCCCAGTTTGCGCTCCGTGGACCGGGCTGGGACTCGGGGGCTTTGCGACAGCCTGCTTGTGGCTTTGCTGGCCGAAGACAGCCTGGAGCGCCGATTTCCTGATGCGCAGAGCTTGGCGGATCCGGCGCGTTTGGAAGCCCTGAGCTATTTTGAGGCCCTGGACATGATCGAGGACTTAGGCGGAAAGCAAGCCCTGCATCGCTGGATGCAGCAGGTGGGACAGATATGAGGGTGGTGGCCGGCACCTTGCGTGGTCGCCGGCTCAAGACGCCCGAGGGCCGTTCCATTCGACCCACCACCGATCGCATCCGCGAGGCCATTTTTAATTTGTTGGGACCGGACTTGGGGGCCTGTTGTGCCTTGGACGCCTTTGCTGGAACCGGGGCTTTGGGCATAGAGGCCTTGAGCCGAGGGGTGGATCGGGTCACCTTCGTGGACAAAGATCCAATGGCGCAAGCCTTGGTTCGGGAAAATCTCAAACGTTGTGGCTTGGAAGGGTTGGCCGAGTTACTTCGGTCGGATGCACTTGGGGTTCTCAAGCAGCGTGGCTCGGAATTTGGGTTGATTTTTTTGGACCCGCCTTATGGGCAAGATTTGGTTTTGCAGGCCCTGGAGAACCTGGTGAAGCTCAAGCTGATGGAGGGTTTGCGGGTTGTATGCGAATGCGAAGCCCAGCTGGAGTTACCGGAAAGAGTAGGCCGCTTGCGGCGCATCAAACAGCGGCGCTATGGGGACACCCAAGTCGCAATTTTTGAGTGGCAGGCCAACGTTGACAGTTAAGGTCGCGTCGGTTAGAGATTCTGGATGTTCTGAGGTTCTTGAGGAGGTACAGAATGGACACCTTGGCGATTTACCCCGGCTCCTTTGATCCCGTCACCTGTGGACATATGGATTTGGTGCATCGGGCAGCCCGAATTTTTCCCCACCTGGTGGTGGCGGTGGCGGTTAACGTGCGCAAGCACCCCATGTTCACACCGGAAGAGCGGGTGGACATGCTTCGCGAAGCGTTGAAATCCGTGCCCCAGGTGGAGGTTGATTCTTTCAGCGGCTTGCTGGTGGACTATGCAAGGCAGAGGAAAGCCAACGTTGTGGTACGTGGGCTGCGGGCTTTGAGCGACTTCGAGAACGAGTTCCAGATGGCGCATATGAATCGTCGCTTGGCACCCAAACTGGAGACCTTTTTCATGATGACCGGGCAGGAGCATTTTTATGTAAGCTCCCAGACGGTCAAGGAAGTGGCCCATTTTGATGGGGATATTTCGGGCTTGGTGCCTGAGATCGTTTTGCAGCGAATGCGCGTCAAGAACGGAAAGTCAATTACCTGAAGCATTTTCGTTGAGGGGTGTCGTCATGCGTTTATCCAGTCGGGTTCAGTCGATTCAGCCTTCTCCTACCCTCGCTATCAATGCCCTCGCCAAGGCGATGAAGGCCGAAGGCCAGGATGTGCTCAGCATGGCCGCCGGGGAGCCGGATTTCCCGACGCCCGCGCCCATTCGGCAGGCTTGCGTGGAGGCCATTGAGGCCGGTCACACAGGCTACGCCCCATCCGCCGGGGTGCCCGTCTTGCGGCAGGCGGTGCGCGAGCGGGTGGCCGCGTATCTGGGTCTGCAGGTCGCAGACGATCAGGTGGTGGTCTCCTGCGGTGCCAAGCATTGTCTATACAACGCCATGCAGGCGCTTTTGGAACCAGGCTGCACCGCCTTGATCCAGGCCCCGTACTGGGTCAGCTATCCGGATCAGGTTCGTTTGGCCGGGGCCGAGCCGATTTTGTTGCCATGTCTTGAAGACGGTTTCGGTTTGAATCGTCCGGCCATGGAGGCGGCGATCGATGAGCGCTGCCGATTGCTTGTACTCAATAGCCCTTCGAATCCTTCCGGACATGTGCTGGACGCGGACGATATCGATTTCGTGGCCGGCCTGCTGCGGGCTCATCCGGATTTGGTGGTTTTGAGCGACGACATTTATGACCGGCTTGTCTATTCCACGGAGCAGCCGGCACATTTGTTGAGACGGCATCCCGACTTGGCTTCGCAATGCCTGGTCATCAACGGGGTCAGCAAGACTTACGCCATGACCGGTTGGCGGCTTGGCTACGCGGTCGGACCCAAGCTCCTCATCGCGGCCATGCGCAAGATTCAGGACCAGTCTACATCCAACGCCACCACATTCGTGCAGTACGCTGCCGTGACCGCGCTGCGTTCGCCACCGGAATTGGTGGCCGAGATGCTGACGGCCTTCACCGCGCGGCGTAGCCGCATCGTCGAAGGACTCAATGCACTGCCCGGCGTGAGTTGCACCATGCCTGGCGGTGCCTTTTATGCTTTCGCTTCATTTGCCGAATTGCTCGAGCGCAAACTGGACGGTCAGGTTTTGGGTAGCGACATGCGACTGGCTGAAATCTTGCTGGAGCGGGAACGCTTGGCGGTGGTGCCCGGTGAGGCCTTCGGTGCGCCAGGCTTTGTTCGCTTAAGTTTCGCTTGCGGTTTGGATACCATTGACCAGGCACTACTGCGACTGAAGCATTTTATCGGAACCCTCGACTGATGGGCTCACCCGGGGGAGGAAGCATGATCAATGCCCTGACTGTAAAGATCGCGTTGTTTGTCCTGCTTGGGATTGCTGCCCGGCGGGTCGACGCCGCGCCGGTGGAGTTGGAGTTTGCCAAGGGCGTGGTTGCCTACAGTCAGGGCAAGCTCGATCTGGCGGCCGATCATTTCATGCTTGTTCTCGGTCAGGCCCCCGAACACGTGCAGGCCTGTGCTTATCTGGGGCAGGTGGAGTTGGGCCGGGGGCATCCGGTCGAGGCGGTTAAGCATTTGCGCAGGGCCGGCGAACTGGATCCCGGCAATTTTGCAATCCGTTTGGACCTGGCTTTGGCTCTGGTTCGCCTTGAGCAATTCGTCGAGGCGGAACAAATTTTGGCCAAGCAAGGCAACCTTGGGGGCGACGCTTCGGCAGCGCAATACTATCTTGGTTTTTGTCGGTACAAATTGGGTCGCATCGAAGAGGCGGTGGAGGTCCTGGAAAAAGTCCAAGGGATGGATGGCGACTTCGCTTCGGCAGCCGCTTACTACCTGGGCCTGGCTCACGCCAAGCTGGGCAACAAAAAGCAGGCCTTGGCCCAGTTTGAATCCTTGGCGGGGACGGGCGGGCAGCAAAACCTGGTGCGCTTGGCCCGTGAAAACATGGCGCGTTTGCAGGGCGGCGGAGGCGGGAGCCGAACTTGGGGTCTGAGCGCGTCTTTGGGCGGAGGTTACGACTCCAACGTGGCCTTGACCACGATGGATACGGCCGACGCGGCCGCGGCCGGCATGTTCTTGGCTGCCGGGGCTTATTGGCGCCCTTTGGAGCGCAAGCAGGACCGACTGCAGCTCGATCTTCGCCTCTTTCGCTCCTTCCATTTTTCCGAGGCCACGGAAGGTTTCGATTTGACCGACCTCGGTGTCGGCCTGCATTATCAGCGAATGCTCGGTCAGGTCTTTCGTCTGCGGGCCGGATATATTTTCGACGTGGATCTCATCGATGAACTGGCTTCGGTTGGGGCCGGCGAGGGCTTTGGGCTGTTCATGCAAGCCCATCAGGCCTTGGCGGGCTTGAGTTGGCGCTGGTCGGCCTGGGCTGAACTGGGCCTCCGCTACAGCTTCAGGGCCGCCTTCTTCGAGCAGGACGAGCGCAATCATTTTGCCCATGAAGTTTTGTTGACCCAAGACCTTTTGTTTTTCGACGGACGCTTTCATGTGGGACTGCAGGCAGGCGTACAGGTGGAAGACGCCAAGGGTTTGGATTGGGATCTCTGGGGGCCGGTGGCCGCCTTCGAATCTCGTCTGCGCCTCATTGAGTCTTTGCAGGTTTGGGGAAGGGTGGACTTCCGGCGGGAGGATCACCATCATTTCGATGTGCTCTGGTTGCCCAATGAGCGCCGGGTGGACAACCTGTTGGGCCTGGCGGCGGGGCTCACTTGGCAATTTTCCGACAACCTGTCTCTCTTGTTGAGCTACCGTTATTTGCAGAATTTGGCGGATGAGGTGGATTTGGACATCGACCCCTTTGGCTATGATCGCCACAGCGTCTCTTTGGCCTTCATGGGCCGTCTATAAGCCGGAAATTCCGGGGGTTTGACGAATTTTTGAGGTGTGCCGAGGGGTAGGGGATTTCGGCTTGTAGTGTAGTTGGTTGAAAATATAGAGTTTTGTTGTGTTCCTGATCTGGTTTTGGATGGTATGGCATATGCATAAATAGCCAAGTGGACCAGGAAATGCAGGAGGTGTGGCATGAAAAGCTCAATATTTTTGGTGGTGCTGGCCCTGATTTTGGCTGCCGGGTCCCAGGTTTGGGCTTCGCCTGGGGCCGGTTTTGTGGCCGCGGTTCGCGGCGAGGTCAGCATCGAACGGGGGACGGAGACGCATGTCGCCCGCATTGGTTTTATGGTGCAGGCCGGTGACGTGTTGCTCACCGGACCCAAATCCCGGCTCAAGGTTCTGCTCAGCGACGATTCGGTCTTGGCCTTGGGCTCCAAAAGTCGCTTGGAGATCAAGCGTCATCTTTTCGAAAAGAACGGAAAGCGTTCCACCAGCCTGCGTTTGGTTCGGGGACAGGTCCGGGCCCTCGTGCACAAGTTGGTGGCCGACAAGAAGCCGGATTTCGAGGTCCGAACCCGCACGGCCGTGGCCGGGGTGCGTGGCACTGAGTTCGCCCTGGATGCCGGAGCGGACGGACAAGGCGGACGCCTGGTCACCTTCTCCGGTTCGGTCCTTTGGGGCGCAGGCGAAAGCGAGCCCATTTTGGTGGCGGCCGGTGAGGCCAGCCAGGCCACCGAAGCCGGCGTGGACAAACCCGTGGCCCTGGCCGCGGCTGATCTCCGCGCCATCCGAAACGAGACCGATACCAAGCAGGCCCCAACAGCCTTGGCCTGGAACCTGCCCATGGATAAACTAGGCCCCGGCGGCCCCGGCCCGGTCATGCCCGACGATGGTGACGATCGGGATTCACTTGAGGAGAATTCAGAGAGTGGCTCTTTTGATTCGGGCGGCGTTAGAGACCCGGCGGTTTTACTGGACTACCCCAGTGGCAGCGGCGGCAGAAACTTCAACGGTGAGCTTGGGGTAGATGATGGCACTGGTGATGGACTCTTGGGTGATTGGGAGCAGCCTGTAGGGACCTACCCTGTGAATGGCGGGATGGAAATTCGGGTTTTGCTGAACCGGCGGCCCTGAGGATGACGGGAAGAGGAAGGAGGCGAGCATGCGTTCTGCCATGAAATGGGTTTTGGCCAGTGTCATTGTGTTGAGCTTGGGTCTGGGAGCTTGTTATCCGGAAAGCCAGGATCGAGAGATTCGGGTGGTGCTGCCGCTTGAGGATATGGGTCTTTCCGTGAAAGAACAGGCCTTGACGGGCTGGATGGACTGGCTGGATTTTGGCGATGGCTGGGATACTTCGACTCAATTCGAAATGAACGAGCTGGACAAGAGCTTTTTTCTGAACATGAAGTTGCTTGTTGCCGGCCTGGAAATGGAAGAAGAGCTTGAGATTTTCGGGGGTGGGGTGACGTACAATAATAACACTGGTTTGCTGACCATTACGGCGGCTCCTCGGGAACTGACCGAGACCCGGGACTGCATTTTGAGACTGGGTATCTTTATGTACGATGCCGACAGGCTACGTTTCATGGCTTTTGCTGGAGAGAGTGTGCCCTTCAGGCTGTCTGTGGCCATGGAAAATGGTTTGGATATGGCATTGGACGAGCTGGAAACGGCCACGGTGCGGGCCGTCTATCAAGGAGATGCTCCGGCCGAGGCCAAGGTGGCCCTTAGAGACGATCAGTACAATGTGCGTTTTCCGCCCGTCGGTTTTGAGGGCTCGGTGGCTAACCTGGCTTATGTTCCAGTAGGTAGGGATTTGTACCTGGAGTATCAGGATGGGCCCAATGCGAATTTTGAGGCGGTGACGGCCTTGCGTATGGATCTGGCGGACAGCCAGTTGGACGTAGAGATATCCCCATGAGAAGGGTTTTGGTTACAGCGATTGCCTTGAGCCTTGTCCTTGCTGGCTGTTATCAGGGGGACTCTTCCCAGGAGGATCTGGTCGGTTTTGTTGTGCCTCTGGGCGAGATGGGCCTGTCGGTGGACGCGGAAGCCATCGAATTTTGGGGGAACTGGAGCCCGATCGAAGAAGAAGAAGAGGTGGTTTTTAGCTGGGACCTTGAGGGGCAGAGCTTCTTTGCTGGGCTCAGGGTGAGTTGCGGGGATACGGACCTTCTTTTGCAAAGTTTGAACTGGCGGATCATGGGTCCTGTCGGCGCGGAGGTTTTGGTTTTGGAGCCTGTCTTTGTAGATGATCCCGAGGCCCTCGGTTTCTGTGAGGCCAGTCTTCTTGTTCGTTCGCTGACAAAAGATGGACATGGGTCCATGGCGCGATGCCGGGTTGCGGGACTGGAAAAGGGAGCTTGGGGACGTGAGTTGCTGCAGATGGAGGCGGGCGCGTTGATGACGGGTCAGGTGCTGATCGAGGACGCCGGCGATGCGGAGCTTCGTCTCAGGCTTCCTTTGCATGCCTTGGTTCTCAAGCCCGAAAGTGGGTCGGCAGGCGAACAGTTGCTTGGCTCTTTGCCGATGGGGGAGGAGTTGGTGCTCGAGCAATTCGATGGGGGGGAGCCTGAATGGATTACCCTCGTGACCTTTGAATTGTCTGGTGAGGGCGAGCGTTTGACGATCAGTTTGCCTTGAGGTGATTTGAGGAGGTGCCAGCATGAGTCGGTTTATTTCTATTTTGACTATGGCGCTTTTGGGTCTGTCGGCCTCGGTTTGGGCCGCGGATTCCGTGTCGTCCACTGATGTTCGGATGCAGGCCGTGGGTTTTGTGGCGGCGGTGCGGGCGCCGGCCTGGTTGGAGCGGGCGGGTGCTAAGATCGAGCCGCGCATTGGTGAGATGCTGCGGGTCGGGGATATTCTTTGTACGGGCAAGAAAGGGCGGCTGAAAGTGCTCATGTCCGACGACAGCGTCATCGCGCTGGGCAGCAAGAGCCGTTTGGTCTTGGATTCGCATCGTTTTGCGGCGAAGACTCATCAACGATCCACTTCCCTTCGCTTGATTCGGGGGCGGGTGCGGGCTTTGGTGCACAAGCTGGTGGCCGACGAGAAACCGGATTTTGAAGTGCGCACCCGGACGGCGGTGGCCGGGGTGCGCGGCACCGAGTTTTTGATCATCGCGGACGACGAGGGCGCGCAGGTCCGTCTGGTGACGTTTTCCGGTTCGGTGAGTTGGGCCTCGGGCCAAGCCGAGCCGGTCCTGGTGGCCGCGGGTCAGGGCTGTGATTTGGGCGAGCAGGGAAAAGTCGGCGAGGTCGAGGCCGTCGCGGCAGTCGACCTGAAGGCCCTGCGGCAGAGTACCGATGCGGAGAGCAGGACAGAGGCCTTGGCTTGGAACCTGCCCATGGACAAGGTGGGCGACCCTCTTGGCCCTGTGCAGGACCAGGGCGAGCTGGACCAAGAGCCCCTGTCGGAGTCCGATCACTCAGACGACCCCCAACGTGGGGGAGATCAGACATTTGGGGGAGACATTTTGACAGAGACCGGCGGTCAAGGTGATGTCGAAGTTTCTGGATATTGGGACCAGCCTACGGCTGATGGCTTGCGAACCCATAACTTTCAATTGACCATCAGGTTGCGGCCATGAAGAACTCAAAGCTCCTTTGTTTTGCGCTGCTCGGCATCTTCCTTTTGGGGTCTTGCTATCCTGAAAGCGAGCATGGGCCCGACCTTCGGCTGGAAATGGATCTGGGCAGTTTGGCATTGGGCCTGGACACGACCGATATTCAAGCTTGGATAGACTGGCATGATCAGGACCTAGCTCAATTCGACATGAACCAGGATGGCAATTTTTTCCTGAGCCTGGGTCTTGTTGATGCAGATGGGGGCTCCCGGGATTTCACGGGATTTGGGATCAGCTATTCGACGGAGGACGGAGATCATTTTGTTTTGGAGCTGGGCTTGGACGAGTGCGACGATTGTCATTTCGAGGCCTTGATGTATTGGAGTCCGCCGGGTGCTGATTTTGTTTGTGCTCAGGGCAGCAGCGATCCCTTCAGCGTTCCGGAGTCGATCGACCTGGATTTTTCTATTCAGCGTTTGGCCCAGGGCCAGATCTCGGTCACGACGGACACGGAGCGCCTGGGGCGCATGGCTCTTTTTGATTTTGAGTTGCTCCTGCGCTTGCCGATGGTGGAGCTTGCGCCCCTGGCCGCCGCGCCGGGTTCTCAGGCTTTGTTTGAGCAGGTGCCTGTGGGGCGGGAATTCGATTTGCAGTGGGATGCCGGAGATGGTCAGGGTTGGACAACAATTCAGAAGATTCAAGTCGATCAGGCGGGACAGGTTGTTCCGGTAAATCTGCCCTAGATTAATCGGTGATGCCCGTCACCGCCCAGAGACCCTTGCCTTGAGCGGCCAGGATCATCACAAACCCAGGTCGGTTTTCGAATTCCACCACGGCGAACTTGCAGCGTTTGAGCTTGAGGT
>JAFCZJ010000011.1 GCA_019314375.1 Deltaproteobacteria bacterium | reverse complement strand
GGTTGCGTAGTAGTCTTCCTGGTACCAGTCTTCTGTCCACTCAGCCACATTACCGGAGAGATCGTAGATGCCTTCGCGGCTTTTGCCGAGTTCGAATGAGGCGGTTTGTTCGGGTTCGGTCGCTTCGCATGAATCGAAAAGTGCGTGGTTGCAGGTGGGTGTCTCATCGCCCCAGGGATAAGTACGCGTGCCGGCGGCTGATGCGGCGGCTTCCCACTCGGCCTCATAGGGCAAGTTGATCCAGGAGCGCCAGCGACAGTAGGCCTTGGCTCCATACCAGGTCGTCTGAACCACCGGATGGTTTTCATAGCCCGCTTGTACTTTCCAGATGTCGTCTTCTAAGTAGAGCTTTTGGCCTTCGGCTGAAGTCGTGATGCAGGGATGTCCCTCGTAAAGATTTCCGTGATCGTTTAGGAACAAGGCGAAGTCTTCGTTGCTGGCCTCGCGGGTATCCATGGCGAATGCCCTCAGGCTGACTTCGTGAATCGGTTGTTCGTCTGCTGCTCCCTCCGTTGAGCCCATCTGAAAAACGAACTCTTCTCCTTCAGCGGGCACGCGGATTTGCTGGACCAAGGGCCGCGGGTTTCCCTTTTCGGTGAGCCTGACACAGACGGCGGGTTGTCTTTCGGCGACGAGGGTGCCGTCATCGATTCGGCGGATGTCGACCATGTCAAACATGGAAGTACAGGGCCGCCATCCGACGCAGTATTCTCGCCAGCCGAATTCATAGCGGAAGTCCTGGTAGGCGACCTCCATGGCGTCCCATCCATGATGAAAGGCTTCATAGTAAAATTGGCCTTCCGCCAAGGCCTCAACGTGAGATTCCTCGCAGACAAAGGCGTCTTTGGCTTCGTAGAGCACATCCATGTATTGGGTGCCGATAGGCTTGGCCCGCATGAATACGAGCAGATGTCTGCCTTCATAATCAAGGGAACAAAGAACCTGTACGTCGTAGGCGTCGAAATCACCCATGTCGCCTGTCATGACATGTTTTTCAGGGGGAGCAAAATCGAAGGCGCAGCCTTGAAAAATGGTGGGGTCGCCACCCTGGCCGTCGCTGCCCGCGTCTGTGATTCCGGCGTCGGAATCTGTTGAGCTGGAGCTACAGGCGTTCATGCCAAGAGGGAAGATCAGGGTGAGACCGACGAAGCATAGCATGGTTTTAGATAGGCGCATTCTAGCCTCCGCGCTAGTCATCCAAGAGGTAGGTTGAGACCTTGAGCATCAGGCCGACTTCGTGCATGAAGAGCCACTCGCCGCCTGTGTGTATGAAGTTCAGTCGATAGTAGGGTTCGATGAACTGGGCGTCGAAGGGGCCGGTGGGGAGCCAGTCGTCACCGTAGGGGAGGCCCACGAAGACGTGCAGGACCGGGCCCTCCAGGTCCCCGAAGCTGTAGCCGACACCACCGCCCATGTTCAAAAGGAACCAGGCGCTTAGTTCCAGTTGAGGCAGGAAAGTGGTCAGGTTTTCGTGGCGCATGAGCTTGAGGTTGGCCGAGGCGCTGAAGATGAAACTGGTGTAGGCCGTGTCCAGGTTCAGGGCGAAGCCGTGCTCGCCTTCGAGATTGCTGTAGGCAATGCCCGGTCCGATGGACCAGTCATCCTCGGGCAGGTTGGCGAAACGGCTGGCAAGAACAGGGCCGGCCAAAAGCAGAACGAGCAAAATGGGCATGGTTTTTGTCAGGACCATCTCCCGTCTCCTTTATATGGCGTAGGTCGAGACCTTGAACATCAGGCCGACTTCGTGCATGACGAGCCACTCGCCGCCTGTGTGCATGAAGTTTGTGCGATAGTAGGGTTCGATGAATTGTGAATCGAAGGGGCCGGTGGGGAGCCAGTCGTCACCAATGGGGAAGCCCACGAAAACGTGCAGGACCGGGCCCTCCAGGGCCCCGAAGCTGTAACCGACACCGCCGCCCATGTTCAAAAGAAACCAGGCGCTTAGTTCCAGTTGCGGCACGAAGGCGGTCAGGTTCTCGTGGTGCACGAGCTTGAGGTTGGCCGAGGCGCTGAAGAGGAAATAGGTGTAGGCCGTGTCCAGGTTCAGGGCGAAGCCATGCTCGCCTTCGAGATTGCTGTAGGCGATGCCCGGTCCGATGGACCAGTCATGCTTGGGCAGGTTGACGGAGGGACCGCCGTGGGCATAAACAGGGCTGGCCATGAGCAGAACAAGTAAGATGGGCATGAGAGATTTCATGGAATCGTCATCACCTCGTGATCGAAGCCGCGCTCTTGCGGCGGACGGAACGTAGCCCCAGGATGAAAAACCAGAGACCCAGGCCCAGAGGCAATACGCCGATGAGGCCGCCGCCGAGGATCAGGGGGCCTATCTCGGTGCCCTCGTTTTTGCCGAAGGCCAGACCCAGAATCAAACCCAAGACCACCAGGCCGCCAAGACTTGCCAAAATGCCGCCGATGATGAGGCCACACCATGCAAAAAATCCGCCGCCTGTTTTTTGTGCTGGGCGAGAAACAGGGGGTTTGGCAAGGGGCGCGGGCAGGCTCGGGTCGGCGGCGGCGAGTAGCGCTTGCTGCTGCGTTGTTTTTTGTTCGGCGTCCTGTTGGCGGCGCAGACGATTGGTGAGCTTGATGGCCCAGACCCAGGTGAAGATGAGCACGATGAGCGTGATGCCGACCAGGCCGAGGCCTTCGCCCACGGGGCCTGCCGTGCCCAGGTTTTCCTGCATTTGCTTGATGGTCAGGATGGGGAAGTCATAGAGGCCGTGCAGCAACATGGGCATGCTCAGGGCCATCCAAAGGTTCTTCGATCGCATCTCGGGTTTGCCAAATCGCATCTGGCCCACGTAGTAGCCCATGATGGCGCCCAAGAAAGCATGGAGGGGGACCGCCGTCAGCGCTCGCAGGATGGCCACGCCCAGGCCGCCGTCGGCTGTGTAGATGATGTTTTCCAAAGTGGCGAAGCCCAAAGAGGCGACCACGCCGTAGACGATGCCGTCCATGGGCTCGTCGAATTCCTTGTGCCGCAAGACATATAGCCAAAGCACGGTGAACTTGAAGAACTCTTCCGGGATGGCGGCCATGAGAAAGGCGTCGCTTGCGCCCTTGGCGTATGGCATGGAGGAGAAGTCGGGCAGCAAGAGGTAGATCAGGCCGTCGACCAGCAAGACCGGTGCGATGATGGCCACACCCAGACCGAAGGTGGCCCAGATGACTTCGCCTGGCTCCCGGTGGACGTCTTTGGCGTGGAAGTACCAGAGGAGAAGCAGGGAGGGAATCAAGGCCGAGGCGGCCGTGAGGAGAAAGAGCATGGAAGCCTATGGGCTGGGCATCAAGGCCTGGCAGTCGTCAATTTCTCCGTCACCGATCATGGCCAAGATCAATTCGGCTTCGGTGAAGACAAAGCCGAATGAATTGTCGCCCTGGCCGAAGTCGAAGAGCACAAAACGACGACCGTCCGCGGCCAAAACGTCCCGCATCCAGATTTTGCCTTCGTCCACCTGCTCCCAATAGTCGGGAAAGCTCA
Organism: Deltaproteobacteria bacterium; assembly: GCA_019314375.1. GTDB lineage: Bacteria > Myxococcota > B64-G9 > B64-G9 > B64-G9 > JAFCZJ01. The sequence goes on along the minus strand of JAFCZJ010000011.1, from coordinate 50,269 downwards.
CCGCTTGATTCTCGTGACCGGCCAGGCCGATTTCAAGCTGGGCCCGGCGCGTGGTGGAAAGTGTGTCCAGGTTGGCCGCGGTCAAGATGACTTCGTTGCTCAGGCTGAGGGTTTCCGATCCTTCCATCTGCCAAAGCATCTCGCCGAAAAGGCAGGTGCCGGCGTCATCTTCAGGCCGGCAGTCGTAGAGATCCGAGTCTTCGATGGCGGCCTGGATTTGGTCCCCGTCGGCAAAGATGAAGCCCACCATCGTGTCGCCCAGATAATAGGTATAGATGGAGTAATCGGGGCCGAAGGCGGCGGAAAAATCCTGAACCCGGATTTCGGCGTCGTCGTTGTAGGTCACGGCCTCGGTGAGCTCCATGGCTTGACCCTCCATGGCGCTGGCGCCTGACACGATCTGGGCTGCGCGGATGGGGCTCAGATCGCCGATGTTGGTCTCGTCCACCACGCCCCATGCGCCGAAATCGAAAGTGCTGCGCTGGTCCAAGTCGTTGATGTCTTCGCCGAAGACGCATTCGCCTTCCACGACAGCCTGACAGCCGGCCCCCGCACAATCGGCCCGAAGAGCGAAATCGCCGCGCAGACTCTTGCTGTAGCCTTTGATCATCACCCGGTAGTTGCCGGCCGACAAGCTGAGCTCCAGTCGCGACAAAAGTTGATCGTCCGCGTCGTCGTTGCGGGCCATGTAGCTGCCCCAGTCCAGCGTGTCTTCGGCGCGCTGATACAGATACATGACCGTGTCGAAGGACGCGTTCTCCTGTTCGACCTGCAGAGACATGGTCGCGTTGCCCCCCAGGGAGAAATCCCAGGCGTGGTACAGGGCGTCATCTTCAAATCGGGCCGGGTTGGATTGGGCGAAGACCAACTCGCCGTGCAAGGTGGGGCTTCGCCAACTGTCGGCCGTGCCGTCGATGGGTAGCTCGCTTTCAATCCCCTTGTCGTTGCTGCTGTCACAGGCGAAAAGGCTCAGGTTCAAGGCCAAGAGGCCGCAGAGGATCTTGTAAGCATGTCGCATGGTTTTGCCTCCGATTGAATGGCTTATTGTTGGCCAAGATCGAGATGAATGCAAGGGCAGATCCGGGTGGCTTTACGGGGGTTTTGATTTTGGCATATGATTTGCTGACTCCGAGGCCAAGGTGTTTAGGGAAAGGAAGGCGACATGAAACCGATTCAGATCGCATCAGCTCTGTTTGTTTTGGTCGTAGCCATCGGTGCTTATTTTTGGATGTTCGCCGAGCAGCAGGCTTTGCCTGTCGAAGACGAAGTGACCCAGGCTGCCCAGGCAGCGAGTGAAGAACCGGATAAGCCCCCGCGGGCCTCCTCGTCCAGAACGGCCATGGTCACCCCAGGCGACAAGGAGCTGAGTGACGACGATCCGGCGGGCGAGCTGCAATTGGAGGGTCAGGTCCTGGATGCCGATGATTTGCCGGTTGAAGGCGCCAAGGTGAGTTTGAGTTCGAGGCCGCCTCGGCACAAGGAAACGGGCAAAGACGGCACGTTTTCATTCTTCGAGCTCGTGGGCAGGCGTTATCGGATCACGGCTCGGGCCGGCTCGAGGGTGGCTGGGCCTGTTGTGCACGCGCTTTCAGAAAAGAGCGAGCCGGTCATTTTGCGCATGCGTCCAGGAGCGGTAGTCGAGGTAAAAGTCAGCAGGGTTGAAGACGGCAAGCCCATCGCCGGCGCTGCTGTTGAGCTGCGTTCAGGGGAAGACTTGCATGCCACGACCGATTCCGAGGGCAAAGCCCGGCTGGAGGGCGTGGCCGGCGGTTACGTGACCCTGGTGGTGCGGGCCGTGAGCTATGCCCCGGTACACAAATTGGTGGCTGTGCCCAGCGCGGGCACCGAAGCCGTTTTGGTTAAGGTTAGCCTGAGTGGAGGCGCTGGTGTGTCCGGTCTCGTGACGGACGAGGCGGGCTTGCCCATCGCAGGCGCCAAGGTTTTGGCTGAGGACGTGACCGCCCTTTTGCAGATGACCAACCACAATCAAGACGGTGCGGAGTCCGACGCCGAAGGGCGCTTTTCCCTGCCGGCTTTGGCCAAGGGCAGCTATCGCTTCAGCGCCACCCACGAAGACTACCCGGCCGCTTCCTCAAAGACGATTGAATTGGATGGCAAGCGTTCGCGTGCGGGCATACGCATCGTCCTGGCCGGGGGAGGTCGCATCGCGGGCCGGGTGGAAAGTTCGAGCGGGCAAGCCGTACCCTGGGCATCCGTGCGGGTGGGCAGGGCTGACGAGCAGGCTTTCTCAGGCGGGCTGACCGGGCCCAGGCGCCGCGGGGCTTTGGCCGATGGGGATGGGCGATTTGAGATCAAGGGCTTGCCTCGCATGGGGCTGGTGGTCATGGCTTGGGGGGAGGAGGCTTCGAGCCCCACGCTGAAGGTTGATTTGACGGCGGAGGCCGAAAAAGAGGACCTGGTCCTGCGGATGACCGTCAATGGGCGCATTTCGGGAAAGGTCGTGACCTCGACGGGTGAGCCTGTGCCGGAGGTCAGCGTGTTGGCCACGCCGGATTTCTTCAAGGACGGGCTCGACGCGGACAAGCGCTTGCGGGGACGGACCACGGCCATGACCGACGGGGGCGGGGGCTTTGTGTTGAAGGGTCTGACCCAAGGCCATTATGAGTTGAGGGCTTTGCGATCGGCGGGCTCCCATCAGGCTCGCATGAAGGCGGGGGTCAAGGCCAAGACGGGCGATGAGGATGTGCGATTGCTGCTGGATCGGGAAGGCGGCATCAAGGGGCAAGTGCTTTATGCCGAGGGCGGTTCGCCTGCTTCGTTCACGATTACGTTGAATTTGCCCCCGGCGATTCCGGTGAATCACGCCGAGGGTCTTTTTAGCGTGCCCGGGGTGGCCCCTGGGGAATATGAAGTCACCATTCGGGGTGAGGATTTCGCGGACAGGGTGGTGTCCGGCATCGTGGTCAAGCCGGAAGAGACCACCGACATGGGCAGCATCACGGTGCAGGCCGGTCGGAGCCTGGCCGGTCGGGTGTTGGATGGCCGCGGCCAGGCAGTGGCTGAGGCCTTGGTCCTGGCAGGCCTTCGCCTGGTGGGGGACGGCAGTCATCTGGTTTTGGATCTGGGGCAGGCGACACGAGACGCCATGGGTCTGAAACAAACCCGGTCGGGTGTTGATGGGCGTTATCGTCTGGGGGGCCTGAGTCAATCTCGCTATTTGATCGTGGCGGAACATGCCGAATTGGGCCGCTCCAAAGTCCTGGCCTTCGATGCAAACAGCGGGGGCGGTGACTTGGATCTGGTCATCGAGGGTCTCGGCGAGTTGATGGGCGTGGTCAGTTCCAACGGGCAGCCCGTGGCCGGCGCCACAGTGGCCGTCACCCCCAAGGCCGAGGCTGAGCAGAAATTCGTGGTGCATGCCGCTTCGGACGGCAGTTACCGCTTTGAAAAACTGACGGCTGGTGATTACTCGCTGTTCGGGGCCATGCCGGGTCAGGGCCTGAGCCAGAACGTGGCCACGTCTGAGGCGACGGTCGTGGCCGGGCAGCGCAACAAGGTCGACATCGACATCCCGGTGGGCGAGGTCAAGCTCACCGTACAAGTGACGGGCCTGGAAGGAGCGAAGCTCGACGCGGCTCAGGTCTTGCTGGTCAAGGGGCAGGTCCAGGCCTCGACGGCCGCCGAGATCAACCAGGCCATCATGGTGGCCGGCGGCAACGTGAAGGCGGCCTTCTGGTCGGCCCAGATGCCGGCCAGCTTCTCGGGCGTGGTGCCAGGTGAATATAGTCTTTGCGTGATTCCGCTGAACGGCAACCTGAGCGATCCGGTTTTCATGCAAAAGATACAAAAAAACAAGGACTTGCTGAAGGTCTATTGTTCGGCCTTGCCCATCCCGCCCAATCCCATAGAGCAAAGTCACGCCGTGGCCGTGCCGGCCATGGACCCCTTGCCGGTCTCTAGGCCCCAAGGCGGCTCCGCCGCAACCAAAAGATGATGGGCCGACAGGAGTCTGCAAGTTCTCCGCAAATTGCGGAGAACTTGCGAGCAAAGACTCTAAGGATCTCCAGCATCCTGGATGGCGTGCCTGGCTGCGGTCGCCAGGAACGCGGATCGAGTCGTTCCGCTGGCGGCGGCGAAAGAGTCGACCCTTTTGAGAAGTCTTTCATCCATGGTGATGTTGATGCGCTTGTTTTTGTGAGCGATCGAAACCTCGATGAGCACGGGTACGGTGTCTTTGGCTTCTGCTCGGGTCTGAATTTTTTCAAGTACGCTGGGAGTCGGCATGGCCTCTCCGTCTTCCAGCATTCCTTTAGTGTGTAGTTCCAAGGCTTCTCTGGCGTTGGCGAAGGCCTTATCCAGGGTATTCCCCGCGGAGATGCAACCGGGGAAGTCAGGAAACTCAACTCCAAAAATAGAATCTTCGTCTTTGCGAATCAATGCAATATAGGCGACCATGATATCTTCTCCATAAAAAACAAGGTAGTTACATCTATTCTGCTTGTCTCGTTTTCATTTTCTGAACTCGACTCCCGCCTGTCTTCCGATACTGGATACGGTGCCGGCCGGGATGTCTCTTTTCGGATGTGGCACAGTGACCCGCCCTGGCTTTGATTCGTGTTTGAACTGGATGTGACTTCCCTTCCTGGCCACTTCTTTCCAGCCATTTTTCTTGAGAATCTTGATGATTTCGCTGCTGGACCAAGATGCCATGTGTATATTATACACACAGCGGGGCGCTTGTTGTCAACTGGAGCAGATTGGCGAATTTCATTACATGAACATGCCATTTTTGGCATGATATTGTAACAAATCGTCAGTCCAGCTAGTCGAGTTCGAACTCCTCGCGCCAATCTGAGTCTTCGGGGAGTTCTGGTTGGTCTTTTTTGTCGAAGAGCAGGTTGCCGATGACGAGATAATCCATTTCGGTACGCATGAAGCAACGATAGGCGTCTTCCGGTGTGCAGACGATGGGCTCCCCGCGGACGTTGAAGCTGGTGTTGACCACGAGGGGGGTGTTCTCGCGACGGCGGAATGTGTCGATGATCTGCCAGTAGCGCGGGTTGGTCTCTTTGGCCACCGACTGGATGCGGGCCGAGTAATCCACGTGGGTGATCGACGGCAGATCCGAGCGCAGGTGATAGAGGCGCTCGTACATGGGCAGATTGGCGTAGTCGTCCGGCAAGGGATTGCAGCGGTCTTTTCTGACCGGCGCGACCAGCAGCATATAAGGGGAGGGGCGATCCAGTTCGAAAACCTCGCCGATGGCTTCTTCCAAGACGCTGGGGGCGAAAGGCCGAAAACCCTCGCGGTACTTGATTTTCAAGTTGAGCTTTTTCTGCATGTCGGGCTTGCGCGGATCGCCCAGGATGCTGCGATTGCCCAGGGCACGGGGGCCGTACTCCATGCGCCCCTGGTGCCAGCCTACCACATGGCCTTCGGCCAAAAGCCCAGCCACTTCTTCGCAGAGGGCGTCGAACTCGGCGTGGTGCTTAAAAGGTGCATCGTGTTTTTTTGCCATGCGGCGCGTCTGGACTTCGTCGAAGGCCGGTCCCAGGTAGGCACCGTGCATGGCGTCGCCGCTGGGTTTGGCCCGCTCGGCTGCGTAATGCTGATGCCAGGCGGCCAAGGCGGCACCTAAGGCACCACCCGCATCGCCCGCGGCGGGCTGGATCCAGATGTCATCAAAATGGCCGCTTCGCAGGAGCTTGCCGTTGGCGACACAATTCAGGGCCACGCCGCCCGCCAGGCAGAGGTGTTTGGCACCGGTGAGCTTCTTTGCCGTGATGGCCAGGCGATCCACGATTTCTTCCGTGACCTGCTGGATGGCCAGGGCCATGTCCATGTATTCTTGGGAAAGCTCGCTTTCGGCCTTTCGAGAGGGCAGGTCGAATATCCGCCTCCAGCCGGCTTCGTCAAACATGCGCAAGCCGGTGGCAAAGCGGAAGTGGCGCATGTTGAGCAGGAAAGAGCCGTCCTCGCGCAGGTCGACGAGTTCCTTGGTGATGGCTTGCTTGTAGCGGGCTGTGCGCTCCGAGTCGGGATCGCCGTACGGTGCCAGGCCCATGAGCTTGTATTCGCCGCTGTTGACCTTGAAGCCGCAATAAGTCGTGAAGGCTGAGTACAAAAGACCCAAGGAGTGAGGGAAGGTCAATTCACGGAGCAGCTTAATGTCTTTGCCTTGGCCCAGGCCGATGGTGGTGGTGGCCCATTCGCCCACGCCGTCCACGGTCAAGATGGCCGCCTCTTCAAAAGGAGAGGGATAAAAGGCCGATGCCGCGTGGGACATATGATGCTCGGGAAAGAGCAGTTTGATTTTGGCCTTTGTGGCCCCCATGTCGCCCAGGGCCTTTTTCAGGTTGCTTCGCGTGAAGAGTTTTTCCTTGAGCCAGACCGGCATGGCCGACAGGTAGCTCACCAGACCACGTGGAGCAAAGGCGTGATAGGTCTCTAAGAGTCTTTCAAATTTTAAGAAAGGTTTTTCATAAAAGACCACCGCCTCCAACTCGTCGAGGTGCAGGCCGGCTTCCCGAAGCACATAGCGGATAGCCTCGGTGGGGAATCGCTCGTCTTGTTTCTTGCGCGTGAAGCGTTCGAGCTGGGCTGCCGCCACGATGTCGCCGTCGACCAGCAGGGCGGCGGCGCTGTCGTGGTAATAGGCGGAAATGCCAAGGATGGCGCGGGGGCGGCTCATCTTAAAACACAGTGTAGATAAAGGGCGCGATGGCCGTGCCGGAGCTGAAGACGATGACAAAGCCCAGGAGCAACAGCGCCAAAATGAGCGGTGCCAGCCAAAACTTCTTCCGCACTCGAAGAAAACCCCAAAGATCTTTCAGGAAATCCATGGTTCTAAAAGGGCCTTTCCATGTCGGCCACAGGATCGTCGGTGCGATCCCGAAAGACCGATTCTTGGTTTTTGTCGAAGTCTTTGAGTTTTAATGAGTCCGCGCCGAATGCACGGCGCAGCAAGCCGATGGGCATGATCAGAAGGAAGAACAAGAGCCCCAGCAGAACTCGGCCCACCACGGCACCCATGAGCTCGGCCAAGCCGAACCAGAAAAAAGCCAAGGGGCGGAAGAGGTCGGGCAGGGTCATGGCCACGAGTAGGACGCCCATGCCCGCAAAGAGCCAGGCTTCCAGGCCGGTCCACCAGGCCAGAAGCAGGCAGACCAAGACCCCGGCCAGGCCCGTGTCCTTGGCTTGTTCGCGACTGTGCCCGAAGAAAATGCGGGCCATGATGGATGTCTTTTTGATCTCGCGGGCCATGTGCTTGTGGTTGTAGCGACGGATGTCCTTGCGGGTCAAGGAATATTGCGGCTTGACCCTCGGCTTCGCCCATGCTGAATTGGGCTCATGGTCGAACCCGAGCCCACGCCCAAGAGGATGCCACCGTGGAAACGTTTGGCTTTCGTCCTTGTGCTTTGGATGCCCACGCTCATCGTGTCTTTCCTCGTCATTTGGATCGTGGTGGATCTCGTTCGCCTGAACGCTGTGCGGCATGCGGAGATCGGTCAGGCAGTGGAGGCTTACCTGGAGCAGAAGCGCCCCATCCCCATGCCCTGGCCGAAGCAGCTTGAGCGCGTGGGGCCCCATCACAAGCGTGTTTATCTTTTCGGCGCATCCTCGGTGGTGCTCTCCGATGGGGCTACTTTCAACCAGCCACTGGAAGGGCGACTCACGCGGGAGTTGAATCCGAATATCCGACTGATCAATTTCGGTTACTGCGGAGTTGACTCTCACGCCATCCGCAAGGCCGCGTTGAAGTCCATGGAGGATGGAGCCTTGCTGCCGGATTTGCTCCTGTTTTACATGGGCCACAATGACTACGCCAACGCCTACCACCACGTCATTAGCGCGAGCTACGATTTCTTTATCCCCTTGCAGGCCGTGGCCTGGTTGTTCTCCGGCCGGGATTGCGACTTTGAGGCCTACCTGCGCCAGGTTACGCCGGAACTGATGGAGAGCTTGCAGGAGACGGGTCTGGTGGAGATCGACGACCAGGACTACGGCTGTTATGACCGCCTGATCCTCGATCGCTTCGAAGAAAACCTGGATGCCATTTTGGACCGTGCGGCTGAGTTGGCCATCCCGGTGCTTTTGGTCACCCCCGTGGGCTCTTTGCGCCAAAGGCCGTACGGGCGCCGCTCTCTGGTGACCGAGCCTTGGAGCAAGGGCCTGGTGGAAAATCGTCACGACACGGCCTTGGCGCTATTGACCCAAGCCAAAGACGCAGAAATTTTGACTTTCGATGTGCGGGCCAAAACTCAGCTTTTGGAATTCCTGCGTGGGTTGAATCGTCCGGGGGTCTTCGTCTACGATTTGGATCAGGCTTGGCGGCGGGCAGGCCGGGACTTCGGGTCAGAGGACTTCATGGACTATTTTCATTTGAAGGCTTCGGCACATAAGGACCTGGCCGACAGGATTTTCGAATTCATTCGCTCGCGGCCGGAGCTTTTGGCGAATTTGGATTCGGGGTAGCCTTTGGGTCCAAACGGAACAAAGCATGGAGGTAAAGGATGAATCGGCGTTTTATTGGGATCGGTTTGGCTGGGGTCTTGGTGCCCGTGCTGCTTTCGTTTTCTATATTTGGCTGTGGAGGAGGCACGCCGACCCACGAGCCGTCCGGCTTGTGCCCTGTCGCTGATGCAAGCGAAGACCTGCTGCTGTGCGCATCGTTTTCGGCCCTGGGCGAAGAAGGCATCCCGCCGGAGGTGGGCAGCCGGTCCCTTGTGTTATACGGCGGAGCCAGCCTGATTGACGGACCTTTCGGATCGGCCTTGGCTTTGGACGGCGTGGACGACAGGGCTTCTCTACCCGGATTCGAACTCCCTGGCCCGGCCCTGACCGTCGAGGCCTGGGTGCTTGCCTTGGGCGAGCAGGACGACTTTGCCTCACTGGTGGACTTCTGGCAGGATTTTGAGGGGTTTTGGATGGGTGGATCCCAGCCGGCCGGTGGCTGGGCCTTTTGGACCGGGTCGGACGAACTAGACGATATGGACGCGGCGGTTGAGGGCGAGTGGCAGCACCTGGCCGGGGTCTACGACGGGGATCGCGGCGTGGCTATGATGTATATCAACGGGATTTTGGTTCGCCAGCTGAACGATGTGCTCCCCATGGAGCAACCCGCCCTCGATGCGCTGGGCATCGGTGCCCGCGGTGATCGGTCGGCTTTCTTCAGTGGACAGATCGACGAGTTGATGATCTGGTCCACCGTGCGTACGGCAGAGCAGATCTGCGCGGACGCCGGCGGGAGCTACTCTATCGATGGCTGCGACTACGCCAACCCGGTCGGCAGCGTATCCGACCCCTGCGCTGGGGTGACGTGCTCGGGCGCGGGAAACTGTGTACTGGAGGGAGATCGTCCCACCTGTCAGTGCGATTTGGGCTACGCGACCGAGGGGTTGACCTGTGAGGGGGACGAGAGCCCTTGCGATACGATCGCCGTGGAGGCTAACGACTGGGACCTTTGGTACTCAGGCCAGTTGGAGGCCGACATGCTTGCCGCCGCCGAGGCGGCCGCAGCCGACTACGTCCCGGTCAGTTCGGACTGGGCGCCCGGGGCCGAGGCCTGGACTTCGATTGGACAGACGGCCCTGATGTCCAACGCCCTGGAGCCCTTCTGCCTCGGTTTTCTTCGGGCCGCGGCGATCGATCCGGACAACCCGGTAGCGCTCAACAATGCCGCCAGCTGCATGTTCGTGCTCGACTGGAACGAGGACGCACGCCGATTCTTAGAGTGCTCTCTTCACCTGGCACCCCAAAACGCTTCGGCCTGGGCTGGGCTGGGTTATTACGAGGCCAGCGTCGCGGGTGATTTGGCAGCGGCCCTGGACCACTATCAGACAGCCACGGCCCTGGATACGGAGAACCCCGAATGGCCATTCCAGGTGATGCGGATCGCTTTGGACCAGGGGGATAGGGAAACGGCGGATGCCTACCTGGATCGCCTGCCGGCAGCCGACCCGAGCGGCAGTGCCGGCTGGCGGGGCGCGTCTTCCGATGGCGGCGCCGGCGGTGGCGGTGGAGATTACTGCTGTCCCTGCTCTGGATCGAGCTACGGCAACCTGCTCGAATGCACCAACAATTGCTCGGCCAGTCTGAGCTGCTTTGCGGGCATCTGCGCCTACACGGCCACCTGCGAGGGCGGCACCTCGGCTTTGGCCTTTGGTGTCAAGATTTGCTATCCGCCCAGCGGGCTGCAGGTCTGCATGACTTTCGATACAAATGGCAACATCGGCATTCTCCTGGGTGCCTCGGTCTTCAACGGCCTCTTCGGCGTCGGGGCCGGGTTTTCCTACGGGACCATCGACGGAGCGGTCAATTTCGTGGTCGACGTGGGCACTAGCAATTTGCCGATTAACGCCGGATCCACCTGGACGGTCAACCTGGCCACTGGGCAGGTCCAGGGGGCCGTGGGCTTGGGCAGCCAATCAGGAGCCTCCGCCGCACAGGCGACGATCGTCGACTGGTAAACTCCCTTTTGGGTGCAGCTAGGTCGGTGGGTCGAGCCCGCAGAAGGCAAGTGGCGGCGGGAAGCAGTTTTCGGGGAATTTTACGTTCAACTCTCCAGCGCGCAAGCGCTTAGAGGCCACCCGATATTGATCTACAAACCACCTGTAGTTGTCCCGATACGCCCTCCATTTGTCAGGGTCGGAACAGTGACACAGCGGGGCAGGTGATCGCTTGACCTTCTTGGGACGACTGTGCGGCCCTTGTCTCAGCACGCCGCGAACACCCAGGACTCGTTTGCCTCCCCGGGCGTAATGCTTGCGAGTTTCTTGTTCGATGCTCGCCACGAGGGTGCGGTACCAGGCTCGCTGTTCTTCCTGGCTCAAACCTTCGAGGCAAGGTAGTGGGCTCAATGGGACATCGTACGTTTTTGCAAATTCACCATGGTGATACGACACACCAGCTTTTCTGGCTTCATACTCTTTCGTTCGATTATACCAAACACCGGATAACTTTTTTCCTCTTGTGACGGCTTCGATGCAATTGACGCCCGGCCAATCCCTGGGACGGAGGACCAGGCCCTCTTTACAACCGTGGGACAGAATGTAGACAGCCCGCTTGAGGAAATCCTTGTCGTCGAGAATGGCAAGCGAAGTGTAGCGCCGACCCCAAAACTTTTCTCTCCACTGATGAAGCCGCCCCGCCTCACGGGCCAGGCTGGAGTTAAGATAAGCCATGAAACGAGAGAGCAGCCTCACGTCCGGGGCGGTGATAATTAAATGCATGTGGTTGGATGCCGCTACGAAAAGGTGAAGAAGAATGCCGCTGTGGCGCTCAAGAGCGCGACCCAAGACACCCAAAAAGAGCTCGTTGAGTTCTTTCGAGGGACGCAGGAGCAATCTTCCCTGAATCGCACGGATCGTGATCTCGAAGGTCGTATTTGGATCTTTCATATGTCGAAGGCGTCGTCCCATGAGGCAAGTTAGAAGCAAAAGGCTTGCCAGTTTGGACGAACTCACCCGGTAATCTGTAAGGGGCTGTAAATGTACATATTTCAGGAGGCAACCCAAGTGGGAGTATTTCTTGAAGAACTCAGCGTGTCTGAAAACCGAACACTCTGATTCCACTTCACTCCACTTTTCGCATGGCCTCCACTTTTCGCATGGCACCCAGGATAAAGCGGGCGAGGATGAAGTTGCCTTGGGGGTTGTAGTGGAGGCTGTCGCCTTCGATGCGGAGGAATTCGGGTTTGAAGGTTTTTCGCCAGGTGGGTAGGGGATCCAGTACTTTGAATCCCGCGGCTTCGGCTTGCTTGCGGACGGCATCGTGGATGAACTGCCATCGGTAGTTGTCCCAATCTCGCAGTAGGGGCGAGATGAGTAGCCAGGCCTGGCCGCCGTCGGCTTGAATGGCTTGGCCCAGGCGCATTAAGGCGGTCTGAATCCTTTGCATGCTTTTTGGGTCGCCGTAGCTGATCAAGTATTCGTCGATGTAGTCTTTTGAATGCTCGAAGGTCAGTTGCCGGTAGAGGGTGCGGGCCCTGGCCAGGATTTTGAAAACGGCGCGGGTTTCTTCCTGCTCGCCTACCACTTCGATGGTTTCGGCTCGAAGACGGGCGGTCTCGGTGAAGAGATCGTCCTGGGATTTTTTGTAGGCCTTTCGTGCTTCGTCAGCATATGCATTATAGGGACCGCTCATGATCATGGCGTCGTTCAGGCAGTAGACCACCAGTGTCAGGTCGGGCTTGTAGGGACGGACGGCTTTTTCGTACCAGAGCGCCACCTGGTTGATGTCGTAACCGCTGACCCCGAAATTGAGCACGTCCAGTGTTTCGTCGCCCAGTTCGATTTCCAAGGCACTGGGCAGGGAGTAGAGCCAGTGTAAGTGCTCGGACCAGACCAGTGAGTCGCCGATGACGGCCAAGCGCTTGCGCCCAGGTGCCTGTAACGGATACTCACGTCGATCGCGCATGCCTGAAGCGTTGAAGCCCGCCCAGCCGTAAGGCATGTCCAGGCTGGATTGGGGGCGAGGCTGGTAGACCAGATCGCCTTCGGCGGCCATGTAGATGTCACGGTTCATACGGCGCAGACGCTCACGCCATGGTTGGTTGGATCGAGTTTTCTCCGCCCGGTCGGTTCGAAAAGCGCGGAAGACCAGTTCGGCCGCGCCCAGGCATAGGATGCTGCTGACCAAAAACAGGCCCAGGGTGGCCAGGTGTTTTTTCATGGCCAGACGCTTGTTCATGGTTGGCTGCCCAGTCGATCGAGCACAGGTTTGACGAGGGCCCTTGCGATGATGCGGTGAGCGATTTCGTTGGGATGGCGATCGGTTTCGTGCACCCAGAGAGAGGACGAGTTTTTCCCGGAGAAAGCAGGCAGAAGGTCGAAGAAATCAAGCTTATGCTCTTTGCAGGCCTGGGCCATGATTTGATGGGCTTCGGCGAAGGGGTAGTCACCTTCAAGGCCTACCAGAAGAGGCAGCATGACGACGACGAAGCGGGCACCCTTCTTTTCGCTGGCGTCTCGCATGCGCTGCATGAGAACCAGAGTCTCTTCGAAACCGGCCTGGTTGGGTTCGCCCAGCACCTCCTGATACCATGTTGTGGTCTCGCGCCCGACGCGTGCCTTGGCTTTGGCTTCCCGCCAAATGCTCCACAGGCGTGGTCGCCACCAGGGCGCTTCGGGCATGTGCTCGTTGGGCAGCACCATGCGCCGACGATCCAGGATCCAGTCGTCGATGAACTTTTGTCGTTTCTTGAATTCGGGCGTCAGGACCGGGTCGTTCAATATCATGGCGTAGACGACCAGATCGGGCTCATAAGGCAGGTGGCGCTCGGTCCATTCGAGCAGATCGGGAAAGTTATAACCGCGGCGACCGCAGTTGATGACTTCAATCTCGTGGCCCTGGTCTGCCAGGCGTTTTTGCAGCACCGGGGCAAAGGGCTGGTCCTGGCTGACCCCTTGCCCTTCGCTGAAAGAATCCCCGATGATCAGCACGCGGGGCAGGCCCTTTTTTTTGGGGCCCACGGGGTCTTGACGACAAAGCTCGGCGTTGTAGCTTCCGGCTACGGCGTAAGGTGTGCGGGATTGAGCCCGCTCAAGATGCGGGATGGCTTTCCTTTTTAGCGCATCAAAGGTGGCCGGGTCTCGAAGGTCCAGATCAAAGGCACCTCGGGGATTGCTCGGGTAGACGTCGAGGCCATGGTGTTTGTTTGGGCTTTCCAGATGCCAAGGATGATGGAAACGCTCAGGCCCCAGGTCGAGTAGGCGAGCAGCCCCTTCCGCCAACAAGAGGGTGCTGATGCCCAAGAAGATCACATAAGCCAAACGTTTCATTTAGCGCAGGTTGGCATGCTCGGCCGCGCTGCGTCAATCATGCTTAGCTGGCTTGGTTGATGTAATCGATGGCGGAAAGGGCGGCGATGGTGCCATCGGCCACCGAGGTGGTGATTTGGCGATAGCGTTTGATTCGCAGGTCACCCGCGGCGAAGACCCCGGGCAGGTTGGTTTTCATCTGCTCGTCGGTTCGGATTTCGCCTCGTTCGTTCATGTCCAAGAGGCCCGCAAAGGCGCTGGTGTTGGGCACATAGCCGATGAAAATGAAGCATCCCTCGGCGGGAATTTCGGTTTTTTCGCCCGTTTCCTTGGAGGCCACCAGCACTTTTTCCAGATGTCCATTGCCTGTGAAGTCCAGTATGTCTTGGGCCATCAGGAAATGGATCTTGTCGTTCTTCTTGGCTTCTTCCACGGTCCACGGCTGGGCCTGGAAGTGATCGAACTCGTGGACGATGGTGACCTTGGAGGCGTACTTGGTCAAGCCCACGGCCTCTTCCAGCGCCGAATTGCCGCCGCCGATGGCCACGATTTCCTTGCCCTCAAAGAAGTCGCCGTCGCAAGTGGCGCAGTAAGAGACGCCGGTTCCCTTGAATTTCTGCTCGCCTTCCAGACCGAGTTCACGAGGCACACCGCCGGTGGCGACGATCACCGCGCGGGCGAAGAACCTGCCTTCGTCTTCCACGTCCACCCATTTTTCCTCGGCCGACAGATCCATGTCGAGTACAGGGGACTGGGTCAGGACCTTGCAGCCAAAGTTCTTGGCCTGGCGGAGCATGGTCTGGGAGATATCTCGGCCCGACGTGGTTTCCACGCCCGGGTAGTTGGCCACCGTATAAGACATGACCATCTGTCCCCCCGCGGTGCCTGAGTCCACGATGAGGGTTTTGATACGCGCGCGAGCCAGGTAGATGCCCGCGGTCAGACCAGCCGGCCCTCCGCCCAAGACGATCACGTCGTATTTCTGGTCCATGACGGTTCCTTTATTATGCTTAATTGTTACCGAATTCACGATCCAGGATTTCTTTGATCTGCGGCTTGTTCTGGATGCTGGTGGTAGCGGCCACCGGTTTGCCGTTTTTATAGTAAATGGTGAAAGGCAGGCCGTTGAATCTTTGGCATTCAGGCAAGGAGCGGATGTTGTGTCCAGCCGGGCCGTCAAAATCCATGTCCCGGAAAACCACGTTTGTGTACTTTTCTTCCAGGCCTTCCATGATGTCATAGACAGGCAAGCACATCGGGCCCATTCGACCACAACAAACCATCACTTTTTCATTGTTTTCAATCGCTTCTTTGTATGACTCGTCCGTGTCCACATGCTTTAGATTGGTTTGTAGCATCGTCTTCTCCTTGGTTTGGAAATATGAAAAATTTTTCATGCGACACTTTTAAGTTAAGGCATCTCCATGCCCTGTCAAGGGCCGACAAGGAAATACCCAGGTGTCTGTTTGTTAGTGGCATTTGCGAATCGTTTTTTGATTCGTTAGTGCCACGTTATGCTGGAATCATCAGTGTTATGGCTTTTCGGGGACGGAAGGCCAGGCATCGGCGGTGTCCAGCAAGATGGCCAGCGCATCCGGATCGAGCAGGGTGTAGCGCCGACAGCGACCCTCGGGTGAGCAGGAAACGAAACCGGCCTGGCGCAAGATGGCGAGATGCTTGGATATTTTGGTCTGGTCAAGCCCGAAAGCCTCCACCATATCGTTGACGATGGCAGAATCATTTTCGAGCATGCGCAGGATGCCCAGGCGGATGGGATGAGCCAAGGCCCCGAATATTCTTACTGGTTCCGGTTTTTTTGCTTTGTCGGCCATAAGCTCAAAGGCTGCTTGCGCTGCAAGCGCCGGCTGGGGAAGTGTTCTGGCAGGTCGCTCCTGTGACCGCGTTCAGCCGCACCCGGCCCGAGCCGCCGCCGCCACCGCCACCACCCGCGCCACTGCTGTCGACGCCATGCTCACCATCCATCTCGCTGCCCGAGGCCCCGGTTGCAAAATTGGTACCCACGGCCCCTCCGTCGCCACCCTCCACGCTCAAGCTGGGTGTGGAATCGAACTCGATGTGATGGGCTTCCAGCAGGATGGCCCCGCCCGAGCCGCCACCACCCGCTCCATTTCTTGCCGCTTGCTCGTAGCCTTGGCCTCCTTTGGCGCGGATTTCGCCTCGCAAGTTCAAGCGGCCACGCACGGTCATCTGGAAGGCCCCGCCAGCGCCACCGCCCGGTCCGCTGCCCGTGGTCCACTTGCCGTCGCCGCCGGAGCCCCCGCCGCTACCGCCCACGAGGGGCTGGATGTCGCCGCTGCCGTATTGTATGCCTGCGTCCCCGCCGTTCGATTCCGAGTCCGCGTCCCCGCCGCTGCCGCCGGATCCGGCATGGCCACCCCCGCCGCCGCCGCCGGCTGCGTCTTCCCACAAGCGGAGTCCGCCGCCGCCGCCGCCCACGCCTTCACCGACCAGGCCGTTGCAACTCTGTGTGCTGCATTCTTCCGCCCCGTCGCCGCCGCCCGGCCCGCCGATGCCGCTGACTGTGGAGCTTGCCGGTGCCTGGCCGTCGAAGTGGATCACGCCGGCCACGGTGGCGTCGCCGGTGACCAGGAGAATCAAAGGCGCGAGATCACGACCCTCATAGCGCAGGCTGCTGGCTTCCGGCAGGTTCATATCGCTCAAACAGATCACCGTCACGCCGCTGACGGTGGTCGCATTCAGGGCCGGGATGGTGTTGGTGGTGCCGAGCGAATCGCAATTCTGATCGCAAGTCAGGCCGCTCCCGTCGTAGATCACGTCCCCGCCGGCCGGCCTCAGGGCCAAGGTATTTCCGTCGCAAAGATTCATGATCGAGTGGTCCATGTTGCTGGGCTCCGCGCAGGCGTCGTTGTGGCAAAACCAGCCGCAGGAGATGTCGTTATTTTCATCAAAGCCCGAGCCTTCGGCATTGCAGATGTGAAGAGTGCGGCCGTCGGCGTCGCAGAAGGCCTGACCGGCCTCGCAGCTATGGCAGTCTTCATCGATTTTCCCATCGCAATTTTGATCATAGCCGTCACAACCATCCTCGGCGAGATTGCCGTCAAAGCAGGCTGCACCGCAGGCATTGGGGTCGTCGTCGCAATCTAAGCCCCCGCAGGAGGTCGGCATCTGGCCGTCTCCATCGGCGTCCAGTGGACTGCCCTCGCACTGGCCGACGCTGCAGGCGTCGTCCATGGTGCAGGTGTCTCCGTCATTGCAAAACGCGCCGGTGTTGGGCAAATGCTCACAGGTGCCGTCGCCTAAGCAGATGTCGTCGGTGCAAGGATTCGGGTCGCCACAGTCGTAAAACACACCTCGGCAGCTGCCGTCGCCGCAGATGTCGTTTGTGGAGCAAGGGTCGCCGTCATCGCAGGGTTCCGTATTGAAGATCCTGCCGCAGCCCAGGTCTGGATCGCAGTCATCGGTGCAGGGGTTTTCGTCATCGCAATCCAGCGCCGTGCCGTCCACGCATAGACCCTCCACGCAATCCTCGAGGCCGTTGCAGACGTTGTTGTCGTTGCAGTCGCCGGGGTTTACGCAGGATCTGCATCCCGTGTCGTTTTCGTCGGTTTGGCCGTCGCAATCGTTGTCCACGCCATCGGAGCAGTAGGGATGGTCCTCGGGGCCTTCGACGATGCCCGGGTGGATCTGTCCGTTTGCATCATCGCAGTCGGTGCCGCCGCAGTGGATATCCGCGTATCCGTCCTCATCGGCGTCCAGAGGCACGCCGCTGCATGCTCCTTGATCGCAGGCGTCATTCATGGTGCAAGGATCGCCGTCGTCGCAGGGGTCGATGTTGTCCGTGTATCGGCATCCCGAATCGGGATCACAGCCATCGAGGGTGCAGGGGTTGTGGTCATCACAGTCGGGCGGTGTGCCTGCTTGACAGACGCCGTCCTCGCAGGTCTCCAGGCCGTTGCAGACATTGTGATCATCGCATTCGGCGTCCTGGGCGCAAGCGCGGAGCACCCGAACCCGGATGACCGCGGCCTCGGATTCCAGCTTGCCGTCATCGACCACGAGTTGGATCCAGTGCTCGCCGTCTAAGCTGCTTGAAAAACGAGCCAAGGGCTTGTTGGCGTCTTCTAAGGTGAATTCGCTGAGGCTCGCCTCGGTGGCCAGCATGCGCCAGCTGTAAACGAGTGAATCGCCATCGGGATCGAAGCTGCGTGAACCGTCCAAGGTGACGGGCAAGTAGGGCGGGATCTCGAGGTCGCCGAAAACGACCGCCACCGGGGCCCGGTTGGGTCCGGCCACATCCTGGCTGCAAGCCGCCAAGTGCAAACCCAGCAGCGAGCAAAAAAATATCACGACTCGTTTCATAACGTGTCTCCAAAAATTTCGACCTACACGTCTATTCTGTCCCAATCCTACCCGAAAAGTGCTCGGCAAGAAAGCGCATCACCTTGGCGTTGATGAGTTCCGGAAATTCGAACAGGCCGCCGTGGCTGCCGCCTTGGACTTCGAACCACTCGGCCGTGGGGATCTGAGCCGCCATGTTGCGGACGACGCGAATGGGGGTGAAGTTGTCTTTGTCGCCGGCCACCACCAGGCAGGGGATGTGAATGCCGGGCAAGACCGATGCCGTGGAATGATCCGCCAGGACCTGGCCCCAGGCGAAGAAGACCTCGGGGTCCATGTGTTTCAGGTGGGCTCGCCAGGATTCGAAGTCTTCTTTTCGGGCGGCCTTGGCGTTGAGAACGAAAAGCTTGCCGGCCGGGAAGACCCAGGGTCCGGCAAGGGCTTGGGTCCAGACTTTTTTCAGAAAGCCCAGTCGCCGCACGGTGGCGAGCATGCCCGGCACCAGGATTTCGCCCATGCGTCCCATGTGGAAAAAGGAGCGCAGGGGGTATTCGTGGGTGCCCAAAAGAAAAACGAGCCCGCGTACTTGCTCGGGCCAGCGCCTGAGGTATTCCAAAGAGATCTGCACGCCCATGGAAAAGCCCGCCAGGATTAAATCTTGGTCAACCAGGCCGGCGGCTTGTGCCACGGCCCGCATGTCCTGCATGCAGAGATCGATGCTGAGGTCCTCTGTGTCAGCCGGCGCGGGCGAGTCCACGTGACCCCGGTAATCCCAGATGACGACCTGATGCTTTTGGGCCATGGCCCGGATTGCGTGATCCACATAGGCCTGGTTGCAGCCGATGCCGTTGGAGAGCAAGATCGCGGGTGAACCCTGACCATAAGATCGATAGGCGATGCTTGCCCCGTCGGGGGCGATGGCAAGTCGGCTTTCCTTCATGTCGCGACCTACTCGCCCCATCGGCTGGGATCGGCCACCACCTCGCAGTCGATGAGTTGAACACCGGCTGGGTTGCGCCAGGGCGAATAGCAGTACTGGAGGAAATAGGCCAACTCTTCGGGCCTGACGTGGGTTCGCTCTCCGTCATTGCGGCTCGGTTTGTAGTCATAGGTGCCGTCCGGGATCGAGGCGTCCCAGAGGTCCCAGTTGGGCCAGGCCACATAATGAGTGGCGCTGGCACCGTATTCGTCATGTATCTTGTGCACCTCGGCGCTGGTCAAGGGCAGACCGCTGGCGGCGGCCGCCACCAAAAAGCTGGCCATGTCCGCGTCCCATTCGCCGTGCTCCAGTCGCTCGGTCTCGTCGGCCATCATTTCGTCTGTCCGCTGGGCCAAGCCCGCCAGCAGTTCTCCGGCCACCGTGTCCTGTCGCAGGGTCAAGGCGTTGGTGATGGCGGCCAGGTGGAAGTAGCGCACGATGGCGTAGTTGAAATAATGACCGGCGGTGGCCACCGCTTCGTAATGGGGACTGATGCCGTTTTCGCAGGCATTCTCCAGGGGCTCGCCGTAGGCGACAAGGGCCGTGGTCAGCTTGGCGTCGCATTCGGCGTTGGGCAATACGGCTTCGAAGCATCGCAGGCAGGCCAGATCCTTGATGCTGTCCGGGTTGTCTTCTTCCATGGGCACGTAAGGTACACCGTCGATTCCCTTGGTGCGGATTAGGTAGGTGTTGTCCACGATGTCCCGGGCGAAGGCTTGCAGGTATTCGTATGCCGTCCGGGCCGCCTCGCGGATGTGCTCGTCTTGTCCGTCCTCGGCCACCCGGAGCAAGAGGGGGGCCGCGCGAAAAATATGCGGCAGATCGTCTTTCGAGCGCATGTTACGTACCCAAATGTCACCCCATGTGGGGTTTTCCGAGTTGGGGATGGTGTGGGCGTTCCAATCGTATTTTTCGACCTTGGCCGGATCGTAGTCCACCACGACATTTCGGCCTTCTTCGATTGAGTAGCTGTGGTTCAGGGTGAAGATGGCCCGGGCCATGATGCTGGTTATGGGCGGGTCTTCATTGCCCCAGACCATGCCCAAAAACAAGGCCACCATGCCCTTGGCGTATTGCGCCACCAATTCGCCCATGAGTGGATCGCCGCTCATGAGGTAGCCGCTGGCGGCCTGGGCCAGCACCTTGCTGGTGCGGATCATCAGGTTGTCGGCGCCGCCGTAATGCTCAAAGGTGATGGTGTCGCCTTCCTTGATGGCGCGGGTGTCCTGCCAGTAAAGCTTGTAGTCGGGCATCTCCGGGTCAAAGGAGGCGTCCAGACCATGACTGTGCCAGGAGCACCAGCGGAAGTAGTCGACTTCTTTCCATGCGCCGGTGATGGCGCGGGTGAAGTCAGTTACCTGGGTGGCGGTGACCGCCTCGCCCACGTCGTCCCGAGTGAATTCAAAGGGCAACGATTCCGGCAGACCGCTTGCATCAGCACCGGCATCCGTCGTGCCATCATTTGGGCCCGCATCACCTTGTTCCGAAGAGCCGTCGCAGCCGTTCAAAACCCACAACAGCGCCAGGGCCAACAGGCTTCCACATCGTATCCAGCTCATCATCCGCGTCACTCCTCTTCGGTGGCTTTTCGAAAGCCTAGCACAAAGCCCTGGTTTGAGGGGGTGGGGGATTTGTTCCTAGGTGAACCATTGCCATTGGGTCACGTATCGTGTAATATTCACCTGGATATCGTTACGGTGCGTGGTAAATGACTACAGAGAGAGCCTCGAAATACGATTTATCCACCCTCATCCGTGACTGCGGTCAATCGGGTGCCGTGTGGGTTTCGAGAGGAGCCTTGGCTTCGGCGCAGGACGATTTCGGTTTGGCCACGGGAGATAAAGTACGTGAATTCATTGCAAACAACGGTCTCGAGCAACCAAGACATATCAGCACAGTTCCCTGGGAGAACAACCCCGACGAAAGCCAGGTTGTCTGGGTCGACTCATATGAATTTTTTTCCGGTAACCTGTTCGGCTACTTTGCTTTCTTCAAGGGGGCAACAGGCAGTTGGGTGGTCAAATCTTTCAAGAAAAACGACCAACCCAACCCAAGATTTATGCAAATGAAAGCAGCTTTAGAGAAGCTAAAGGAATGAAGGAGGAAGGCTATGGCAACGAAGTGTCCAGTATGCGGTTCGGCAGATATTCAAGCGGAAAATGTCGATGAGTCGCTTCCGGTTCCCTATGGTCCTGCTGCCACATTTTCCACCATCCAGTATACCTGCAATACCTGTGGTGAGTCAGGCGACTTCACCGGAGAGAATACAGCAATAATCAACGAAGCTCTTCAAGAAAGCATTTCGGTATCAGCATCGGCAATACTTGAACAATTGTCGGCAGAAGGAATCAGCGCTGCTTATTTTGAGAGAGCGATGCGGCTTCCAGCGCGTACTACTGCAAGGTGGAAATCAGGCGAGCTTTCTGCTGCTGCCCTTGCACTGCTGCGCTTAGTCTGCACCTATCCATGGGTGCTGGAAGTCTCGGATGCTGACTTCGAATCATCCGTTTCAAAAAGCAAGCTTCTGGAAGCTGCCGCTGGTGTTGTTGCGTCAGTTTTCAAAGAGAAGGTTTCCACGGGGCAAGTGGATGTTTCCATGAGTTCAAGCCAGGTCAACATTGATGTGAAGTTGCAATTACACGGACAAGACGTTGTTCAGGTTACAACTGGAACTTCTGAACAATTTACATATTTGGGACCTGTTGCTCTGTTGTCTACAGGCTAGTTGAAGGATACTTTTACCAAGAGGTTCGCTATGAAGCTGCTCGATTTCATTGCTTGCGACGATATTCGCCATGAACTAGGCGGTAAGCTTTCTCTAATGGGTGTTTTTGGAGACAGTATTAAACTACAGGTACCAAAAGGAGCACAGAAACCTTTCGCCTTTCCCCTTGCACTGTATCTCCGTATTCTTATCGAAGAGAATGACAGCGTTCCTGACAGATTCAAGGCGATTATTCGGCTTGATGAAAAAGAGTTCGCCAAGATTGAAGGGAACATTGGAGTTTTGGGAGACAGGCCGAAAATTCTTGGATTTGTATTGCCTCTAAACATGTTTAAAATTTCTGAAAATGCCACTTTATCGTTAACGGCAACTTTTTTTGCCGGTGGCCAATCGCTCATGGACATATCACCGCCTTACGATATTTCAATTCAGGTGATAGAGACAGAAGAACCGATGCCCAAAAGGCAAGGATAAGATTTCTGAGGAGTCCGAGGGGAAAATGTCCTATAGTTCAAGTTCCTCGACCCAAGGAGGTTCTGTTTTGAAACGGCATTTTTTGACCTTGTTGGTCTTTGTTTTTGTTGCTGGAACCGCTTGTAAAAAAACTTTCGATGATCCGGATCGCGTCACCGTCGATTTGATGAAGGAAATCTTGGCCTGCGTGGAAGAAGAACCGGAGGATTGTGACGAGGCCATCAACAAGCTCATCGAATGTTCAAATGATCGAAAGGCCGATTTGGCTGCCGCCGGCCGGCAATCGACGAAGGTGGTGCGTGAGATGAGCCCGGATGAGCTTGAGGCTTATCGGGAGGGTGTTGAGGCTGAGTTGGTCGAGGTCATGGATGAGTACGTAGAGGCCATACAGGAATTGGCCGAGTCTTGTCCCCAATTCAAGCGCAACGCCACTCGCATGACGGTGCAATACGGTCGACAAAAAAAGGCATTTGAAAAAGCTGTCGAAAACGAATAGGGCAAATTTCCCAAACACAAGGAGGTTCTGTCGTGAAGCGGCTTATTTTTACCTTGTTGGCCTTTGTTTTTCTTGCTGGAACCGCTTGCAAAAAGACCTTTGATGATCCGACGCGGGCCACCATCGATTTGATCAAGGAAATGAATGCCTGCCTTGAAGAAGAACCGGAAGACTGTGACGAGGCCATCAACAAGCTCATCGAATGTTCGAAAGAGCGAAAAGCCGACTTGGCGGCCGCCGGCAAACAGTCTATGGAAGAAATGCGTGAGATGAGCCCTGATGAGCTTGATGAGTATCGGGAGGGCGATGAGGCCGAGTTGCGCGAGGTCATGGATGAATACGTTGAGGCCATGCAGGAATTTGCCGAGTCCTGTCCAAGATTCAAGCGCAATGCCAAGCAACTGGCGAGGCATTACAGTCGTTTCACCAAAGTCTACGATAAGGCTGTTGAAAACGAATAGGGCAAATTCCAGGGAAATGACCTCATGAGATTTCTGCGTTTTGTTTTTTTGTTGGTGATTCTGATCGGTGCCACGCCATTGTGGATGATGGTCGTCTCGGGTTTGGGACTGCAAATGACGGCCTTCGAGCCGGATTTTTACCTGGAGGTGGCCGAGAACCACGGTGTCGCAAGTGTGGTGGTCGAGCGCTTGCTGGAGGGGATGGGGCCGGCAACAGAAACCACGGAGCCCAAAGAAGAAGCCAAAGAAGAAGCCAAAGAAAAGCCGAATGAAGAGGCCAAAGAAGAAGCCAAAGAAGAGCCGAAAGAAGAGCCGAAAGAAGAGCCGAAAGAAGAGCCGAAAGAAGAGCCGAAAGAGCCCATCAAAATTTCAGAGATGAGCCGGGAGCAGATGGTGAACGATTTGGGCTCGGCTTCTATGAAGCCCAAATTGCGTATCGCCTTGGGTAAGGGGCTTGCTGAGATCCAGGCTTTTGTCTGGGGCGGCAAGAAGCAGCTTCACGCCCCGGTCGATCTGGCTCAAATTAAAGAGTCCTATCTTCAGAGCAGTCGTGGGCTCATGGCGAAGGAATTGGCAACTCAGCTTGAAGAGCGCCTGGGCAAGGTGCCCAACGAGTTGGATCTGGCCTTGGCCTTCGGTCCCTTGCGCGAGCCCATGGAGCAAGGCTGGAACGCCAGACGCATCAATCTTTGGGTCTTCGCCGCGGGTTTGGTGCTCTTGCTGATTTTGGTGTTCATGGTGGGGGGCTTTGGATCGGGTCTGCGTTGGCTGGGCTTGAGCTGGTTGTTGGCCGGTCTTGGTGTGGGGCTGGGGGCGATCGGCTGGGATCTCATGCTGTCGGAATCGGGTCCCTCCCTGCTTGTCGTTGCATCTCCCTTGAATGCCTATGTGGGTGTCATGTTGCAGGCCCTGGTGGACGGGAGCTGGGCCATGATGCGCAACATCGGTTTCATCGCGTCCGGCGTGGGCTTGCTTGCTTTTTTCGTGGGCGCTGCCATGACGCCTTCCGGCTCGGCCGAGGAAGAGCTGGATGGCGCGGACGAGCGCCTGGCCCGGACTCAGCCCAAGAAGGGTGATGACAAAAAGAAGAAGCTCAAAGCGCCGGTTCCGGTGCTTCGCACTTTGTTGGGTGGCGTGTTGAGCTTGGCTGTGCTGGGCGGCCTGGGCTTTTTCGGTTTGGGCCTCTATGAATCTTTTGCGGGTTTCGACCCGGCGGCCCTGCGTACGGCCTTGGTGGCACAGACCGCCCGGGATGTGGAGCGGAAGGAAGAGGATGCGGCCGCAAGGGATGCAGTGGTAGCTGCGGCGGCCAGAGGCGCGGTGCCCGAGGAGATCGACGAGTCCCTCAAATCTTTGTTGGAAGGGCACGACGATTCGCTCATCCAGGGCGTGGTGGTGAAAGGCGGCCTGAGTGCGGCCAAGGCGCAGGTCACCGCTTGGGAGGTGGTGGATCTGGGTGCGCGCATGGTGCGAGAACCACAAAAGACCCAAGCCGATGAGTTGGGCAAGTTCAGCTTCAGGGTCAGCCCTGGAGCACTGGTGCTGATTCAGGCCGAGGCGGCTGCACCCGAGCTGCCGGGCAAGAAGAAAAAGCGTCGCAAGGCCAAGAGGACTAGGCGTAAGAAAGCCAAGTCCAGGAAAGCCGGCAAAGCCCTTCCGCCGGTGGCCGTGGTGGTGGCCCTGGGATTTGAGGGCGCGATGGCCAAGGCCGAATTGGATTTGTCGGGTGGACTCGCTCAGAATTTGTGGGCCAGCCTCCAGCGGCTGAGTAAG
The DNA here is from genome assembly GCA_019314375.1 of Deltaproteobacteria bacterium. Classification (GTDB taxonomy): domain Bacteria; phylum Myxococcota; class B64-G9; order B64-G9; family B64-G9; genus JAFCZJ01. The sequence continues at coordinate 25,320 of JAFCZJ010000011.1, read as the reverse complement.
GCTCATGGCGAGGCCGCTCAAACCCTGGTGGACCGGCATCGGGCCTTGCTCGCGCGTCATGCCGTGGCGGATTGCAGCCGAATCGCCGCCGAACATCCGGACCGCAAGGTTTGCGAGGACATGGTTTTGCGCAGACCCATCTTTGTCAACCTGGCCGAGAGTTTGGCCCAGGGCCTGGAGCGCCAGGCTCAGCCCTTGCTAGTCGTCAAGGAACTCAAGCCCCTGGGTGTCGAAGATTTGGACCGCCTCTTAGACGAGGTTGTGCTGGACAACAAAGCGGTGCAGTCTTTCATGAGCGCGGCCGGCCGCGATAAGGTCACCAAGGCCATGGTGGGCAATGTGGCGGGCGGTGTGCGGGATAAATCGCGGCAGGTGCTGGAGGACAAGGTGCTGTCCATCGAAGACTACTTGTTGGAGCGAGTACAGGCGAGGATCGCCGACGATTTGGCGAGTCGACTGGCCGAACAACAGACCGCCACCATGGCTCAGGCGCGGGACCGCGTCTTCGATCAGCTCAAGAAGCACCAGACTCTCTTGGACATCGAGGGCGTTCGGATTCTGGCCGGCGCGGTTTTCGACCGCCTTGCTTTGCTTAAGGGCGAAGCCGGCGAGCAGACGGCCTTCGAGGGCTATGACCCCAAGGCCGTGGCCGACAGGTTGACGCCCAAGATTCTTGCAGGCATCCGCGCTATGCGCACGGCGGAAGAAGATCGCTTGCAGCGTATGATTCCTTGGGTTCGTGCTCTGGATCTCTTCCGCAAAGCCGAGAAAAAATAGCATCCATGAATCTTCTGAAGGTCGCCCTTCTCATTCCCGTATCGCTATTTTTCACGGCTTGTCCGGCGGAGAAAGACCCCCAAGCCCTTTGCAAAGCGGGTGATCAAGCTGCTTGCTCTGATTTGGGCGTGAGTTTGCTTAAAAGCGATCCGGTGAGGGCGACGACTTTGTTTCGCGCTGCCTGCGAGGCGGGCCGAAACGAGGCCTGCTTCAATCTGGCCCGTGGCATGGAATTGGGCCAGGGCGCGGCCAAGGATCTGGCGGGGGCCATGGGCTTGTACGAAAAGGCCTGTGATCAGAAGCTCTGGGTGGCATGCCTGCGTCTGGGGCGGATCTTGGGCACGTCGACGGCCATCGAAAAAGATTCCAAGCGAGCCTTCGGGCTTTTCGAGAAAGCCTGCCTGGGCGGCGATCTTCGTGGATGCAACGAGGCTGCGACCATGCAGAACCTGGGGCGTGGCGTGGTGGCGGATCACGGCGCGGCCTTGAAGCGCTGGCGGAAGTCTTGTGCGGCCGGGCATGCCGACGGCTGTGCGGGGCTTGGCCGGGCCACCTTGGAGGGCTGGGGTCTGGAGGCCAACGCACCCGCGGCCGTGGCCTTGCTGGAACAAGCTTGCGGGCAAAAGAGCCTCAGAGCCTGCGCCCGCCTGGCCGTATGTCTTGAGAAAGGCCGGGGGGTCAAGGCCGATTGGCCGAGGGCCGTCAAGCTCATGGACCGGGCCTGCAAAGGTGGCCAGGCCGACATTTGCCAGCGCCTGGGCGAACTGTACCTGGAGGGGCGGCGGGTGAAAAAAAGCGAGGATGCGGCTCTTTCCTATTTGGAGAAGGCCTGCGAACTCGGTATGGGCGTGGCTTGCATGCAGCGCGATGTGGTTGAGGAAAGTAGATCGAGGAAAAAGAAAAGTCCCTGAGCTGGTGTCTCTTGAGGAGGCAGGCGCTACCTGTCTATTTTGACAAACTCCGGGCCGGCCTTGGCGAAATAATGACCCTGCATCAAAGGCAAGCCGAGTTCTGTCGCCATTTGTTTTTCCTGCGCCGTCTCGATACCTGATGCGATGACGGTGATGTTTTCTCCGGCGGTGTAGTCAAGATAATGCTTGATGAGCCTTGATTCGCGACCGTTCGGTGTGTTTCCAGCCAGGACGGATGGGCCCATTTTGACGAAATCCGGTTCAAGCCGCGTCAATGCGTTCAGTCCCAGGTATCCCGTGCACAGGTCGTCAAGCAAGACGCGGTAGCCGCGTTCGCGTAGTTTGGTCAGGACCTTTTTCAGTCTGTCCTGATCGGCGATTTTTCGGCTGTTGTTGATTTCGAAGACGACCTTGTCGGCCCATGGCGAAAGGATCGAGTTTTCCTCGATCAGCGAGCTGTCATGGAGTTCAAGGGGGTGAAGGTTGATAAAAAGAGAACAAGCGGTCGGCATTTGCTGGATCTGAGCGATCGCCAAATCCCGAAGCACCCGACCGAGTTCACAGATCTTGCCGGATCGCTCGGCCGCGATGATCAAGTCGAGCGGGTTTTTGAAGTCACGACTTGTGGGTCGACAGAGGGCCTCGTATCCAAAAACCTGGTTGCCTGTGGGATCGACGATTGGCTGATAGGCGAAATGGAGAGCGCGGTCGGCCAAAGTCTGCTCAAGGGCTTCCAGTCTTCTCAGGTATTTCTTGTTGTCCAAAGGCCCCAGGGGATCCAGATCATCCGTATACGAGATCACCCGGTTGCGACCGCTTTTTTTTGCGGCATAAAGCGCCGTGTCGGCGGCGGCGATCAGGGCGTCGCGGTCACCCCCGTCACGCGGAAAGGCGGCCACGCCAATCGAAAGCGTGGCATGGATCGATGAGGTGGTATCAAAACGGTGCTCGGCCACGGTGGCGCGAAGCCGTTCGGCCGTGATCGAAGAGCCGGCTTTGTCCGTCTCCGGCAAGATCAAAACGAACTCATCGCCGCCGTATCTGGCCGCGAAGTCATGGTCACGCAAGCGAAAGCGAGCATCGTTATCGACAGAGGCCCCTTTGAGGATATCGGCGATGGTTTTCAAAACCAGATCGCCGCCTTGATGGCCGATTGTGTCATTGATTTGCTTGAAGTTGTCCACGTCGATGAAGAGCAGGCCCAGCTTGTGATTGTAGCGTTTGCAGCGGCTCAGCTCGTTGGCCAATTGATCCTGAAAATACGCATGATTGAAAAGACCGGTCAAGGGATCACGCGTGGCCTGGGCCTGCAGGAGTTTTACGGTTTTGTTTTTGTCGGTCAGTTCTTGTTGCAGTTGACTGTGTTGCCGTTTGAGCCGCAAGTGCTCGACCAAACGACGCATGCGTTCGATGATTTGGGTGCTCCGCATCGGTTTGATGAAATAGTCGGCCACCCGAAGGTGCATGGCCTTGATGGCGGATTCGATGCTGGCGAAGCCGGTGATGATCACGACCTCGCAATCGGCTGAAGACTCGTCCACCTGTTGAGCCAGGGTCAAACCATTGCCGTCCGGCAGCTTCATGTCCGTGACGACAAAATCGAAGCGGCCCGAGTTGTAAGCCGCCAAGGCCGTGCTCAATCGATCACAAGCCTCAACTTCAAATCCTTCGCTCTCGAAGAGACGAGAAAAAATATCGAGCACCATCGGCTCGTCATCGACGAGCAATATTCGCAATCCTTGACCAAAACCATCAGCCATCGGACGCTCCTGACTGCATCCCCATGCGGGTGGGAGAATCGAAAAAGCCTGATTCAAAGAGAAAATATCAAGCTTCCAGCACCCTGTCAAAGGGGTCTCAACTGTTCGGCCAACTGTTCGGCTGGCACCTGGGAAGCGGCACCTGGGAAGCGGGTACCTGGGAAGCGGGTACCTGGGAAGCGGGTACCTGGGAAGCGGCAGGACTTTGATTCTGTCAAAGGCCTGCAACAATCGGGTCGAGGTCTTGTGATTGTGGAGCGGGAACAAGGTAGCAGGGGGGCAGGACATGAACAAGGAGAAGCGATTGCTTTTCGGGAAAAGAAAAAGGGGTCAGACACCGGCATATGACACTTAGGATCTAGGAAAATTAGTTAGTTACGGTCGGAAACCTGAAAGCTGCCTATGTGTCAAGTGCCGGTGTCTGACCCCTGTCCTTCGACTTTTGATTACCTATTTAGCCTATTCTATGTTTGCGCCGACAACAGCGGCCATCTGCATCATGTTGATCGTCTGACCTTCTTTAAGCTCTGTAAGGTTAGTGATCTTACCAGATTTGCTTTTGGAGTTTGTGTTTTTGAAGATCGTGAGCAATTTAGCATCTGCCACAATGAATTTTCCTGCGTTCTCAGCCTTCCCATTCTCAGTTTTTGTCTGAAGTTTATTTGCTTTAATGTAGTCCCATAGTTTTTTGGTAATCTCTGTCCTGGGAAGTTCTGTTGCTCCCAGAAATTCTGCGAGCTCATTTTTCAGCTTTACCGGTTTCTTCAATCCTTTTGCTTCTGCCATTTTTGTCTCCTTCATCTTTAGGTTTGAATTTAATCATTTCTTTGTTGGGAATAAACCAGTTGACCCTCTTTGCATGTATTCCCTCACTGTCGGCTGGTAGTGTACCGCCTCTTTTTCCAAATGTGTACCTCGATTCGGGGAAAAAGGGGTCGGCTAATGGGTGATGCCCATCCCGCATAATAGCTCAAGCGATATGCCAGATCTTTTCAGCAAGAAGCGCATTTGACAAATGGCTGAGTCGATGGCCTATTTGGGCCCGACGATTGATTGATCGCTTGAGGAGACGAACGGCATGACGAATATTCCCGAGAATGACCTGGACAAGGCCGCGGCCTCTAAGGATTTCATCCGAACTCGTGTGGATGAGGATTTGGCTTCGGATAAGTATGGCGGCCGGGTGGCGACCCGCTTTCCGCCCGAGCCCAATGGTTACCTGCACATCGGCCACGCCAAGTCCATTTGTCTGAACTTCGGCATCGCGGCCGAATACGAAGGCGCCACCTGCAATTTGCGCTTCGACGACACGAACCCCAGCAAAGAGAGCCAGGAGTACATTGACTCCATTCTCGAAGACGTCCGCTGGTTGGGCTTTGACTGGGGCGAGAATCAGTTTTTTGCCTCCGACTACTTTGAACAACTCTACCTATTCGCCGAAAAGATTATCATCGACGGCAAGGCCTATGTGGACGAATCAAGCGCGGAAGAAATCCGCGCCATGCGCGGCACCTTGACCGAGCCGGGCAAGCCAAGCCCCCATCGGGACCGCAGCCCCGATGAGAACCTGGATCTTTTCCGGCGCATGCGGGCCGGTGAGTTCGCGGACGGTTCCATGGTGCTCAGGGGCAAAATCGACATGGCCTCGCCCAACATGACCATGCGCGATCCCACGCTCTACCGCATTCGACGGGTGACCCATCATCGCTCCGGCGACGATTGGTGCATCTACCCCATGTACGATTTCACGCACTGTCTCTCGGATTCCATTGAGCGCATCACCCATTCTCTTTGCACCCTCGAATTCGAAAACAACCGGCCTTTGTACGACTGGGTGCTTGAGGCGGCCGACGCGCCCTGGCGACCCCAGCAGACCGAGTTCGCCCGCTTGAACTTGACCTACACGATCATGAGCAAGCGCCTCTTGCTGCAATTGGTCGAAGAGGGCCTTGTGTCGGGCTGGGACGATCCGCGCATGCCCACCATCTCCGGCCTGCGGCGTCGAGGCGTACCGCCTGAGGCCATCCGCGCCTTCTGCGATCGCATCGGCATTTCCAAAAAGGAAAGCACGGTCGAAGTGGCCCTGTTCGAACACAGCATACGGGATACCTTGAACACGCAAGTGCCCCGGGCCATGGCCGTCTTAGACCCCTTGAAGGTGATCCTCACGAATTACCCGGAGGGCGAGGTCGAAGAGATCGAGGCGGCGAACTTCCCCGACGAACCGGGGCGCATGGGCTACCGCAAAATACCTTTCTCGAAAGAACTCTATATTGAGCGCGCCGACTTCATGGAAGATCCGCCCAAGAAGTTTTTCCGCCTGGCCCCGGGCCGGGAAGTGCGTCTGCGCTGGGGTTACTTTATTAAGTGTGAAGAAGTGATCAAGGACGACAGCGGCAAGATCACAGCTTTGCATTGCAGCTGGGATCCCGAGACCAAGGGTGGCAACGCCCCGGACGGTCGAAAGGTGCGCGGCACCATTCACTGGGTCAGCGCGGCCCACGCGGTCGACGCGGAAGTGCGCCTGGTGGATCGCCTGTTCATGAGCGAGAAGCCCGGTGGTGAGAACCTGAAAGACGATCTCAATCCGGATTCACTGAAGGTGGTCCAGGCCAAGCTGGAGCGGAGTTTGGGCAAGGCCGAGGCTGGAGAGCGATTTCAGTTTGAGCGCCAAGGTTATTTCTGTGCCGACCCGATAGACCACGCCGACGGGCGCCCTGTCTTCAATCGCACGGTGCCGCTCAGGGATTCCTGGGCCAAAATTGCCAAACAGCAGCAAAATCAGCCGAAGAAGAACAAGAACAGGCAAAAAAAGAAGAAAAAGCAAGCTCAAGAACAGACCTGATTTTTCCCCTTAGCACATGGCCTTAGTTAGTCAGAACCAATCAGGCGCGTCATTTCGGTTTGGAGTCGCCTCTGGTTCATGGTTCTGTCATGTAGTAGAAAGACCTCAAATCTCCCAACAAGGGAATAGAGCGTAATAGAATACGTGAGGAGGAGAAGAGAATGTTTCGCAGGACGGTATCGTTCCTTGTTTGTGTTCTGGTTCTTTCTCTCGCAATCGCCTGCAAAGAGGGCTTGCGAAAGAACACCGAAGACGCGATCTCGAAAAGCGTCCGCAAAAGCACACCGAGTTCTCACCACCCCCAGATCGAAACCGCCCGAAACGTCGTGGAGTGGCTAGCTACCGGTGAATTCGAGCACTTTCGCCAGACATTCGACCAAGCCATGCGGGAGGCGTTCCCCGACGATGCAGCGGTCGCGAAATGGTGGCGCGGAGTGGTCGTGCAGACCGGCAAATTCAGGAAGCACTTCGCTGCCACCCGAAAGTCGAAGGGAGAGCGTGCGAGGGTCATTGTCACCTCTGTATTCGATTATGCTCCGCAGGATGTTCTGCTATTTTTCAACGCCAAGGGGGAGATCGCGGGGATCCAAGTGAGCGCCAGCACCAACCCAGAAGTGCGACCACAGACCCCCAGGCCGCCCTTTCCATACTCAGCCCAAGAAGTCCTCTACGACAACCCCAAGAGCGGCACCAAGATCGCCGGCACCCTCACTGTTCCGACCGGCAACGGTCCTCACCCTGGGGCGCTCTTGATCTCCGGCTCAGGGCCCCAGGACCGCGACAATACAATGTTCGGGCACAAGTCCTTCTTGCTGATCGCCGACCACCTGAGTCGAAAGGGAATCGCAGTGCTTCGGGTCGACGACCGCGGCGTGGGCGGCTCGACTGGCGATCCCTCTCAGGAAACTTTGGAGCTCATCGCCACCGACGTCGAAGCAAGCCTGGCGTTTCTCAAGAGCCAGAAGCCGATCGACCCCAAACGCATCGGCCTGATAGGACATAGCGTCGGAGGCATAGTCGCGCCCATCGTCGCGTCGCGCTCGGCCGATGTTGCCTTCGTGGTCTCACTCGCCGGTCCCGCCGCCAGCGGCGTGGAGATCCTCCCGGTCCAGGTGCGTGCGCTACTCGAGTCTCGGGGCCAGCCAAAGGACGTCGTTGCCGACATCGTCGCAGCCCACGAAAAACTGGCGCCGCTGATCGCCGCAGACGCTCCCGAGAGCAAGCTGAAGCCAGCCGTTGCGGCGCTGGTGAAGGCAGCCCGGCGGACGCTGCCGAAGAACGCAAGTCCCCGGGTCGAGGAAGCCATCCTGAAGCAGCTGCAGAAGCAAGTGTTGGGGCCCTGGCAACGATCATTCGCCAAATCCGACCCGGCCAAGTACCTTAGTCAAATCACCGTGCCGATCCTGGTCATGTTTGCTGAGAAGGACGTCGTAGTGCCGGCAAGTCTCAATCTCGACCGGGCGAGACAGGCGCTCGGCAAAGCTGAGAACAAGAGTGCTCGGCTGGAGAAGCTGCCCGGCCTCAACCACTTGTTTCAAAAAGCGGAGACCGGCGCGATAGACGAGTATGTCCTTCTCACCGACACTTTCGACCAGGGCGCCCTCGACCTAATGACCAGCTGGCTGCTCGAGACCGTAGGGCTCGCGCCTTGATGAGGCATCTCCCTGCCGATCGACGTGGAGATGACTGTGACCTGTCCCCCTAAGTTGGACCAACCGCACGGTACCGCTTCGGGGGGCACGTCATAACGAATCAAGAAACGATTCGTAAATGCCACTAACACATGGGTAGAAAATGCTGGTACCAAGCATCCGGTGCCAACAGGATCTGCATGCCGAAGCCCCCTGATTCGGGTCGGGTGGGATCCGGCGGGCGCACCCACATGACTCGGCCGATGAGCTCGATGGGGCTTTTTTTGAAGTCCACCTGAAGCAAGAGGCGCGGGCAGGTGTCGGGCGGCTTGTCGGTGGCCACATAAACCCCGTGTGGGCCGATGTTGCGGGTGGTCCCGCTCTTGCCCATCTCCCTGCGGCTTTGGCCGAAGGTGACGGGCAGATGAAGTGGAACCCGTGACAGTCCATGGCGGTTGTTGGTCGGCAGAGACATGGCTTACCCCTTTAGGGTTGGGGTTGGGGTGCACACTCTGTGGGTGCTTGTCGCACTTTTCATGATAGCACAGTGCCCAGTTCCAGGGAAGGGGGGGAGATCAGGCAAGAGAAATATGATATTCTGACGCCCGGCGGTCGGATTCTCCGGGGGATTGGAGGCCAGGACATGTACTTGAGGGTTCGTGATTTCGGACGATTCGGACTTTTGGTGTCGTTTTCTCTGATGGCTTTGATTGGCTGCTTCAATCCGGCCGACGCGGACAAGGCGCAAAATCAGCAGCCGGTAGTCTACGGCGACGACAATCGCATCGATGTTTACGCTTACCCGGATGGCCTTTGGGCCCAGGCCGCTCTGGACGAAACCGTGGCGCTCATCGACAGCTCGGCCGTGGACCTGAGCAACCCCGATGATGTGCAGATCACCGGGGAGACCCTGCAAAGTTACATAAGCCTGTGTTCCGGTGAGCTCTTCGCCAACCAGCTTACGGCGGCCCATTGTTCGGGCACCCTGGTGGACACGGATTTGGTTTTGACCGCAGGCCACTGCATGGCCTCAAGTTGGGATTGCGACGACACCCTTTTCGTTTTCAGCTACGCCATGGAAGATGCCAACAACCTGCGAACCATCACCGGAGACGATGTTTATTCTTGTGCAGAGATCGTGGTGCAGTTGGAGACCGCTACCGTCGATTATGCGATCGTGCGTTTGGACCGGCCGGTGGTGGGCCATAGCCCGGCCCTGGTGGACACCGTGGCTTCGGCTTTGCCCGATGCCACCGAGTTGCTCGTCATGGGCTGTCCCTCGGGTCTGCCGATCAAGATCGCGGGCGATGCCTATGTGCGAGATGGCCGCCCGGCTGATTTGGACTATTTCGTGGCCAACCTGGATACCTTCGGCGGCAACTCGGGTTCCGGCGTTTACCGTGCAGATACGCGGGCCCTGGTGGGCATTTTGGTGCGAGGGGAGGTGGATTATGTACGTCAGGGTAGCTGCTATGCCGTGAACGTTTGCGACATGGACGCCTGCCGTGGCGAAGACTCCACTTACGCCTTTCGGGCCATCGACGATTTGTGCAACACGGTCACCGATTCAGCCCTTTGTTCTTGCGGCGACGGTACCTGTGATGCCTTGGCCGGGGAGGACACGACCACCTGCGTGGCCGACTGTGGCACAAACTGTGGGGACGGGGTTTGCAATGGCGATGAAAGCCCACTGAACTGCACCGATGACTGCGGTACCTGCGGCAACGTGGTTTGCGAGGCTGAAGAGCTGGCTGCCGGAGACTGCTGCGTCGATTGTGGTTGCGGCGGGGGGCTGGTTTGCCTGGGCAATCAGTGCGTGCCCGACCCCGGTGAGGGCGAAAGCTGTGCTGACCCTTTTGTCATCGAAGCCACGGGCACGCAGGTCATCAACGGCGACAACTTGGATTCGACCAACAGCTCGGTGGGCATTTGCGCCGGCGAGGTGGGTTCGGGTGAGGGCAACGATGTGGTTTTTTCCTTCACCGCGGATCAGCAGGTCGACCTGGTGGCCGAGGTCAGCGGATACGACACGGTTTTGTATCTGCGTTCGGACTGTGAGCTTGCCACCAGCGAACTGGGCTGCAACGACGACGCCGATCCGCCTGGGGAATTTGGTTCCCACCTGGAGCTGAATGATCTGCCACCGGGCACCTACTTTTTGTTTGTCGATGCCTATCGGGAAAATTCCACCGGCAGTTACAGTCTGACCGTGACTTTTTCCTATGACAACGTCTGCCCTGATGGAGATGACGACGGGGACGGGGTTTGCAACGGAGATGACGGATGCCCCGATGATCCGGGCAAGAGTGAACCCGGCATCTGCGGCTGTGGGGTGGCGGATACGGATACCGATGGGGACGGCACGGCGGACTGTGTGGATGGATGCCCCGATGATCCAGAGAAGACGGAACCCGGCATCTGCGGCTGTGGGGTAGTGGATGCGGATACCGATGGGGACGGTACGGCGGACTGTGTGGATGGATGCCTCGATGATCCAGAGAAGACGGAACCCGGCATCTGCGGCTGTGGGGTAGCGGACACGGATGGAGATGGGGACGGTACGGCGGACTGTGTGGATGGATGCCCCGATGATCCAGAGAAGACGGAACCCGGCATCTGCGGCTGTGGGGTAGTGGATGCAAATACGGATACCGATGGAGATGGAACGCCTGACTGCGTGGATGGCTGTCCCGACGACCCCGGCAAGACCGAGGCGGGCTTTTGCGGCTGTGGGGTTGTGGATACGGATACCGATGGAGATGGTACGCCGGACTGCGTGGATGGCTGTCCCGACGACCCCGGCAAGACCGAGGCGGGCTTCTGCGGCTGTGGTGTTGTGGATACGGATACCGATGGAGATGGGACGCCGGACTGCGTGGACGGCTGTCCCGCCGATCCCGGCAAGACCGAGGCGGGTGCCTGCGGATGTGGGGTCGCGGATGCGGATACCGATGGAGATGGAACGCCGGACTGCGTGGATGGCTGCCCCGACGATCCCGGCAAGACCGAGGCGGGTGTCTGCGGTTGTGGGGTCGCGGATGCGGATGCCGATGGAGATGGTACGGCGGACTGCGTGGATGGCTGTCCCGCCGATCCCGGCAAGACCGAGGCGGGTGCTTGCGGTTGTGGGGTTGTGGATACGGATGCCGATGGGGATGGTGTGCCTGACTGCGTGGATGGCTGTCCGGCGGATGCGGACAAGACTGAGGCAGGCCTCTGCGGTTGTGGACTGGCGGATGCGGATACCGATGGAGATGGAACGCCTGACTGCGTGGATGGCTGCCCGGCGGATGCGGACAAAACCGAGGCGGGCCTCTGCGGTTGTGGATTGGCAGATACGGATGCCGATGGAGATGGTACGCCGGACTGTTTGGATGGCTGCCCGGCGGATGCAGACAAGGTCGCGGCAGGCTTCTGCGGCTGTGGGGTAGTGGATGTCGATACGGATGGGGATGGTGTGGCGGACTGCGTGGACGGCTGCCCGGCGGATGCGGACAAGACTGAGGCCGGCTTCTGCGGCTGCGGGGTTGTGGATGTCGATGCGGATGGGGATGGTGCGCCGGACTGCGTGGACGGCTGCCCCGATGATGGCAATAAAAGTGAGGCCGGCCAATGTGGATGTGGCATGGCGGATGTGGACTCGGATGAGGATGGGGTGGCCGATTGTGTGGACGGTTGCCCGGATGATCCCGAGGCCACCGAGTTTTCCGAATGCCAGGATAAGGCCGCGGGCTGTGGTTGCGCGGCTGGTCGTGGTGACCCCATGCAGCAAGGCTTGGGGTTGTTCGTCCTTGTGGGCTTGGCTTGGATGAGGCGTCGTTGGGGGAAGTGAGGGTTGCAAAGATGAAAAGTTATCTGCTTGTTTTGTTTGTCTGCCTTGGGCTTGTGGCTTGTGCCGAGGCTCCGTCCTGGGATGTTGAAGCCACGGGTCAGCCCGTGGTGTACGGAGACGACAATCGCGTCGATGTCTACGAACACCCGGATCCAATCTGGGCCCAGGCCGCGCTGAATCAGACGGTGGCGATCATGGATGAATGGGTGCTCATCTTGGATGATCCGGACAACATCGAAGTCTGGGCGGCTTTTTTGCAGCAAGCGGCTGATCTTTGTCTGGACCAAATTTGGCTTGATCAACTCTCGGCTGCCGATTGTTCAGGCACCTTGATCGACACGGATCTGGTTTTGACCGCCGGTCACTGCGTGTCCGGCTCTACGGTTTTTACCACCATGCGATTTGTTTTCAATTACGCCATGGCTGACGCCGATGCTTTGAATACCATCACCAGCGACGACGTGTATTCCTGTGTCGAGGTTTTGGTCTTGGAGGAAACGGAAGAGTTGGACTACGCCATCGTGCGTCTGGACCGGCCGGTGGTGGGCCGCAGCCCGGCCGTACTGGAAACCTCGTCCATGCCATTGGCCGAAGGCACGGAACTCGTTGTCATGGGTTGCCCCACGGGCCTTCCCATCAAGATCGCCGATGAGGGTTTTGTTCGCGACGGCCGGCCCGGCAGCATGGATTATTTTGTGTCCAACCTGGATACCTTCTCCGGCAACTCGGGCTCTGGTGTTTACCGTGCCGATACCCGGACCCTGGTGGGGATTTTGGTGCGTGGCGATGTCGACTACATCTACGACGGGGTCGACATGTGTTCGCGTGTTCATGAATGCCCCATGGATGGTTGTCGTGGGGAGGAGGCAACTTACGCTTTTGTCGCAGTGGAGGATTTTTGCGACACCGTCGGCAATTCCGTTATCTGCGCTTGCGGCGACGGCACCTGCGATGGTGGCGCTGGAGAAAGCACGGTCACTTGTCCCGCCGATTGCGGCACCGATTGCGGCGATGGGGCCTGCAATGGCGACGAAAGCCCGCTAAATTGCAGCGACGACTGCGGCGGCCCTTGTCCCGAGGGCGATGCCGACGGAGACGGCGTTTGCGACGATGCGGACGGATGCCCGAACGATCCGGCCAAGGCGGAGCCCGGCACTTGTGGCTGCGGTGTTCTGGAGACGGACTCGGATGCCGACGGGACGGCCGACTGCATCGACGCTTGTCCGAATGACCCGAACAAGATTGCGGTGGGAGACTGCGGTTGTGGTGTGGTGGATACCGACACTGACGACGACGGGACGGCCGATTGTGTCGACGCTTGTCCGAATGACGCGAACAAGATTGCGGCGGGAGACTGCGGTTGTGGTGTGGTGGATACCGACACTGACGACGACGGGACGGCCGATTGTGTCGACGCTTGTCCGAATGACGCGAACAAGATTGCGGCGGGAGACTGCGGCTGCGGCGTGGCGGACACGGACTCGGATGCCGATGGGACGGCCGATTGCATCGACGCTTGTCCAAATGACGCGGGCAAGATTGCTGCGGGAGACTGCGGCTGCGGCGTTTTGGACACGGACTCGGATGCCGACGAGACAGCCGATTGCATCGACGGCTGCCCCGAGGATGGGGACAAGACCGAAGTCGGCATCTGTGGCTGCGGTGTGGCGGATACGGACAGGGATGGAGACGGCGTGGCCGATTGCGAGGACGCCTGTCCCGATGATCCCAGCGCCAGCCTGGTAGAACAGTGCGAGGGGGGGGATGATGACTCGGGCTGCGGTTGCGCTACGGGTGCCGGTCAGCCCATGGAGGTGATGATTGTCCTTCTGATGCTGGCTGGGCTTGTCTGGCGCAGGCGGAGGGACTGATGCGCAAACGACCTGCCAGCATCACGGTTTTTGCCGTGCTCAATATGGTTTTCGGAGGGCTGGGTTTGCTCAGCCCCCTGGTCAGTCTGAGCATGAAGCGTTTTTCCCAGGGGCCCGTGATGGAAATGATGGACAATCATCCTTTCTTGGGACCCTGGCAGACCATGGGCATCGTCTTGGCGGTTGCGGTCAGCCTCGCCTTGATTTATATGGGCGTGGCCTTGCTGAGTCTCAAGCCCTGGGCGCGCACGGCTTGTGTGGTGTATGGGGTGTATGGGGTGATCATGAGTTTGGTCCAGGGGGCCGTGTCCTGGTTGGTCATGAAGCCGGCCTTGATCCAAATCAAAGACGAAATACCCATGGGCGATTTTGTGGTGGCCAGTTCCATGGCCGGCGTCATTCTCGGCTTGATCTTCGGTATGGTCTATCCCCTGGTGATTGGGATTTTCATGTCCCGGAACAAGGTGAAAGAAGTCTTCGAGCCCAGGAAGTCGGATCGTGTAGAGGCGTTTGATTGAATGATTGAAGGGGATGCTTGGTTTTTACATTTCCCAGTAAATGCGCTTGCCCTGGGTTTTGACGCTGGCCATCATTTCGGGCATGTGACTGGTCACATAACTGAGGAACTGATCGGGCTCGAGCCTGAGCTCTTTGGTGACGGCGGAAAAACAACCATCGAAGGTCGTGTCTCTTTCTTTGCGCATCTTCATGACAATGCGCAGCATGCCAGCTTTGAACATGCGCTCGTCCGTGATGAATTCCTGCATGACTCCCTCCATTTGGCGAGTTGAATCTACCTCGCCCTACCATGGGATACAGGAGGGTACATTACACTGCCATATGTGGGTGGTCAAATTTTTGGCGCAGGAAATTTGGGTAATTGAAGGATTGAAATCAAGGCGAAGATCGGTCCAGCTGGGATTATCAGGGGGGGATCAACTGCGGGGGATCATCTTAAAGGCTTCGGCTGCGTCGGTGGCGACACCGGCACCAACGGAAGTCAGTGCGATGGCACCGACCACCACGGCAGCGATGACCGCGATGACGATCCAGATGATCAGGGTTACCACATAGTAGCCGACCATCTTGTCCTTGGGGGGATTTTTTAAAGATTTCATGCCGAAGTACAAGAGCACCAGGGAGTAGATGGAACCACCGAAGGCCAAAATGCCCAGGGCCGGTAGAATGGCAAAGATACCCGCCACCCAGGCCGCGGTGTTCGCGAAAACCACGATTTTGAGCGAGTCTTCCATGTTCTTGACGGCCCCAAAAGTAGGCGCCAGGGCGTCGATGATGAAGGCCATCAGGAAGGTGGTGCCCAGGGCGAGAATATAGCTCAGCACGGCAAAGATGATGCCGTTGACGGGGGGCTGGCGGAAGGTTGCGCCGAAGAAACTGACACCGATGACGCTTTGGCCGATAAAGCCGGCCACGGCCGGGATGGCCGCCAATATCATGGCGTATTTGACGAAAAGGTTCTGGATGGTCCACTTTTCTTTTTTGATGTTGTTCCACTCGGTGGTGGGCTTGACCAGAATGTTGATGCCGCGTTCGATCATGTTCATGGGAAGCTCTCCCTTGCAGGTTTATTAGTGGCATTTACGAATCGTTTTTTGATTCGTTAGTGCCACGTTATGCTGGCATAGCCAGTATTATCTGGAAAGATATTGAAGCCCCATAAACAAGTCAAGGACTTCCGCCCAGGTTTCCGCCATCGGCGCTGCTAAAAAAAAACCCGGCCGCGAATGCGACCGGGCAAATTTTCCCTTTGTTCCTGCTATTTGTAGCTTTTGAATAGCTCAGCCATGAAATCCCAGATTTGGCCGATGGTTTCCACCTCGATGCATTCTTCGGGGGAGTGCGGGTTTTTGATGGTGGGACCAAAGGAGATCATGTCCATGCCTTCGTATTTGGCGCCGATGATGCCGCATTCCAGTCCCGCGTGGATGACCTCGACCACGGGCTCTTTGTTGAACAACTTGGTGTAGACCTCTTTGCAGCGGCCGAGGAGCTTGGAGTCCATGTTGGGCTTCCAGGAGGGGTACCCGCCACCACTTCGGGCCGTGCCGCCGCACAAGCGACCCACGCTCTCGACTCGGGTGGTCAACCAATCCAGGCGATCCATGTTGGAGGAGCGCTGGCTGGTCAAAGCCGTGACCTTGCCGTCGCCCAGGGCGATTTCGGCCAGGTTGTTGGAGGTCTCGACCAGGCCCGCGATGTCGGCGCTCATGGCAAAGACGCCGTGGGGGATGGCCTGGATGAAGTCCATGACTTTCCGTGTGACTTCCAAGTTCAAGGCCTGGGTCCGGTCGGCGCTGTCGGCCTTTTCCAAGCTCAAGCTGACCTTGGGATCGATCACGGCGTATTCGTTTTTGTAGGCCTTGTCCAGCTCAGCCATCTTGGACTGGGCCTTGTCCGCGGTGGCTTTGTCCAGCCAGACCAGGGCTTCGGCATCCCTGGGGATGGCGTTGTGGGCGGTTCCGCCTGCAAAAGTGGCCAGGCGCATGTCGCCAAGCCTGGACAGTTCTTCAATTACACGAGACAAGACTTGCATGGCGTTGGCCCGTTGCTCCGCGATGTCCACGCCCGAATGGCCGCCCCTGAGACCGCCGACGATGACCTTGAAGGCCTGGTGGCCTTCCGGTGCGCCTTCGGCCGGGGCCGGCATTTCCAAGTGGGTGTCCTTGCCGCCGGCGCAGCCCGCGGTGAAGACGCCTTCGTCTTCGCTGTCCACGTTCAGTAGCAGCTTGCCTTCGATGAAGCCGGGCTGGAGTGCGTTGGCGCCGGTCAATCCGGTTTCTTCGTCCACGGTGAAGAGCAGTTCCAAGGCTGGGTGCTGTACCTCTTTGTCCAGGGCCAGGGCCAGGGCCATGGCGATGGCGATGCCGTTGTCCGCGCCCAGGGTGGTGCCGTCGGCTTTGAGCCATCCATCGTCGGTGAAGACGAATTTGATCGGGTCTTTATCGAAGTCGTGGGTGGAACCCTTGACCTTCTCGCAGACCATGTCCATATGCCCCTGGATGACGCAGATGGGGCTTTGCTCGTAGCCCGGCGATGCGGGTATACGGATGAGCACATTCTCCACTTCATCCTTTTTGGCCTCGAAATTATGTTCTTTGGCCCAGTCCATCAGCCATTTGCAAATGGCTGCTTCGTTTTTGGAGCAACGGGGAACCTGATTGATCTTTTCGAACCAGTCAAGGATGATTTTTGTTTTTGCGTGTTTGAATTCCATGGGTTTCTCCTCTTCGTCTTTTGGGGTCAGGCCAAGAACCCTACCGCCAGCCGGCCAGGATGTCCATGGTCATTCGGTTGATTGTCAGAGCCCGTTTTTCGGTGGCGGCTTCCGTATAGCAGCGAAATTCGGGCGCGTTGCCCGAGGCCCGCAAATGAACCACTTCTTCGTTGGTGAAAATGATGCGCAGACCGTCGGTTCGATCCAACTCGGCCACCGGACCGAAAGCTTGGGAGAAAGCCGCATTCACGGTTTCGGCATCCTTGAGTTCGGCGAGTTTCGCTTGGCCCAAGTCCTGGGGGAAGTTTTTCAATCGATCGCTGACCGTATAACGCTCCGGCAATTCCTCAGATAGCTTGCTCAGGGGGACGCCTTTTTGTCGGGCGCGTTCGAGGAGTGCCAGCTGGACCAAGAAGGCGTCCCGGGTGGGCAGGGGCGTGAGGCGGCGGCCGTTTGTTTCGATTGGGCTTTGGATCAGAAAGCCGCCGTTGGCCTCGTAGCCCACGACGGGGCCCAGTCCCTCGGTTTCCAGATTTTGCATGGTCTCGATGACCCAGGGCGAGCCGATGCGGCAGCGGGCACAGTGTGGAAACCAGCCGCTTTTTTCCAGGGCCGTGTTGCAAGACACGCTGGTGACCACGGCTTGCGCGCCCAATTGAGCCGCCACCAGGATGCCGGCCACGTCGCCGCGGAAGAATTTTCCGTGCTCGTCGGCCAAAAGGGGCCGATCGCTGTCGCCGTCGGTGGAGACGATAGCGTCTAAGCCATGTTCTTTGGCCCAACGATGTGCCGAGTCCACGTCTTCGGGCCGAATGGCCTCGGTGTCCACCGGGATGAAGATCTCGCTGCGGCCCAGGACGATGACCTCGGCCCCCAGTCCCTCGTAAATCTCCATCATCAGATCCCGGCCCACGGCCGAATGCTGAAAGACACCCACGCGCAGGCCTTGCAGGCTGTTCTTGCCGAAATAATCCAGATAGCGCTGCACGTATCGTCGGCTTGGGCCCGTATCGATCGCCTCCGGTATGGGCGGCCTGCGCAACATGCCCCGATCGTCAAAGAGAGAATCGTCAAACTGGACGACTTGTTCCTTCATGCCGGCTTCATCATTTTTGAGGATTTCGCCGGCTTTCTTTGTGTACTTGATGCCGTTGCGGTCGTCGGGAATGTGGCTGCCGGTGACCATGGCCGTGGGGATGCCCTCCTTGATGCCTTCCAATGCCAGGGCGGGGGTGGGCAGGCGACCACAGCAACGAACCGAATGACCCTTATCCCTGCATGCCTGGGCCACGGCCGCCATGATTCGCCCGGTGCTGGTTCGCAAATCGCCGCCGACGGCAACCAAGCTGCCGGGCGAAAGCTCCCCGATTTGATCCAGGTACTGGAGATAGCCCTGAGTGTAGATGTAGCAGACCCGATCGGACATGTCCGTGACCAGGCCCCTCGCGCCGCTGGTTCCGAACTTCACGCCGCTTGCTTCCATGAGATCGGCGATGCGAATGGATTGGGTGGTCATGGCTACTCCTCCGACGATCAATGGTTCGGACGTCCGCGGATTGTATGGGATCGCCTGGCATTGCCGCAAGCGTTGCCAAGGTGGCGGATTCGGGATAGCTTTTCGTGATTCGACCAAGGAGCCTGGGAGGCATGTCATGAAAACAATTTTTGGGATTTTGTTGGTTTCGTCTTTTTTGGTGAGCGTTGCCTTTGCGGGCGGGGATGTACAGACACATGTGCCGGAGCTGCGCAAGATGCTCAAGGGCAAGGTGGCGGATGATTACCTGGAGACCAAGGTTCAGGGCATGGCGCGGCTGGTGGAGGAATGGTCCAAGGGCGATGCGGCTTGGGCCCGGGATATCGTGCTTGCCTTCGGGCGCATGGAGTCGGCGGTCGTATCCGGTAAGCTTGAAGGCATCGGCGTGGTGGTGTTGGTGGATACTTCCGGCAGCATGGATGTGCCGCCTGCCAAGGGGGTCAAGGGGCGTCCGAAGAAGATAGTTTCGGCCGAGAAGGCTGCCGCGCGGGCCGTGAACGCCCTGAGGGGTTTTGCGAAGCAACATCCCGAGCGCAAGTTGCAGGTGGGACTGGCCTCTTTCGATTCGCAGGTCAAAGAGCTGATCTCCTTCCAGCCCATGACGGCCGGTTTCCCCCAAGTGCCCAAGCTCAAGGCCGGGGGCGGCACGGCCATCGGCGAGGCCCTGATCCACGCCAAGCTTTCTTTGGACAAGGCCGGCGTCAAGCAACAGCACATCGTGCTCATCACCGACGGGCAAAACTCGACAGGGGTGAAACCCCTGCCCGTCATTCAGGCCTTCAATCTCATGGGTCTTCAGCGTTTTCCCATGTTGCACTTCATTGCTTTCGATATCGACGCTGATCGCTTCCGCGATATCGAGACTTTGTTTCTTAAGCGCATTTATGAAGCCGCCGACGCCGAACAACTGGACCGGATCATCGACAATTTGTTCGCGAAAGAGATCCTGGCGGAAAGCAAGGCGCTTTGAGTCGCATCGTCACAGCCGAACAGAGTCAAATTCGTCTGAACGCGGGTTGTCGCTGGATTCATCGGGACGAGCCTTTTCTGCACCCGCGCATCATCGAATTTTTTCATCGGGCCATTCGCCTCGACGATGAAGGCGCTTGCTATCTGCACAACGTGGTCGACGGCGAGGAAGAGCGGGTTTACTTCATCGCCGAGGACACCCCCTTTTTCGTCATGGCCTTCGAGCTGGACGAATCAAATAGTCGGGTCCGCTTGGCCTTGAACGTGGGCAAGCTGGAAGAACAAGATGCCGAATGCCTCAAGCCGGGCGAGGGGGGCGTTTTGTATGCCCGCACCGCCGAAGGTCATTTGGCTCGATTCACCGAGGAAGCTTTGGTGCAGATTGCCGAGCATGCTCGGGAAGGAGACGATGGGATCTTTTTGGATCTGGCCGGGGAGTCGATTCGGATTGGATGAGTCGAGTACTTGTCGATTACTTGTCGATCTCTACAAAAAGACTGGTCGTTTTGCCTGCCTTGATTGTGATCTGGATGCGTTTTTTTATTTTCAGCTTGGCGTTGACCGCGGTCAGCGTGTGTTTGCCGACGGGCAGCTTGAGGCCGAGCAGGGGCGTCATCCCCAGTCGCTTTTTGCCGAGGAAGACCTCGCTCCAGGGATCCGTATCCAGGCGCAGCAGGCCGGGTTTGGCTTTTTTGACAGCGATCGTCTTCCTGGTGGCCGGTTTCGCGGGCGCCTTGGTCGAGTTTGCGGGCGTTTTGTTTGGTTTGGTGGGCGCTCCGGTCGGGTTTGCGTCCGCTCCGGTCGGCTTCGCAGGCGCTCCGGTCGGGTTTGCGCCCGCTCCGGTTGGTTTCGCAGGCGCTCCGGTTGGGTTTGCGTCCGCTCCGGTTGGTTTCGCAGGCGCTCCGGTTGGGTTTGCGTCCGTTCCGGTCGGTTTCGCAGGCGCTTCGGTTGGGTTTGTGGGCAGCTTGGCGGGCTGCCTGGTTGGTGCCTCGACGAGGAGGGCGGCTCCGGTCTCGGCATTCCCGCGGAGTACCCACCAGGTCGCGAGACCGCTCAGGCCGAAGACCAGGGCTGTCAATAGCGCGATTCGCCATATGTTCGGTCGCGTGTTCGCAAGGATATTGTCCTTGGAGTTGGTCAAGGGCCTGTCGGTCTGCTCTTTGAGCCCGCCGAGTGAGACGCTGTCCGCATCCTGGAGCCGGATCTTCTCGATCATCTTCCGTTTGGTCTTCGCCCTGTCGCCGAGCACATCGCCGACAAAGGCGGCGACGTCTTCATAGGGCTGGTCTTCCGGGAAGTTGCGGATCTCGTCCCCGAGGGCTTTGGCCAACTCGCCGGCGTTTTGGTAGCGAAGCTCCGGGTCCTTGTCCAGACAGCGCGCAACAATGGCATCCAGGGATTTGCTCAGTCCAGGCCGGACCTCCCGGATGGATGGTATCGGGTCGTTGACGATCGTTGAGAGGACGGCCATGGCCGTGTCACGCTTGAAGAGCCTGCGCATGCAAAGCAGCTCCCAGAGCACGATGCCCACGGCGAAGATGTCCGAGCGGGAGTCGAGTTCGAGGCTGCGGGCCTGCTCGGGCGACATGTAGCTCAGCTTGCCCTTGAGGGTGCCTGTCCGGGTTTGGTGGATTTTGGACTCGGCTTTGGCGATGCCGAAGTCGACCAACTTCACGGGCCCGGAGAACAGCACGACGATGTTGTGCGGGCTGATGTCTCGGTGGACGATTTTTAAGGGCCTGCCTTCGACGTCGTGGAATCCGTGCGCGTAGGCCAGGGCTTTGCATATCTCAATGACGATTTTGCAGGCGATTTGGGGGGGCATGATCTTGCCCGCCTTGAGGGTCTTTCTGATCAGATATCCGAGATCCTCGCCCTCGAGATACTCCATGGCCATGAAGTAATCGTCACCTTCCTGGCCCAAGTCGAATATTTGGATGATGTTGGGGTGGTTGAGCTGGGCGGCGATCCGGGCCTCGTCGAAAAACATCTCCAAAAAGCTTTCCTGCTTGGCGAGGTGCTTCAAGATGGTCTTGACCACCACCAGCTTTTCGAAACCCTTGATGCCGGTTTGCCTGGCGAGGTGAATTTCGGCCATGCCCCCCGTGGCCAAAGAGCCGAGAAGCTGATAGCGACCCAGCTTGCGTGTGCTGTCATCGGACATATCGTGCGATTGTAACGCATCGACCCGAATACGCCAGATCAAAGCGCTGCTTAATTGAATCCACCAGGTCGCCATGCTAATGTTTCTAAAGGAGGAACGATCTTGCTCTTTATTTCAAGCAATCAAACATATACCACCAGAGTAGAAACACTTGTGCCGTGTCGCGAAGCGACATGGCGCTAGCCTCCAACCATGATTTCCGCAGGAAAAGCAATGCGGTGGGTCACCGTTCTCGTTCTTTGCGGATGGCCGGGTCTGGCCCTCTCTGCCGATGAGATCGAGGAGGCTGAGCAACTCCGTAAAAGCATGCAATACGAGCAGGCCGTCGAGCACTGCGTCCAAATATTGGAGTCATCCGGCAGTGGGCCCGCTGAGTTGGTCAAAGCTTATTGTATCATGGGCCTGAGTCAGTCAGCCCTGGGCAAGCCGAAGGATGCCTTGGATTCCTTTAGTCGCTTGTTGGCGGTCGACCCCGACTTCACGCTCTCCCCGCGTATTTCTCCCAGGCTCGCGGCCCCATTTTTTCAGGCGCGGGCTTTGATGGATGATCAGAAGTCAATCGCGATCAAGCACGCGCCGCAGGCCCCGCTTGCCTCACCCGAGGCATTCAGTGGGGCTGTGCTGGATGTCGAACTTACAGCCGATCCCTTTGGAATGGTCAAGGAGATCGCGATTCGCTATCGGACTCAGGGCATCCCCCAGGATCTGGAGATCAGCGTTCGCGTCGAGTCCACGGGCAAATTCGCGATCCGGCTGCCGGAGGGTTTAAAGACCCGATCGATCGACTACTTGATCGAGGCCCGAAATGCCCACGGCAGCGTGCTGCTGCGCATGGGCGAGAAGAAGCGCTTTGTGCTTGCGGTCGGGGTAGCCGAGTCCGGGGTCGCTGCCGATAAGCCGCAGCCGGCAGACAGCCAGCCTGAGCAAAGCGCATCCGTCGAGACATCCAAGCGCGATTGGTTTGAGCTGCAGGTCCATGCCTGCGTGATGGGCAACGAGGTTTTCGGCCGGCAGGGTGGAGACGCGGGCGTCTCGCTTAGCCAGGATCCCGTGATCGACGCGCAGATGGGCGTGGACCGCTACGGCGGCGGCCTGCGGGGCGGCATGCGCCTCGGGGCCTATCACTTCGCCTACCTCCACTTCGACTACCTCTGGGAGCAGTGGTCCGGCTACGCGGGCGCGGACCAGCAGGTGGACTGGAGCGCGGGGTTCAACTACCTGCGTATCTTGGCGGGATACCGCTTCGCTTACCCGGTGCTTGACTGGTTGGAGCCCTTTGCCGAATGCGCCATCGGCGCGCATGTCTACATTCCAAGGATTTTGCGGATCGACATCGGCGGCGAGATTGACGAGGCCGACGTCGTCCCCGACAGTCGTTTCGCGCTGATGCTGGGTTTCGGCTTACGCTTCGTCTTTCTGGAGCGATTTTTCGCCACCGGCTCATACTTGATCGACATGCCGATCACCATGAGCAGCAGCTCGTTTGTCCTCGGCGGCGGGATGTCTTTTTAGTTCAGAAACCCGCGCGGATGAGCGCGTCGGTCAAGGGGTGGACGGCCTGACGCAACGCACCCAGAGGCTGTGGCTGTCCTTGCTGTAGTTCCCAATTCGGCCGTAGTCAAAACCAAGTCCCCATGCACGGCCGGTGTCGTCCTCGTTTGTCGATGAGGACCAGTAATAGCCGCACTCGCCTTCCCACCCGCTCTGCCAGTAGCAACCATTGGTCGGGCCTTGCTCCCAGGTACAGCCGGTACAAGGATCATTTTGGCAATAGCCCTCCGACAGGCAGTCGTTGCTTACATTGCAAGCCCCCCCGGTCTCAGTGCTCGAACAGCCGTGGACCAAATCTCGCAGCACGCTGATGGTCGGCAAGAGCCAGTCGTCGTGGCCATCAAAGGTGAGCGAATCGCAGAAGTTGACCGCGGACTGCCAGTGTATCTCGTCGTAGTATGCGGGATTTTGCCATTCCGGGACCGCACACTGACCAGCCAGGCAGCTTTCTCCCGACACAGTACAAGTGCCGCAGTCAAAGCCTTCGTGGGGTGATGGCCCACAAACCCGCCCGGCGCAGTCGTCTTCGCAAAGGCCCAAGCTCGTGCAGTAGTCCGTGGTGCCGGTACAAGAGCCGCAGTCGAAGCCTTCATTGGGCGATGACCCACAAACCCGCCCGGCGCAGTCGTCTTCGCAGAGGCCTGCGCTCGTGCAGTACACCGTAGCGCCGGTACAGGTACCGCAGTCGAAGCTCGCCTGGGGCGATGTCCCGCAGACCCGCCCTGCGCAGTCGTCTTCGCAAAGGCCTTCGCCTGTGCAGTATTCGGTGGCTCCAGGACAGGTGCCGCAGTCGAAGGCTTCTTGGGGCGATAGCCCGCAAACCCGTTCGCCGCAGTCGTCTTCGCAAAGGCCTTCGCTCGTGCAGTATTCGGTGGCTCCAGGGCAGGTGCCGCAGTCGAGGCCTTCTCGCGGCGACGTCCCGCAGACCCGTTGGCCGCAATCATCTTCGCAGAGGCCTTCGCTTGTGCAGTATTCGTTGACTTCAGAGCAAACGCCGCAGTCGAATGCTTCAGTGGGCGATGCGCCGCAAACCCGCCCGGCGCAGTCGTCCTCGCAAAGGCCTTCGCTTGTGCAGTACACCGTAGCACCGGAACAAGTACCGCAGTCGAAGCTCGCCTGAGGCGACGCACCACAAACCCGCCCGGCGCAGTCGTCTTCGCAGAGGCCTTCGCTTGTGCAGTAGTCGGTGGCTCCAGGGCATGTGCCGCAGTCGAGATCTCCGTTGGGGTTTGGTCCGCAAACCCGTCCGGTGCAGTCGACATCGCATTGGCCATTGAAGTCGTAGTATCCCGAAAGACAGTTCCCGCAGGTTGCTTCATCCTGGCCGCTGATGCACTCACGATGCTGGGTCGCGCAGGTCGTGTCGTCGAAGCAGGGGTCTGAAGGCAACAGGCATCTGTCGTTGCGGCAGAACTCATCGGCCGCGCAACATAGCTCGTTGCAGGCCTGGTGTTCGCATTCGCACAGGCCATCTTCGCAGGTCGCGTTGTCGCCACAGCTTCCACAAGAATGTCCGCAGACCGGATCCGGTCCGCAAGCGCGGTCTGTACAGTCCGGCTCGCAACTTACGTCGATGTCGCTGCTGCAGGCGGTGAGGACCATGGCGGAGAATATGGCAGTCAAAAACAGGGTCTGCACGAATCTCATTTTCTAACTCCTTCAAGACGACCCATCACGGTTACTGCGTACTATATCTTATACAACGTGCATAAGTGGAGACTCCGGTTTCAGTGTGGGACGCGAAGTCGGCATATGAAAAGTTCAGTGACCAAACGAGAGAGGTGCCTGTGCGCAAGGACGACGAATGGTAATAACCACAAGTGCCTTGCATTCCATCCGGCCAGTAGCATCCTTCACTGGGACCCTCTAAAAGAGGACAACCGTCGCAATTGTAATCATGGCAATTCGCATACGACAGGCAGTCGTCGGTCAGGCCGCAAGGACCGTTGGTTTCGGTATCCGGACAGCCGCGGACAAGACTTCGCAGCTCGCCGATGGTCGGCGAACGCCAGTCGTCGTGCCCATCGAAGGAGAGCGTCTCACAGTAGTTGAAGGCGTTTTGCCACCCCATGGAATTTGACGACGGGGGATCCTGCCATTCCGGGCTCGCGCATTGACCGGACATGCATTTTTCCTCCACCGAGCATGAGCCGCAGTCGAATTCTTCAATGGGCGATGGCCCGCAAACCCGTCCGGCGCAGTCGTCTATACAAAGACCTGAACTTGTGCAGTGATCGGTA